>DASSKW010000001.1:0-18393 GCA_035690065.1 Gammaproteobacteria bacterium
GCGCATCGGTGACGACCTGTTCGTAATCGGCATCGGTCGCGCACAATACCTTGGCGATGACTTTACCGTTGGCCGGATTGATGGATTCCAGCACTTCGGCGCCGCGGGATTTACGCCAGCCACCGGTCGCTGTCCATACCCCGGCGTTGGTCTTTTCCAGACCCAACGAGGTCAGGATCGCTTTAACGTCTGTCATCGCCATTACTCTGCTCCCGAAACAAGATTGACTCAGGCCACGAACTGCTTGGCCGCTTCGCCAGTGCGTACCAGTCGTGCAGACAGTTCCGCGGTCTCCGCCTGCGCATACGCCTTGCCGAACCGGTTCGCCAGTACATCAGCAAGCTTGAACTGTTCCTGTTTAACCAGTCCTTTGTAGGCATCCGGTTTCTTCAGGACCAGATCGACCACCGCACATACGCCGGCGCTGGTCGTCACCTGGATCGCGGACCACAACTTGCCGGCGATCTCCTGCGGGAAGATGGCATTGACGTAATTCTCTTCCATGAACTTGCCGTGCTGCATGCCGGTGACGGACACATACACAAGCACTACGTCCTGTACCGTACGCGGTACCGCGCGCTCCATGATGGTCTTCATCTCGTCACGGTGTTCATTGAGGCGCAGGTCATTCATCAGGATGCGCATGATCTCGCAATGACCCGGATAACGCATGGTCTTGTAGGTGAGATTCCGGACTTTGCCCTCATAGGTTTCCGCCAGCGAGCCCAAACCGCCCGAAGTATTGAAGGCTTCGTACAGCCGGCCTTCAAGCTGGATGGTCTCCAGACCTTCGAGTGGCATTAGCACTGCGGGTTTGCTGTCGGCCACGCCATAGCAAAGGTTGCCGTATTCATTGATCACACCATCCGAGGACCAAGTCAGCGAATACTTGGTCATGTTGCCCGGATTCTGGGGCAGGGCACCGACGCGCAACTTGGCATCGTGCACCTCATCGAAATGCGACATCAGTTCGTTGCCGGCGATGCTGATGAAACCGGGCGCGAGGCCACATTGCGGCGCAAATACCGTGCTGGCGCCCTGGCTGATCTTGGTCACTGCACGCGTGACTTCGACGTCCTCGGTCAGATCGAAGTAGTGCAGGTTGAGCTTGCGCGCAACTTCCGCCACCGGCGGATTGCAAAAATAGGGCAAGCTGGAGATCACTGCATCGGCAGGATGCGCCTTGAGATGCTGTTCCAGTGCTGCCTTGTTGCCGGCATCGACCTGATGCGCCTTGATATTGGCGAGTTTGTGGCCGGCGGCCGCAGCCTGTGCCGCATGGCCGTTCACGTCGCCGAGATCGACCTGATAATCACCTGAAGCAGCAAGCAAACCGGAGAGCAGGGAACCGATCTTGCCGGCTCCGAGTACGAGAACGCGATGCATAGAAAACTCCTGTCAGTCCAAACCGGCGAACGACCGGCCTGATTCGAATAGTGCGAGGCGCAGGGCGCGCCGGGTAACGAAATGCAGAACCCACGGCCCTGAAAAACGACCATTTTGCCACAAATCAGTACCGCGCCGCACCCCATGCTTTCCCGTGCGGTGCAGCCCGTGTAGCATTGCCGCTACACATGGACCACAAACTCACACACCAATGGACCCCGGACAGCTGGCAATCGCGGATTGCGGGTCAGCAGCCGCTGTACGCCGACGCTCATGCCGTCGAACGCGTGCTCACAGAGATACGGCGACTGCCGCCACTCGTCACCTGGGGCGAGGTGGACAAGCTGCGCCGGCAACTGGCGGAAGCCGGTCGTGGTGAACGCTTCCTGTTACAGGGTGGCGATTGTGCCGAGAACTTCGACGATTGCACCGCAGATCCCATCGCCAACAAGCTGAAGATCCTGCTGCAGATGAGTCTGGTGCTGGTGCACGGTCTCAAGAAACGGGTGATCCGGGTCGGTCGCATCGCGGGTCAATACGCCAAACCGCGCTCAACCGAGACCGAGACCCGGGATGGACTGACGCTGCCGAGCTATCGCGGCGATCTCATCAATCGTACCGGTTTCAGTACTGCCGAACGGACCCCCAACCCGGAATTGATGCTGCGCGGTTATGAACACGCCGCGCTCACGCTTAATTACGTACGCGCGATGGTGGATGGTGGCTTCGCCGATCTGCATCATCCCGAATACTGGGATCTGGATTTCGTGCGCAATTCGCCGCTGGAAGCGGAATACCGGCGCATCGTGCAATCGATCATGGATTCGCTGACCTTCATGGAGACTGTCTCGGGTCAGACGCTCAGCGACAGTGGCCGCATCGATTTCTTCACCAGTCACGAAGGTCTGCACCTCTTGTATGAACAGGCGCAGACCCAGTTCGTCGCGGAAGCCGGCCGCTGGTACAACCTGGCGACGCACTATCCCTGGATCGGGATGCGCACTGCAGACGTGGATGGCGCGCATGTCGAATACTGCCGGGGTATCGCCAATCCGGTCGCGGTAAAGATCGGTCCGGACATGAGTGCAGAACAGCTCATGGAACTGTGCGCGGTGCTGAATCCGGACAACGAACTGGGCCGGCTCACGCTGATCCACCGTTTCGGAACCAGACACATCAACGAAAAACTCCCGCCGCTGATCGAAGCTGTCTGCAAGGCCGGCAAGCAGGTACTGTGGATCTGCGATCCCATGCATGGCAACACTGAAACCACTGCCAGCGGGATCAAGACCCGGCGTTTCGAGAACATTCTTGAAGAACTGGAAGCCGCGTTCACATTGCATGATCGGCTCGGCAGCATCCTGGGTGGCGTGCATTTTGAACTCACCGGCGACGACGTCACTGAATGTACCGGCGGTGCGCGCGGTCTCACCGACACCGATCTGGAGCGCGCCTACAAATCCCAGGTGGATCCACGTCTGAATTACGAACAGGCGCTGGAGATGTCGATGCGGATCGTGGCAAGGAAAGCCAGGAAGACGTAATCCCCGATATCTAGTCAGCCGCTTTCCTGCATTCGCCCGGTTTCAATTCTGCCAACGTCCAGTCCCCGATCTGCCAGCGGATCAGTCTCAGTGTCGGATGACCGATCGCGGCAGTCATGCGTCGTACCTGACGGTTGCGCCCTTCACGAAGGATGAGTTCGATCCAGGCGGTGGGGATGGCTTTGCGAAAACGGATCGGCGGATCGCGCGACCACAGGTCTTCCGGTTCATGGATCAACCGTGCAGCGGCGGGCAGGGCAGGGCCGTCGTTCAGCATGATCCCGGCACGCAATCGTTCCAGGTCTTCTGCCGATGGAATTCCCTCGACTTGTGCGAGATAAGTCTTCGGCAGCTTGTGGCGCGGATGGCTGATGCGGCTCTGCAAGCGTCCGTCATCGGTCAGGATCAGCAACCCTTCACTGTCCGTGTCCAGCCGCCCGGCGGGATAGACATCCTTGACCTTGATGAAATCCGCCAGCGTGGGACGACCGCCATCGCCACTGAACTGGCAGATGACACCAAATGGTTTGTTGAACAGGAGCACGGACATGGATTGGCGACTCGGGACCGCGTGTTATATGATTATGCACGCGCCGTGTCCGCGACGCTGCATTCAGGTTCACACTTCTTCCAAAGGCTCGGTCCATGAAGTTCGACAAGCTCGTGCCACCCAGGATCGGTGAGCGCATCAGCGTCAATACCGATTTCAGCATCGACGTCCCGGATCAACCGGTGATCCCGTTCGTGGTCGGCGACGGTATCGGCATCGATGTGACACCGGTGATGCAGAAGGTGGTGGATGCCGCAGTGCGAAAAGCGTATGCCGGCAAACGCCAGATCGCCTGGATGGAAGTCTATGCCGGGGAGAAAGCCGTCAAGAAATACGGCAAGGATATCTACCTGCCCGAAGAGACTTTGCAAGCGATGCGCGAGTACGTGGTTGCGATCAAGGGCCCTCTGGGCACGCCGATCGGCGGCGGTATCCGTTCCCTTAATGTCGCGATGCGTCAGACGCTGGACCTGTACGCCTGTGTGCGCCCGATCCGCTATTTCCCCGGGGTCTCCACTCCGATGAAGGACTCCGAACTTACAGACATGGTGGTGTTCCGTGAAAACACCGAGGACATCTATGCCGGTATCGAATGGGCGGCGGGTACTGCCGAAGTCCACAAGGTCATCGATTTCCTGCAGCACGAGATGGGCGTGACGGGCATCCGTTTCCCGAACAGTTCCGGTATCGGCATCAAACCGGTATCCAAGGAAGGTTCGCAGCGTCTGGTGCGCAAGGCAATCCGTTACGCGATCGATAACGACCGTGTCTCGGTGACCTTGGTGCACAAGGGCAACATCATGAAATTCACCGAGGGTGCTTTCCGCAACTGGGGCTACCAGGTGGCCAGGGAAGAGTTCGGTGCGCAGGATATCGATGCCGGGCCGTGGTGCAAATTCAGAAACCCGCGTACCGGTAATGACATCGTGGTGAAGGACGTGATCGCGGATAACTTCCTGCAGCAGATATTGATGCGGCCGGAAGACTACGATGTGATCGCGACCTTGAACCTGAACGGAGATTACATCTCAGACGCATTGGCGGCGCAGGTTGGCGGTATCGGTATCGCACCCGGCGCCAATATTTCCGACGCGGTAGCGATCTTCGAGGCGACGCACGGGACAGCACCGGGTTTCGCCGGCAAGGATCAGGTCAATCCGGGTTCATTGATACTCTCGGCGGAGATGATGCTGCGTTATCTGGGCTGGACCGAGGCTGCCGACAACATCCTGAATGGCGTCGGCAAAACCATCGCGGCCAGGATCATGACCTACGATCTGGCACGGTTGCGGCAGGCCATCCGGGTTTCCAAGCGCGAGATCGCCGGCCGCCGCAATGTCGAAGAAAAGATGCAGAGCCTGATTCCGGGCGCGACTCTGGTCGGATGTTCCGGTTTTGGAGACGCCATCATAGAACACATGAGTTAAATGCTCCCTCTGTGCAAGCCCGTGAATTTGCCGTAACCTCTTGCGCAGGGTTGGTTAAGCATAATCGCAGGGGTAGAGAGTTATGATCCGTGTCCTGCTGGTGGACGACCACAAGCTTGTCCGGACAGGGATCCGTCTGATACTCGAGGAAACTTCCGACATGCAGGTCGTGGCGGAAGCTACTTCCGGTGAGGAAGCCGTAAAACTCGCGCGTGAACTCAAGCCTGACGTGATCCTCATGGATGTGAACATGCCGGGCATCGGCGGTCTCGAAGCCACCCGCAAACTGCATACCCATGAGCCGGCTCTCAAGGTGATCGCCGTTTCGGTACACGCCAGCGAGCCTTTTCCATTGCGCTTGCTCGAAGCCGGTGCCCACGGCTACCTGACCAAGGACTGCGCTGCCGACGAAGTGGTGACAGCCGTGCGCAAGGTCCATGCCGGCGAACGCTACATCACCGCATCGATCGCCCAGCAGTTGGCACTCGCCAAACTCGACGGCAGCAAAGCTTCACCATTCGAGAAACTTTCACAGCGCGAGATGCAGGTGATGCTGATGGTGATCACGGGGCAGGCACTGCAGACTATCTCCGACCAACTGCATCTCAGCCCCAAGACTGTCAGCACCTATCGCTCGAGGTTGTTCGAAAAACTCGGCGTCAGCAACGACGTGGAATTGACCCGTCTGGCCTTGCGTTACGACGTGCTGGCGGAGACAGGCAACTCCGCCAACTGAAATATCTCTCGTCTGTCGGCGCGGGCGCCGGTAAACTCGGCAGCATGGATAAAGCCTGTTTCGATCCCGACTGCACGCGCTGTCCGCGACTGACGGGGTTCCTGTCCGGTATCCGCAAGGATTATCCCGACTACCATGCCCGGCCAGTACCGCCGTTCGGTGACAGCAAGGCGCGTCTGCTGATCGTGGGGCTGGCGCCAGGCATGCACGGCGCGAATGCGAGCGGCCGGCCTTTCACTGGCGATCATGCCGGCATCCTCCTTTATAAGACATTGCACCAGTTCGGGTTCGCGAGCGCCGCTGTATCGCGCTCTGCTGCAGATCGATTACGCCTGATAGATTGCCGCATCACCAATGCGGTGAAATGCCTGCCGCCCGCCAACAAACCTGTCGCTTCGGAAGTGGTCAACTGCAACAGCTTCCTGAAGGCCGAACTTGCGTCACTGCCCGAGCCGGCGGTGATCCTGGTGCTCGGCCGCGTCGCACATGAAGCGGTGATAAGGGCCTCCGGTCTCAAGCAGCGCGATTTTGTCTTCAAACACGCGGCCAATCACAAACTCGGCAACCAGCAGGTACTACTGGACTCCTATCATTGCAGTCGTTACAACACCCAGACCAGACGCCTGACCGAACCGATGTTCGCAGCGGTAATGGCGCAAGCCAGAAAACTGGTGCGCAAGTGAACGGGTCCAGGGATCAACTCAAGTCCTTCGATAGCACACGCTTTCTTGCCAGCGTGACCAGTGCCCCCGGCGTTTATCGCATGCTGGATGCGCGGGACGAGATACTTTACGTCGGCAAGGCCCGCAACCTGAAAAAACGCCTGGCGAGCTATTTCCGCAACACCGGCGTGTCGCTCAAGACCCGTTCGATGATGGCGCAGATGGTCTCCATCGAAGTGACCAGCACGCATACCGAAGTGGAAGCGTTGCTGCTGGAAAACAATCTAATCAAACAATATCGTCCACGCTATAACGTGGTACTGCGCGACGACAAGAGTTACCCCTATATCCGGCTAATCGACGCTCACCCGTTTCCACGCCTGACGATTTACCGAGGGAAACGCAGTGAATCGGGAAAGTACTTCGGTCCATACCCGAGCGCCCATTCGGCACGCGAGACAGTGAATCTATTGCAGAAACTGTTTCTGCTGCGGCAATGCAACGACACCTTCTTCCGTAACCGCAGCCGTCCCTGCCTGCAATATCAGATCAAACGCTGTTCCGCACCCTGCGTGGGTCTGATCGAGCAGGCAGACTATGCGCGCGATGTCAGCAATGCGGTGTTGTTCCTGGAAGGCCGCAACCGTGAAGTGATCGATGCGATAGTGGAGCGCATGGAAGACGCCTCGAAGCGGCTCGATTTCGAGTTGGCGGCGCGCTACCGGGATCAGATCGCGAGCCTGAGAAAGACCGTGACGCATCAGCACATCAGTGGTGATGCAGGTGATCACGATGCGGTGGCTGTCAGCGTCAAGGCAGGATTGGCTTGCGTTGCTGTGGTATTCGTTCGCGCCGGACGCAATCTCGGCAGCAGGACCTATTTCCCGCGCATCAGTGCCGGGATCGATGAGCAGGAAGTATTGTCGGCATTCTTGCCGCAATACTACCTGGAGCGTGAAGTCCCGAAACTGATACTGCTAGGCGAGGCGATCGAAGACAAAAGCCTGTTGCAACAGACTCTCAGTGAGCAGTCCGGCAAACGGGTACAGATCCTGCATCCGTTACGCGGCGAGCGCCGCAAGCTGGTGGATCAGACGCGCCTCACCGCAACCCAGGCACTGTTGATGCGGCTGGCGCTTGATGCCGACATGCGGCGACGCTTCGAATCATTGCAGGAGGTACTGGAACTGGATCAACTGCCGTCCCGGCTCGAATGTTTCGATATCAGCCATACGATGGGCGAGGGCACGGTGGCATCCTGCGTGATCTTCGATCAGGAAGGGCCGCGCAAAGGCGATTACCGACGTTTCAATATCGACGACATCACACCCGGCGATGACTATGGTGCCATGCGGGAAGCGCTGACGCGCCGTTATACCCGGCTCAAGCGCGGCGAGGGCATGATACCGGACGTGCTGTTCATCGACGGCGGCAAGGGCCAGTTGCACATGGCCGAGAAGGTCATGGAAGAATTGCAGGTCGAAGGAGTGCTGCTGGTGGGAGTGGCAAAAGGCCCGACCCGCCGGCCGGGCATGGAGCAGCTTTTCTTGTCGACCCAGGATACTCCACTTATACTTCCGCCAGATTCGCCAGCCCTGCATCTGATCCAGCAGATCCGCGATGAGGCTCACCGTTTTGCCATCACCGGGCATCGGCAGCGGCGAGCCAAGGTACGCAACGTATCACCGCTGGAAGAGATCGCCGGCTTGGGGCCGAAGCGCCGCCAGCAATTACTCAAGCAATTTGGCGGTTTGCAGGGTATCGCGCGCGCTGGTGTGGAAGATCTCATGCAGGTACATGGTATAAGTCAGGCGCTGGCGGAACGTATCTACGGCATGTTTCATTAACTGTATCCATAACCAGAAACCGTGGCATGAAATTCAATCTCCCCAATATCCTCACACTGCTGCGTATCGTATTGATCCCGGTGCTGGTGGTGGTGTTCTTCCTGCCGTTCGGCTGGAGGTTTCCGCTTTGCGCTGGTATCTATGCATTGGCCGGCGTGACCGACTGGCTGGACGGCTATTACGCGCGCAAATTGGGCGAGACTTCGGCATTCGGTGCATTCCTCGACCCGGTCGCCGACAAGATCATGGTGACGACGGCGCTGGTGTTGCTGGTCTGGGCGGATCGCAACTGGTTGTTGGCGGTCGCCGTCATCGTCATCATCGGCCGGGAGATCACCATCTCGGCCTTGCGTGAATGGATGTCGACCCTGGGAGTACGGAAGAACGTGGCCGTTTCATGGCTCGGCAAATTCAAGACCGCCGCCCAGATGCTGGCAGCGGGCCTGATGCTGTACCGGTACGATGCCTACGGTCTCCCCATATACGCGATCGGGCTGTGGCTGCTGTATGTGGCAGCAGTGCTGACGCTTTGGAGCATGGTGCTGTATCTGGCCGCGGCCTGGCCGGAGCTTTCCCGACAGCGCTGAGAACGACAGTACCTTGACAGGGAACGGTTCGGCCCTACAATACTGCCCCTCAAGGCGGGAATAGCTCAGTTGGTAGAGCGCAACCTTGCCAAGGTTGAGGTCGCGAGTTCGAGCCTCGTTTCCCGCTCCAGATATCAAACCTCGGTGTCGAACCGGGGTTTTTTATTTCCGTCCCGGATTCGGGCCGGAGCCTGAAATTGACTGCCTCGATGTGGTAAATTTCCGGGTCTTTCTTGAGTGAGGCTGGGTGGCAGAGTGGTCATGCAGCGGCCTGCAAAGCCGTGTACGCCGGTTCGATTCCGACCCTAGCCTCCATTACGGTTTTCAATGTCGGCCCGGGTGGCGAAACTGGTAGACGCAACGGACTTAAAATCCGTTGGCTGGCAACGGCCGTGCCGGTTCGAGTCCGGCCCCGGGCACCATCCGACCGAGCCATGACAACCACAGACGCTCTTTCCTGCGAAGCACTCGAGATCTGGCGCGGAGAGCGCCGTCTCTGCCACGGGCTTTCATTCCGGACCGAAGCAGGGCGGGCATTGCGCCTGCACGGTGCCAACGGCGCGGGTAAAACCACGTTGATCCGGGTGTTGGCCGGGTTGTCGGAGCCGGAATCTGGGGCTGTCCGCTGGAACGACCAGATCCTGGTCGAAGCGGGCGACGGCTACCGCCAGTCTCTGGCCTATCTCGGCCATGCCAACGGTCTGAAATCCAATCTGACACCGGTCGAAAATCTCTCTGCTTATGTGGCCATGACGGGGCGGCCCCCGGCCATGAGCATCGCCGATGCGCTGGCGAGACTCGGCGTTGGCGGGGTGGCTGAGCGTCCCTGTGGAAGCCTCTCGATGGGGCAGCAACGCCGGGTTGCGCTGGCCCGCCTGCTACTCTCGCGCGCCACGCTCTGGTTGCTGGATGAACCCCTCACCAGTCTGGACGCGGCTGGCAACGAGCTGTTGGTGGAACTGATCCAGGCTCATGTCGAGCGCCGAGGTATCGCGATCTTTGCGACCCATCAACCGCTGGAATTGGCCAATGGCGTACTGCATACCATCACGCTCGGTGGTGCAGCATGAATGGCGCACTCGTCGCCCTGATCCGCCGGGATCTGCAACTGGCCTACCGGCGGCGCGGTGAGATGGTCACGCCACTGATGTTTTTCATCATGGTGACGGCGCTGTTCCCGCTGGGATTGGATCCCGAGCCGATGCTGCTCCGGACCCTGGCACCGGGGGTGATCTGGGTGGCGGCGCTGCTCGCGGGTTTAGTGGGGCTGGAAAGTCTGTTCAAGAGCGATTACGAAGATGGCAGCCTGGAACTCATGGTGCTGTGCCCGGTACCACTGGAACTCGTAGGCCTGGTGCGGGTTCTCACTCATTGGCTGATCACCGGATTGCCTTTGGTGATACTCGCGCCACTGATGGGCATGCTGTTATCGTTCCCATCATCCGCGATGGGCACCTTGCTCATCGGCTTGCTGCTCGGCACACCGATCCTGAGTCTGTTGGGCGCAGTGGGCGCCGCACTGACTGTGGGTTTGAGGCGCAGCGGGATGCTGCTGCCGCTGCTGATCCTGCCGCTGGCGGTGCCGGTATTGATATTCGGTGCCCGATCCGCTGCCATGGCGGTTGCCGGCGACGATGTCTCGGGGCCGCTATACCTGTTGGGCGCCATGTTGGCGCTGGCGTTGACGCTATCACCATTCGCCATCGCCGGCGGTTTGCGGGTCAGTCTGGAAAATTGAGGAGCTCATCGAGCATGTTCACCTGGTTCCATAAACTTGCCTCGCCGCCATACTTCTACAAATTCGCGCAGAACGTCGCGCCCTGGACCGGTTGGATCACACTGCTGTTGTTAGCGGCAGGGTTGTACGGCGGGTTGTGGCTGGCGCCACCGGACTATCAACAGGGTGACGGGTTCCGCATCATCTATATCCATGTACCGAGCGCATGGATGTCCATGTCCGGTTATGCCTTCATGGCGATCGCGGCCGGCATCGGTCTGATCTGGCGCATGAAACTCGCCAGCGCAGTCGCTGCCGCAGCGGCTCCACTCGGAGCTTCGTTCGCATTTCTGGCGCTGGTGACCGGCTCGTTATGGGGCAAGCCGATGTGGGGCACTTACTGGGTGTGGGACGCGCGTCTGACGTCGGAACTGATCCTGTTATTTCTGTACTTCGGGTTCATGGCGCTGAACCGGGCATTTTCCGAACAGCGTACCGGTGACCGCGCCAGTGCGATCCTGGCACTGGTCGGATTGGTGAACCTTCCCATCATTCATTATTCGGTAGTATGGTGGAACACCCTGCATCAAGGGCCGACGGTGTTTGTCGGTACGCATTCCGATATTTCCATGCGGATGCTGGTTCCGTTGCTGGTGATGATCGCTGCATTCATGCTGTACTTCGCCACCTTCGTGATGAAACGTCTGCAGTTCGAGATCATCAGGCGCGAGCGCAGCACGGCCTGGATCAGGGAGTTGTTATGAAATCCTGGCACGAATTTCTGATCATGGGCGGCTATGCGGCGTATGTCTGGCCGGCCTATGCCATCACCGCCGTGGTATTGATCGTGAATGCCTGGTTGCCAGGCCGGCAACTGCGCCGCTTGCTGAAGGATTTGAAACGCCGCATGCATGAGGAAGAGAAACCATGACACCGCGCCAGAAGAAACGGCTCGCGATCGTACTCGTCATCGTGATAGGTGCTGCCATCGCCACGGCACTCGGGCTGCGCGCCTTCCAGAACAATATCCTGTATTACTTCACCCCCAGCCAGGTTGCCTCGGGCGATGCGCATGACGGTCAGTTGTTCCGCATGGGCGGCTTGGTGGCAAACGGCAGCGTACGCCGCGATCCCGGTAGCATGACGATCCATTTCACGCTCACCGACATGCAGCATTCGGTTCCCATCGTCTATACCGGCATCCTGCCGGATCTGTTCCGGGAAGGGCAGGGCATCGTGGTGCACGGCAAGCTCGACAAGGACGGGTTGTTCGTGGCCGACGAAGTCCTGGCCAAGCATGATGAGAAATACATGCCGCCGGAGATCGCTGCCGCCATCAAGAAAGCCAAGGCACAGCAGGCCGCGGCCGCCGGCAGCAAAGGTTGAACGGAACCTTGTCGGCTCGCCGATAATCGACTGTCGATGACTCCGCCACGATTACTAAAAACAGCACGTCCGATTCGACAGTCCTCACCAGGCTGACGCGGGGCTATCCGGTACACCGTAAAATCCTGCTGATCTGCCTGATCGCCTATTATTCGTCATTCCCACCGCATCAAACTTCAGCATTGGCCAGGCCAAGGTAAAGAAAGCTTCGCTACGTGACAAATATAATGATTCGTCCCGGGTTGACCGATCCTTCCAATGTCGTACCAGCAGATAACAGGACCCGATCAGCCTGTTGCTATCCCGCCACATACGCCCCCCCCCTTGTCCTGCATGGGCTTGGCTGGCACGGGTATATATGTCGCATTATCGATATTAATATGTCGTATTCTTGACAATACTCAATTATGATCTACCCTGAATTAGAGGCACTGTCTGAGGTGTCCGCTTTCAAACCAACCGGGTGGCATAAACCCCACGTTTGTCCATTGAGGAATTTGCCATGAGACCCATTAAAACTTTGGCATATTTTGTGCTTGCGATCGCAGCACTGGCCGTTCTGGCTTTTACTGCTACCGGACGAGCTGCAGAACCCTATACGGTTCAGTATTCCGGCACGACCATCACGGATCAGGACGTGGGCCGCGCGATATACAACGCGCGTTGCGAGACGTGTCACGGCCTCCATGGGGAGGGCACCAAGGGTCACCAGTTGCCTGCTACAGCTCCACCCTTGCAGGGCAATCAATTTATTGTGTACGCGCCTGATACCGCCATTGCCGAGGTGATTCGCAATGGCCGCACCGGTGCCAAGCGTCATTACGACGACACTTACCCGGATATGCCGTCATTCGATGCCACGATGATTCAGGATTTGCGCCCGTTGATCGCTTATCTGAAGGGCGACATGCAGAAGGGTAAGTAATCGAAGTAATACTGACGACCAAGAAGATGGGCCCTTCTGTAAGGGTATTGAATTTCCTCCATACGGAGACACGATCATGAAGAAGTTCATGTTACGCGCGAGTACAGTGATCCTGATGCTGACAGCCGCGTGCTGGTTCGGCCCCGCAAATGCCATGCCGTCCTATGCACGCCAGACCGGCCTGGATTGCAACTCCTGCCACATCGGTTTTCAGGCAGTCCCATACTTCACCCGTACCGGGCGCCTCTTCATCATGCGTGGCTTCCACCAGCCGAATTCCGTGCACGGCAAATTCCGTGAGACGGGATTTGATGCCAAAGGCGATGAGACTCCGGAATACGGCGGCAATTACCTGGCGCTGAACTGGGAAGATTTCTTCGCGGCTCGCTTCATCACGCAACTGGCAAGTGGCGGTTATTCGGCAGGTAGCGGCAAACGCGATGTAACTTCGAACCCGGGGAATCGCTTGGCGTTCTACTTCACCGGGCCGGTGACCGATTGGTTGGGAGTCTGGACCGAGTTCGGTTACCTCGGCAATCAATCTCTGAAGGCCGCCAATACCAGCACCACGGCGGGGCAAACCCCCGGGCAACCAACCAATGTGAATTTTTATGCCTACGACGAATATCGCCTCACGGCCAGCAAGATGTTGGGCGACGGCAGCAGCTTCATTGCCATGGCCTACGGCAACGAGTACCCGGATGCCATCAACGAGTTCGTGTTCCCCAACACGCAGGTACGCCCCTGGAGTTATGGTCAGGGCGGCGTGGGCAATGAATATTCGACTGCGGCATACAGTTTCTATGGCTTCTGGAATAACAGCATCCTGACCCAGTATTCGATCATCTCGGGCGATTCGGATGCCTCCTTCAGTAACGGCCACAACAACTACATTGCTTTGGCCTACGACGGCGTTCCCGGCACCGGCGACAAGTTCCGGCGGGAGAGCAATGACGTATGGTGGGTATTAGACACCGTGTGGGGAGACAATGTCGGTTCGCAGGTCAACTCCACCAATACCAGCTTCAACTGCTCCACGGCGTGTCCGGCCGGTATCCACAGCCTCGGCTTCAGCAACCGGCTCGGTTCTAACTGGGTATCGCTGGGAGATCTCAAGAGTGTGAACGGCACCGGCTATGAGACCGTGGATACCAGTCATGCGTACCGGCTCACCGTACAACAGTCCGTCGCTGACATGGGCAACAACAGTTGGTATCAAAGTGTTGCCCTGGCTGGCGCGAATCAGGATTATGTCAGTGGCGCATCTTCCAAGGCGACCAAACTCGGGTATCAGATACGGTACTTCTATAACCGGACCTATGGATTTGAATTTTTTGTCAACAAGACTCTGACATTCGATTACACAACGCCTGCCGGAGTCGAGTATTCTGCCTATGCGCCGGTCAACTGGGGCTTGGTCGCATTGTGGGTCCCGGCGATGAATATCAATGTCGCCTTGAGCTACAGCCCGAGTAAGACCCCGGTGCTGAACCAGGCCAATTACCAGAGCGGTGGGTACTCGTGGAATTTCTTGGTAGACTTTGGTTTCTAATCAGTTGCCTCCGGAGCGACACGATGAAAAACAACAAGTCGAGTCTGTTACTGATGATTGCATGCACCGCCGTCTTGGCGATGCCGGCAGCCCTGGCTGACACAGGAGCTGACATCTTCGGTTCCAAATGTGCCAGCTGCCATGGCAAGGACGGGCAGGGAACGCCTGGTCTGGCGCCGGCGCTGAAAGGTGATTCGTTCGTCATCGACGGCAAGATCGAAGATATCGAGAACACTATCCAGAACGGACGTTCGGGCGACCAGAAACGTTACAAGGATATCCCGGTGGCGATGCCCGCCTGGCATCTTTCCGATGCCGATCTGAAGGCGGTAGTCAGCTATCTGCGCGGCTTGCAGGGCAAGTAACCGGCGTTCCAATCACGGGGCACCGCCTCTGGCATAATCGCCGGAGGGGTGCCTGTTTTTTTGAGGAGAACGTATCGTGCTGTTCAAGCCGGACATCGTATTGGTTGCGATCCTGAGCGTGGTGTGCGCCGGGTGTAGCGGAACCAGTCTCGGGGGCGAATCGGTCAACCCGGCACCCACGTCCTACCCTGTCCAGTTGCACTACCGGCTGCTCAAATTCGGCGATGTGTCGCAATCGCAGGGTCATGCCGGATTGCAGGTGAATGTCAGCATCCGGGACATCCTGCCTCAGCTCTATTACCGGTATGAGATCAAGTCGCGGGTCAATGGCACTTACCTCATGATGCCCAACCCGCCGAAGCTGTACACCGTGTACCAGGTGCCTTTCTACAAATACCAGCACGAATCGCCCCAGGTGGTCGTGAAACTCACGTTCACCAACAACACCCAGCAACCCATTGATACTGTCAGCAGTCTGTGTGCCTTCGATCTGGATGGACAGACCGTCCTCTCACAACCGATCAAGACTCCAGAGTTGTTACCCGGCCACACCCTGGTCACCCTGATTGACGGTCCTGGCTTCGACCAACTTCAGGGACACAGCGCGATGACCGTCTGGATCTACCATCTGGGAGCCGGTCCTGCTGCCGCGCCCTTCAAATGGGTGCTGCCGTATCAGCTGACCGACCAGATCCGGCCAGCCATGGCAAAACTCGTGGCGCAGTCCGTCAAGGAAGCCGATATCGACGGATTCAAGGGGCGCATCGATCCGGCTACCAACGAAGATTCACCATGACCTGGTGCGTTTAAGCGCGTAAAATCCAGCCTTCTGATCTCTCCGTCTCGGTGGCTCCGCTCAAGCCATCCCACCGATGACATCCCGTCTCCACAACACTGCAGGCAGGTTGCCATGATTCCTGAACTCGGCCATCTCGCACTCATCCTGGCGTTATGCCTTGCTGTCGCCCAGGCCGGGTTCGGCCTGATCGGGCCGTGGCGCAAGCAGCTGATCTGGATGTCGGTGGCAAGACCCGCGGCGGTCGCCCAGGCCGGGTTCGTGATCCTGGCTTTTGCGGCGCTTGCTTACGCCTTCCTGACCAACGATTTTTCGGTGCAATACGTGGCGGACAATTCCAATACGGCATTGCCCTGGCCCTACCGCATCACCGCGGTGTGGGGAGCGCATGAGGGTTCACTGCTGCTGTGGGTGACCGTCCTGGGCTTATGGACGATCGCAGTCGCGCGTTTCAGCCGCCATTTGCCCCTGGAGCTGGTAAGCCGTGTATTGGGCGTGCTAGGCGTAATAAGCATCGGGTTCCTGTTGTTCATGCTGTTCACCTCGGATCCTTTCACCCGGCTGCTGCCTCCGGTAGAACAGGGCAGGGATCTGAATCCGATCCTTCAAGACCCGGCTATGGCGATCCATCCGCCGATGCTATACACCGGTTACGTAGGCTTCTCGGTCGCATTTGCGTTCGCTATCGCGGCACTGCTGGGCGGGCGAATGGATGCGGCCTGGGCCAGGTGGTCGCGTCCCTGGACTCTGGTGGCCTGGTTGTTCCTGACCTTCGGGATCACGCTTGGAAGCTGGTGGTCATACTACGAACTTGGCTGGGGCGGCTGGTGGTTCTGGGATCCTGTCGAGAATGCCTCGTTCATGCCGTGGCTGGTCGGCACGGCGCTGGTGCATTCGCTCGTAGTCACGGAAAAACGTGGCGCTTTCAAGAGCTGGACCGCATTGCTTGCGATTGCGGCTTTTTCCCTGAGTCTGCTCGGAACCTTCCTGGTTCGGTCCGGAGTCCTTATCTCGGTACATGCGTTCGCCACCGATCCCAAGCGCGGTATTTTCATCCTCGGCATGATCGCGGTATTCGTGGGTGCGGCGCTGACGCTTTACGCCTGGCGTTCACCGACGCTTTCCAGCGGCGGCGGATTCAAACCGTTCTCCCGCGAGACACTGCTGTTACTCAACAACATCCTGTTGGTAGTAGCGGCCGGTGCCGTACTGCTGGGCACGCTCTATCCACTGGTACTTGATGCACTCGATCTGGGCAAGCTTTCCGTAGGTCCACCGTATTTCAAGGCGGTCTTCATCCCCATCATGCTGCCGTTCCTGGTGCTGATTGGTATCGGTCCGTATGTGCGCTGGAAACGCGGTGATTCGCGCGACACTTTACGTGCAGTCAGGATATCTGCGGCCGTTACCCTGTTATTGGCGGTGGTCTGCATCGCGCTTGCCGGCTCACAAACAAGCCTGATGCTAGTGATCGGTATCGTTCTGGGGATCTGGGCGATACTGTCCGCGCTGCGAGAGCCCATACACCGCCTGCGTGCGCGTCATGACGGCCGGCACATCACGCTGCCGCGTGGCATGATTGGCATGAGCCTGGCGCATCTCGGCGCAGGCGTGCTGGTACTCGGGATTACCATCACCAGCATACTCGGCGTTGAAGAAGACAGAGTGATGTCACCAGGTGACACCGCCAGCGTGGCAGGTTATCAGTTCAAGTTCGATGGTGTGCATAACGTTCAAGGACCAAACTACCAGGCCGATCAGGGTGTATTTCATGTCATGCGCAACGGCAGTGAAGTGACCACGATGTTGCCGGAGAAACGTCAATTTACCACCACCGTAACGACGGAAGCGGCAATCGATCCTGGTCTGTTCAGGGATATCTATGTGGCACTTGGAAATCCACTCGATAACGGCGCCTGGAGTGTTCGCTTGCAATACAAACCACTGGTTCGGTTCATCTGGCTCGGTGGAGTTTTCATGATGCTGGGCGGGATACTTGCTGCATCCGATCGTCGTTACCGGCGCAACGCACCACAGGCCGAATTTGACACCAGCGCAGCAAAACCAGCTGAACCCGATTCCGAGGTGGTGACGGAGAATCGTGAATGAAACTTCGCTATCTGGGCTATACATTGCCGATTCTGGTACTTGTCGCGCTATTGGCGCTTTTTTCCCGTGGTCTGTTTCTGAATCCCCGCGTTGTACCGTCGCCACTCATCGGCAAAGCTGTGCCGGTATTCTCATTGCCCCGTCTCGATGCGCCAACGCAGACTTTTACGCAAGATGAATTCAAGGGCAAGGTAGCATTACTGAATGTATGGGCGACCTGGTGTGTCGCCTGTCGCGATGAGCATGAGGCGCTGGTGCAATTCGCCAAACAAAATGTGATCCCGATCTATGGTCTGGACTACAAGGACGAACGTCAGAGCGCGCTCGACTGGCTGGCCAAGGAGGGTGATCCCTATACAGCGGTAGCATTCGATGCAACTGGCGATGTGGCGATAAACTGGGGCGTGTATGGGGCACCTGAGACATTCCTGCTCGACAAGCACGGCATCATCCGGCATAAATATATCGGTCCATTGACCCAAGATATCATCCAGCATGATCTGCTGCCGCGCATCCAAAAACTGGAGCAGGCAGGCTCATGAAATTACCAGGATTGCTCTGCTGCGCAGTATTAATCGGGATATTCAGCTCACATGCGCTGGCCATAGACAGTGAACCGCCATTCGCAGATCCTGTTACGCAGGCGCGTTACGAGCATTTGATACACCAGTTCCGTTGCCTGGTCTGTCAGGACGAGACGATTGCCGATTCAAATGCCGGTTTGGCAGCCGATTTCAGACGTCAGGTACACAAGCTGGTCGCAGCTGGCAAGAGCGACGTTGAGATCCGCGCCTACATGGTAGA
>DASSKW010000002.1:0-6647 GCA_035690065.1 Gammaproteobacteria bacterium
ACAGAATTGTAAAAAGAGTCGTTAATTTCGAGGTGCTGACAGCACTCAGCAAGCATTTTTCGTGGCATTGCTAAATCTTTTTCATATATAAAAATCCGCAATTGATCCCGCGAAAAATAAGTAAGCCAATTTCTTATACAATTGGTGTAACTTCCTCTAGAAATAGATTCCTCCGAAAGCATGTGCTCTATGAACCAGTCCGTTGACATATCACTGGGGCTGGCATTGTCTTTGTACATCCGTCTTGCATATTCCATTCTGACCTGGGACCAAGCTCGTTCAATAGGATTTCTTAGAATATAAATGATGCGCAGTTTTGGAAAATTATCGTGAATCAGTTTGATAGTGTCCAAAGGCAATATGGCATATTTTGGCGTTATTTCGCCATGTGCCTTTTTGGTTGAACTTTCAAAGCGATTTTTGTATCGAATTAATCGAGCCGGTGAGAAAGGAGGATGATCCCAAAAATGGATTTCTTTAACCGGCATATGGACTTCGGGGTGCATGGACAACCATTTTGCCAACCATGTGGTTCCAGCCTTTTGAGCTCCAATACCGAGGAATGTCAGGCCAGTCGTATGGCTGCAAGTTTGCATGGCAGAAGTGGTATTCATTTAACGCAACTTACCCAGAGTATCATTCCTAGTCCGGCCGACTTTGCCATAGCGTCGCGTGTGTTGGCGAGGCTTCATTGTCCGGTCTTCCATTTGAGTAATAATACAATGCAAGTGATTTACGGGTTACACCTTCCGGGCAAACAAGAGGTTCTGGCATGCCATGATAAGAAGTTCCCGTAGTGGAAAATATTACACAGCGATTACCAGTCGGCGCGATGCGTTTTACACATTTCTGCATAGAGGGGTCCCATAGCTCAAGGTTTCCACCCCATCCATTGTTCCATTCATCGTTGAAATACAGTAACAGATTCAATCGTCGATCAAGCTGGGATCCGCGTAGACGGCTGAAATCTGCATGTATCCTTAGAATTGCACCAGGCAAGTATTGATGAAGTCCACCGCCCACCAGATGAGAGTCCGGCAAGAGATCAGGTATCCCGGTCAAGGTCTCAAGATAGCGCATAAAGGCGCCACAGTTTAGTGCGTAGATGAGGTTCCGCAGGGTTTGCCCCATTTTCAACTCGTTGCTGTAACCCAACTTCAAGGTCTGCGCAACACGCCCCTGGTTATCGCGTGCTTCCACCTGACGCCAATCCGAGATTTGTCCGGGCGATGGATACTCGCTGAGAGCTCGTTGATATATATCGGCAGGCAAGAAGTTTTCCAGCACGATGTGCGGAAACGGTGAAGCGCTTCCGTAAGCAGAAGCGTTTGCTTTTGCTTCCGACATCATGTGTTCAAAATCAAGTAAGACATCCATAGTGCAGCTCACGTTTATTTTCATGTTGCCCTGATTCGGCAAGGTCAGCAGTTAAGGATCCTGATTTTGTGCTCTATTAACCGGTGCCGACCAGGAAGTCTTGGCCACAGGAGTCATGGAATCAAGATATAACGCCTGTTTCTCGGGGTGTTGCCAGGCTTTCCCACGTATCTGCCGGTATTGTTCCGCCCATATCTGAAAGCGATCTATCTGCTTTTCCGGAGCGCCGGTGGACGCGCCGCCATGGATCTGATGAAAGGTCCCTTCACCCAACAGCATGATGAGCGGCGATCGTTCACGTTCCAAAGCACGTATAAAGAAGTCCAGGTTCAAGAGCCCACCCCCGGGCAGATCGAAGGCCGGGTCATACCCACCCAACTCGTCATAAGTGGCACGTTTCAGGAACAGGGCGTTGCTCTCGGAAGGTGCGGCAGAATAGCCTTTGAACGAGGATGCGGCCAGCACCGAGATATCGAACAGCCGATAGCCGTCGGCTGGCCAGCCGATATCTTCTAGAAGACGGTCCTCAACTTCCTGGCTGTATCCGTTCAAAACCGATTTCTGCTGCAGATCCGGGCCCAGATGCCATCCCAGAGTGGCCACCATCGGATCAGGATACAGTCTGAAACCCTTGAGCGCGGTCGAGAGCAGGCCTGGAGATGCGATTCGTGCACCGTCGATGAATATGCATACAATTTTGCCGCGACTCATCGCAACACCGAGATTGATAGCGGCGGCGGGGGACTTCTGCGCATCGTTTGCGTTTATATAGTGATATTTGAAATTTTTACCACAGGCGCTCACAACAGATTCTCCCAGCGGAGTGGGTGAGCCGTTGTCGATCACGATGACTTCGTAATCCTCGGGCGTAATGTTCTTCTGATAGGGTGTCGTCAGCGATCGCAGTGTGCGTGGTGCTTCCCGCGCCATGTCATATACGATGACAATAACAGAGAGCTTCGGCCGGCCAAAAAATCTACCAATCACGTCGAGAGCCCCTGGAGTTTCTCGTAAATAGCCATGACTTTATCTGGAGGGTGCCTGAACATGGGCTCTATCTGATCCGAACGTAACTTTGCTTCGAAAAATGCCAGATCATTTTTTATTGTATCCAGGTCCAATCGCTGGAATATGGTCTCGGCTGCTGCGAGGTATGCCGGTGGGCTCAGGTCAAAACAGACCAGATCAAATCCGAACGTCTGCTTATACTTGATTAACCTCTCGTTATAGCTCGACCATAGTTCGTAGCCTTGTTGTGGCGGCATTTTCCCTCGCCGGAACAGTGACTGAGCGACGGCGCTGGGATGCCGAAAGGTGCCGATGAAACGCATATTCGGCAGGTCTTCCAACCATCCGTCTAACGTGAATAAAGTCCTGGGGTCCTTGAAGGCCCACGAAGTATCTTCGGGATACTGCTCGATGATTCTGATGCGGGACGTTTTCTGGTGTTCAGACCAGACAACGTCGCCCTCTGGAGGGTTATCCCAACTGCTGCCGTTACTTTTCAGAACATCTTCATGCAAGTGCATGATCTGAAGGTTTTCCTGGTTTCCCTTGAGGTTGTAGGGGTTCTGTTTTGATACGCCACCGAGAAAAACGCCAGCATCTTCCAAAAGTCCGGTAATGCAACTCGTACCACTGCGATGCATCCCAAGTACGCAAATAGCGCCGGTAGATACCATGACCTCAACCTAGCTTCCGTTGGTGGTGTACGGGAAGTTCTTTCGCCCTCAAGCTGTGCTGGAGAAATAATCCTGTATAGGAGTCTTTGTCCGCACTGATTTTTTCAGGAGTGCCAACAGCCACCACTGTGCCGCCGCCATCGCCGCCTTCCGGACCCAGATCGATGATCCAGTCGGCAGTCTTGATCACATCCAGGTTGTGTTCGATGATTACCACAGTGCTGCCGCTGTCGCGCAACTGACGCAAGACACCCAGTAATTGATCGATGTCGTGAAAATGCAGGCCGGTAGTCGGCTCATCGAGAATGTAGAGTGTGCGACCGGTATCGCGCTTGGAAAGTTCGCGCGCCAGCTTCACGCGCTGGGCTTCACCGCCCGATAACGTGGTCGCGTTCTGGCCGAGCCGCACGTAGGTGAGACCGACTGCGATCAGGGTCTGCAACTTGTGCGAGACGACCGGCACAGCGCTGAAGAAATCGGCCGCGTCCTCGACGGTCATCTCCAGCACATCGCTGATGTTCTTGCCCTTGTAGCGGATATCCAGCGTCTCGCGGTTGTAGCGTTTGCCCTTGCAGACATCGCAGGGCACGTAGATGTCCGGCAGGAAGTGCATCTCGACCTTGATCACGCCGTCACCCTGACAGGCCTCGCAACGGCCGCCTTTCACGTTGAAACTGAAACGGCCGGGCTGGTAGCCACGCGAACGCGATTCCTGGGTACCGGCGAACAGGTCGCGGATCGGCGTGAACACGCCGGTGTAGGTGGCTGGGTTGGAGCGCGGTGTGCGGCCGATCGGTGACTGATCGATGTCGATGATCTTGTCGATCTGATTCAGTCCGTCGATGCCATCGCAGGCTGCCGGGGTTTCAGACGCATCGTTCAGTGCACGTGCGGCATAGCGGTACAGTGTGTCGTTGATGAGCGTGGACTTGCCGGAACCGGATACGCCGGTCACGCAGGTCATCAGACTGAGCGGGATATCTACATCTATGCCCTTGAGATTGTTGCCGCGCGCATTGCGGATCCGCAACTGGCGCTTCGGATCGGGCTTGATGCGCGTTTTCGGCAAGGCGATCTCGCGTCGGCCTGAGATGTACTGGCCGGTAAGCGAAGCGGGATTGTTTGCAATATCGTCGGGCGCGCCCTGGGCGACGACCTTGCCGCCGTGGACGCCGGCACCAGGACCCATGTCCAGTACGTGGTCGGCATGCCGGATCGCATCTTCGTCGTGTTCCACCACGATCACGGTGTTGCCGAGATCGCGCAAACGGACCAGCGTCTCCAGCAAGCGCGCATTGTCACGCTGATGCAGGCCGATAGACGGTTCGTCGAGGATATACATCACACCTACCAGTCCCGAACCGATCTGACTCGCGAGCCGGATGCGTTGCGCTTCGCCACCGGACAGAGTCTCGGCGCTGCGGTCGAGGCTCAGGTAATCGAGCCCGACGTTGACCAGGAACGAGAGGCGCGCTGCGATCTCTTTCACGATCTTGGCAGCGATCTCGCCACGCCAGCCGTCCAGCGACAACTGCTCGAAGAATCGCAGCGTGTCACCGACTGAGAGTGCCGCGATGGCCGGCAGACTTTCGCCGCCGATGAACACATAGCGGGCTTCCTTGCGCAGACGGGTGCCACCGCAATCGGGGCAGGGTTGGCTGGAGAGATATTTGGAAAGTTCCTCGCGCACCAGTTGGGATTCGGTCTCGTGATAGCGCCGATCCATGTTCGGCAGCACGCCTTCGAACGGATGCCGGCGCGAGGTGCGACCGCCGCGTTCGTTCACGTACGTGAACGCGATCACTTCCTTGCCACTGCCACGCAGGATGATATTGCGGATCTTCTCCGGCAACCTGTCGAACGGCGTCTCAATGTCGAACTTGTAGTGCTTGGCAAGACTCTGGATCAACTGGAAGTAGTAATGGTTGCGCCGGTCCCAGCCACGCACCGCACCACCGGCGAGCGACAGATGCGGATGTGCCACCACCCGTGCCGGATCGAAGAATTGCTTGACGCCGAGACCGTCGCAGGTCGGACAGGCGCCCACCGGATTGTTGAACGAGAACAGGCGCGGTTCGAGTTCGGAGATGCTGTAGCCGCACACTGGACAGGCGAACTTGGCCGAGAACACCAGTTCCTCGCGTTTCGGCTCATCCATGAACGCGACGTGGGCGATGCCGTCTGCCAGACGCAACGCTGTCTCGAACGATTCCGCCAGCCGCAAGCCCACGTCCGGCCGAACCTTGAAGCGGTCCACCACCACTTCGATAGTGTGTTTGCGGCGCAGGTCGAGTTTCGGTGCCTGCTCCAGTTCCACCACCTTGCCGTCGATGCGGGCACGCACGAATCCCTGGGCGCGCAACTCGGCGATCAGTTCCAGATGTTCGCCCTTGCGTTCGTGGATCACGGGCGCGAGCAACAGCAGGCGGCTGTCCTCAGGCAAAGCCAGCACCTGATCCACCATCTGACTCACAGTCTGGGCGGTCAGATCGTTGCCGTGATCCGGGCAGCGCGGGATACCGGCGCGCGCGAACAACAGACGCAGGTAATCGTGGATCTCGGTGACCGTGCCGACCGTGGAACGCGGGTTGTGCGAGGTGGATTTCTGTTCGATCGAGATCGCCGGCGACAGGCCTTCGATATGATCGAGATCCGGCTTCTCCATCATGGACAGGAACTGGCGTGCGTATGCCGACAGCGACTCCACGTAGCGGCGCTGGCCTTCCGCGTAGATGGTGTCGAAGGCGAGCGACGACTTGCCGGAACCGGACAGCCCGGTGATGACAATCAGCTTGTCACGCGGCAGATCGACGTCGATGTTGGCGAGATTGTGGGTGCGCGCCCCACGGATGCGAATCGTGTCCATGCAAGTCCCGGATTGGCGAACCATCAACTATACGCCCGGGCGCAAGTCTGGCGCAAAATGTCGCCAGCTCTGCCTCAGGCGGGAGCAGACTGCCATCGCTCGCATGATAAAATCCTCCGCCTTGACCGCTCTTGTCGCATCCGGCGTTGTCCGGCTGTGTATTTCCCACTCAAACCGGACCGCCATCGCCCATGAATACCGACAGCATGACCGGCACCGAGCGCCGCGCCTCTTTCTCGCTGGCCGGCATTTTCTCGCTGCGGATGCTGGGCCTGTTCATGATCTACCCGGTGTTCGCGGTGTTCGCCCGCCACCTGCCGGACGCCACCCCGACCAGCATCGGATTGGCACTCGGTATCTATGGTCTCAGTCAGGCGCTGTTCCAGATCCCGCTCGGCATGCTCTCGGACCGGGTCGGACGCAAGCCGGTCATCGCCATCGGGCTGGTGGTGTTTGCAGCCGGCAGTGTGCTGGCGGCGGTCTCCGGCTCGATCTACGGCATCATCCTCGGTCGTCTGCTGCAGGGCTGTGGTGCGGTCGGTTCGACCATCCTGGCGCTGGGGGCCGATCTCACCCGCGAGGAGCATCGCACCAAGGCCATGGCGGTGATCGGCATGACCATCGGCCTGTCGTTCGCGGTCGCGATGGTAGTCGGGCCGATCCTGAACGCCTGGATCGGCGTGCCCGGCATCTTCTGGCTGACTGCAGTCCTGGCCGGACTC
>DASSKW010000003.1:0-37490 GCA_035690065.1 Gammaproteobacteria bacterium
GGCATTTTGTGCGTCCAGTATCTCGAGATAGGTCTGCGTGCCGAGATCCGTCAGCAGCAGAAATCCCTGTTCGAGGTCCTGCGCCAGAACTTCGGGGGCGTGTACGCCGGCATTGCGTAACAGCTCGGCGACCTGTATGAATGGCCGGCAATCCTCCTGCGGCGGCGGGGCATCCATGACGATGACCGAACCGGCTTTGGTCGCGGTCCTGAAATAGCGCCGGAAGCTGGCATCCGCCGAGGCCGGGGTCAGGCTGACCGAGTCTGACCCCAGTTGCCCCATCACCCAGCGTTGTAGTGCATGATCTCTACCGGACACCCCTGACCCTCGGGTTTGAACCTGTTATTAAAGTATGCGATTGTACGCCGCGCTTTTATGATCCGTTATCCAGGAGCTTGTGCAGTGCAACGAGGCCGCGCGCTAGTCATGGCAGCCACGCTGCTCGCCGCCGCAGCGGCCTTCGGCGCACCGCCCGCGACCACCCTGAATGCCCCCTCGGTCAGCGACAACATTCCTGTCAACAGTCCCTTCTACTACAACCAGTGGGGACTCTGTCCACCTCTGTCCGTTCCACCGATTCCGCCGCCGATAACGGGCACCCCACCGGACAGCCAGCAGCCAATCAACCTGACCGCGGATCATCAGGATGGTTACCTCCATGGCATTACCAACCTCACCGGCCATCCCGAGGCAGTACAAGGCTCGCAGCGGATGACCGCGGATCTGATGGTCTACAATGCAATCACTGGCAAGGTCCACGCGACCGATAACGTACATTTCTATTCGCCCAATCTGACCTTGCATGGCGATACCGCGGATTACGATGTAAATACCGCCAGCGGTACATTCGATCATGCCAATTTCTTCTTGCCTGAGCGCCACGGTCGTGGCAGCGCCAAGCAGATACAGATGCTGAGTGAGGATCGCAGCCTCCTTACTGATATGAATTACACCACCTGCCCGGTCGGTAAGAAGGACTGGATGCTGCATGCCCCCGACATGCTGCTCAATCAGTCCACCAATACCGGCATCGGTCACGATGTGACTATCGATTTTTACGGTGTGCCTATCCTCTGGACCCCGTACATAAATTTCCCCCTGAATGACGACCGTAAATCCGGCTTTCTGTCACCGAGCTTTGGCTACTCGACCACGACTGGTACTGACTTTCAGTTGCCCTACTATTTCAACCTGGCACCAAACTATGACGCCACATTGGTCCCGCGGATAATCACAAAACGCGGTCCTGACCTGGGTGGTGAATTTCGTTATCTGTCTCAAGGTGGCTCCAAAGGACAGTTTGATTTCAACTATCTTCCGCATGACAACCTTGCCGACCAGGAGCGGGGACGATTTCACTTCGAAAACAACACCCCCTTCGACAGAGATGACACTGATAGCAGCACCTACACCGATAAGAACTATGGCGATAATGGCTCCGATGATGACGATAACGTCCGCAGCAGCAATAGAGGTTGGGCGTTCAATACTGCCTACAATTGGGTATCGGACAGTTTGTATTTCCAGGATCTTGGCAACAGCCTGAATACGGTCTCTACTACACTGCAAGAGCGTCATGCTGCCATCAATTACAATTCTGACGATACCGACCTGACATTCCAGACACAGGTACAGGAATATCAGGTGGTTGATCCCGATATCCTGCCGACCAATTATCCGTACCGTCGACTGCCGCAGGTTACTCTGGATTGGCAGAGCGATGTTGCATCACAAGGCCCGCAATTCAATCTGCAGACGGAATTCGTGCATTTTCAGCAGGATCTACGCGTAGGTTCACTACGTACCGACATAAAGCCCAGTGTCAGTGAAACTTTCGGCACAGCTGGCTACTATCTGACACCAACCGCGGCCTATCGCTACACCGATTACAGCCTCGATAACAACGCTCTACCTGGACAGCAGACCAGCATCACTCGCGCACTGCCCATCCTCAGCCTTGATAGCGGCCTGTCGCTGGAACGCAGTATCGACGATGGTAATTTCATCCAGACCCTTGAGCCCAGATTGTTTTATCTGTATGTACCGTATACAGATCAATCCAATATCCCCCTGTTCGATAGCTTGCGACCGGAATTCAGTTTCCTGCAATTGTTTACCGATAATCGCTTTATCGGTGCGGACCGCCAGGGAGACGCCAATCAACTCAGTTATGCCTTGACCAGCCGCCTGCTGGATGGGGATGATGGCTCAGAGATACTGGAAACAAGTATCGGTGAGATCCGCTATTTTGAGGATCGCCGGGTGCATCTGCGATATTGTCCATTAGCGTCGTCCTGCTCCACTCCACCTACGCCCGACACCAACCTGTTCTCGGATCTGGTCGCCAATGTCACCTTGAATGTGAACGACCAATGGTCCACCTCCTATGGCCAGCAATGGAATCCATACACCCGGCAGACTGATCTGGCGGCTGTCGGTCTGCAGTATCATCCGGCTTACCATCAGGTAATCAATCTGGCCTACCGTTACAACCGTGGACTGGGGCTGACACAGACCGACCTGTCCCTGGATTGGCCCCTGACCTCCAACTGGAGCACTGTGGGGCGCTGGAACTACGACATCCAGAACCACCTCACCCTGGAGAGCTTCATCGGCTTCCAGTACGACAACTGCTGCTGGACGTTCGATATCGTCCATCGTCGCTTTATCACCCAGACCGGCGACGCAGATTCGCAATTTTTCCTCGAACTCCAGTTCAAAGGTCTGGGCGCTATCGGCCGCCGCCTCGAAGACTTCCTGCAAAATGGTATCCTAGGCTATTCGGATCCGTCCCTCTCCCACTGAACTCAGGTCCATGCCCATGCTGAAAACTCCGCTCCGTCCGCTGGCGGTACTTGCCGCCGCATTGATCCTCGTCCAGGGCTGTGCTTCCACGCCTCCGCCCCCACCTCCTTCAGACGTCTCGACCGCCAAAACCGCGCCCAATCCCGAACAGGAAAAGTTGGCGCACGCGGGTACCGAGCTCGACCGGATCGTCGCGGTAGTCAACGACCAGGTCATCCTTGAAAGTGAACTGGAAAAGAGGGTCGCTGACGTCATACAGCAGATCAGCGCCCGCAATACTGCACTGCCACCCAAGGATGTATTGCGTAAGCAGGTATTGGATCAGATGATCACTGCCAAACTGGAACTGCAGCAAGCCGAAGGCAAAGGTATAGCCGTCAGTGACGATGAAGTGAATCAGACCATCAGCCGTATCGCAGAACGCAATGGTGTGACGCTGAGCCAGTTACCGGACAAGCTCAAAGAAGAAGGCGTCAACTATGCGGACTTCCGTCAGGAACTGCGCGATCAGATCACCATCCAGGAATTGCAACAACGACTGATTCGTGACCAGATGCGAATCACACCCCGCGAGGTGGAAGCGCAACTTAAACAAGACCAAGAGAGCGGCGACACCAACACTCAATATCATCTGTCGCAGATCCTGATCGCCACACCCGTCAATCCTACTGCGGATCAAATTGCTGCCGCACACAAGAATGCCCAGGCTATCTATGAAAAACTGAAACAGGGTGCGGATTTTGCGGCTACTGCCATCGCCTCCTCGGACGGTCAACAGGCACTCAAAGGCGGTGATCTCGGCTGGCGCAAGCAGTCTGAACTGCCGACGATCTTCACCAACATCATCATCAGCATGAAACCTGGCGATATCTCGGAACCGGTGCAGAGCCCGAGTGGATTCCATATCGTCAAGGTGGACGACGTCAAGCATCAGGATGATAAAGTAGTAGTCACCCAGACGCACGCACGCCATATCCTGATCAAGACCAGCGCATTGATGACCGATGCCCAGGCCAAAGCCAAGTTGGAGGAATTGCGCAAACAGATACTGGCTGGAGCAGATTTCGCAAAATTGGCCAGGGAATACTCGGACGATACCGGCTCCGCGAGCGACGGCGGCGATCTCGGTTGGGTCGATCCCGGTGCTACTGTTCCCATATTCGAACAGGAGATGGACAAACTGCAGGTCGGACAAATCAGCGAGCCATTCAAGTCCCAATATGGCTGGCACATCGTACAGGTGCTCGGGCACCGCAAATCGGATCAGACCGAAGAGGCTCGCAAGAACAAGGCCTATGACGCCATCTATGCGCGTAAATCCGACGAAATCCTGCAGGATTGGCTCAGCCAACTGAGAGGCTCAGCCTACATCGAGTACCACCTCGACGATTCTTCATCCCGGAACTGAGGCCAGTGTGACCGAGCAGCCGGTTCGTATCGCACTGACTACCGGCGAGCCGGCCGGGATCGGCCCGGATATCTGTATCCAGCTCGCACAGCGACCGCACGCTGTGCAGCTGGTCGCCATCGGCGATACCGGGATGCTGGCGGCGCGTGCGAAAGCGCTGAATATCCGGCTCCAGCTTGAAAGTTACCAGCCCGACCAATGGGCTCCACATCGGGCCGGCAGCTTGCAGGTAATCAACCTCCCTGCTCGCAGACCGGTTACTGCTGGCAGGCTCGATCCAGAAAATTCAGGCTATGTGCTTGCGACGCTGGACCGTGCCGTGGACGGTTGCCGCTCGGGGGAGTTCGCGGCCATGATCACCGCGCCGGTGAACAAGGCAGTGATCAACGATGTCGGCATCGCGTTCAGCGGCCACACCGAATACCTGGCGGCACGCTGTCAGGCCGGTGCACCGGTGATGTTGCTCGTCGCAGATACTTTGCGGGTCGCACTCGCCACCACACATCTGCCCTTGTCTGCCGTACCTGCCGCCATCACGCGTGACGGACTCATGCATACTTTGCGCGTGTTGCATACCGGACTGATTCATCGTTTCGGAATTGCGTCGCCGCGCATCCTGGTGCTGGGCCTCAACCCGCATGCTGGAGAGGCGGGGCACCTCGGCCGTGAGGAAATCGAAACGATCGCACCGGTATGCGAAGCGTTATGCGCAGAACACATGCAGCTGATCGGGCCGGTCGCCGCTGATACTGCATTCAATCCGCAGCATCTGCAGCAGATCGACGCGGTACTCGCGATGTATCACGATCAGGGTCTGCCGGTATTGAAGTACGCCGGTTTCGGCCATGCCGTGAATGTCACGCTCGGTCTGCCCATCATCCGCACCTCGGTGGATCACGGCACCGCGCTGGAATTGGCCGGCAGCGGTCGCGCTGATCACGGCAGTCTGGAAGCTGCGTTGGAACTGGCTGTGACAATGAGTCGGCGCACATGAGCGAACACCGCGCGCGCAAACGCTTTGGCCAACACTTCCTCCACGACCGCAACGTCATCGACAAGATCCTGCTGGCGATCTCTCCCCAACCGGAAGACCACCTGATCGAGATCGGGCCCGGCCTCGGCGCCATCACCCTGCCGCTGCTGGAACGCTACGGCACACTGACCGCGGTGGAACTGGACCGCGACGTGATCCCGCGACTGGAAGCTGCGGCCGCGGGCAAAGGCGACTTGCGCATCATCGAGGGCGATGCCCTGAAGACCGATTTCCGCTCACTGGTACCAAGCGGAGCCCGGATGCGCATGCTGGGTAATCTTCCCTATAACATCTCCACGCCGTTGTTGTTCCATCTGCTGGAACAGGCGGAGGCGATCCACGACATGCACTTCATGTTGCAGAAGGAAGTCGTGCAACGCATGGCCGCGAAACCCGGCGGCAAGGAATATGGTCGGCTTACGATCATGCTCGCGGTGCACTGCCGAGTCGAACCTCTGTTCAATATCGGTGCGGGCGCCTTCTCGCCGCCGCCGAAAGTCGAATCCGCCTTCGTGCGGCTGATCCCGCACGCAGCACCCCCCTTCCCGATCGACGACCCGGTGCGCTTCGCCCGGCTGGTGACCCAGGCGTTCAGCCACCGTCGCAAGACCCTGCGCAATGCCCTGCGGGAGAGCGTGGACGAGACCCTGATCCGTGCCGCCGGCATCGATCCGGGGACCCGCCCGGAGACCGTCAGCCCCGCCGATTACGCCCGGCTCAGCAACCTCGCCTGAGCCCGGGGTTTCGACTGGCAGTGGCCCAGTCGCCCGTATATTCTTGAGCCTGCCCCTCAAACGGGAGATGTGTCATGGCTGCCTACCGGAATGTCCTGATCGCCGTGGATCTGAGCGATGACAGCGCCGCCGTGGTCCGACGGGGCCTGGAGGTGGCCGCAGGCGCCCGGGTCAGTTTGCTGCATGTGCTGGAATTCATCCCGGTGGACCCCGCCGGCGAGGCGCTATTGCCGCCCCCGGTGGATCTCGAAGGCGAGCTGCTGCAAAGCGCCCGCCAGCGGCTGGACGCTCTGTGCGAAAGCCTGGGGCTGAGCGATGTTCCGCACCGGGTCGAAGTCGGCAGCATCAAGGCCGAGATCGTACGGGTCGCCAACGAAGAACAGGTGGATTTGCTGGTCCTGGGCAGCCGCGAACGGCATGGCCTCGCGCTCCTGCTCGGCTCGACCGAAAAATCCGTATTGCACAAGACGCCTTGCGATGTGCTGGCAGTACGGCTCAGCTAGGCTTGCTTCCGACCAGTCCCGTTCCAATCGCCTCCCGGACGTACCCGCCACCCCGGCGGAGCGCGGGTTTTTCCGTTAAAATACGGCTCCGCTCTGCTTGATTCAAATGTTTCCGGAACCATGAACGACACCACCACCAACGATATCCGCGTGGATGTGGAAACGGCCTATGTTGCCGCCCAGTCCGCCCCGGAAGAGAACCGCTTCGTGTTCGCGTACACCATCACCATCCGCAACCAGGGTGCAGTGCCGGCCAAGTTGCTGACTCGGCATTGGCTCATCACCGATGCCAACGGCAAGGTGCAGGAGGTGCGCGGCGAAGGTGTGGTGGGTGAACAACCGCATATCAAGCCGGGCGAAGGCTTTCGCTATTCCAGCGGCGCGATACTCGAGACCCCGGTGGGCAGCATGCAGGGCGATTACCAGATGCTCAACGACCAGGGCCAGCATTTCGATGCCCCCATCGCGCCGTTCCGGCTGGCGGTCCCGGGAATGCTCCATTAAGCATGGCCATCTTCGCTATCGGTGACGTGCAAGGTTGCTATGACGATCTGCGACGCCTGCTGGACCGGCTCGCATTCAACCCCGCCGAAGATCGTCTGTGGCTAACCGGCGACCTGGTCAACCGCGGACCGAAATCGCTGGAGACCCTGCGCTTCGCCAAGGGGCTCGGCGAGCGCGCTGTCTGCGTGCTCGGCAACCACGATCTGCATCTGCTGGCGCTGGCCGCCGGCCACGCCAGGATGCGGCCGAACGACACGCTGGACGCGATACTCGCCGCCCAGGATCGGGACGATCTGCTGACCTGGCTGAGGACCCGCCCGCTCCTGCATCACGATGCCGCACTGGGTTATACGCTGGTGCATGCCGGGCTGCCCCCGCAATGGGATCTGGCGACTGCGCAAAATTGTGCGCGTGAACTGGAAGCGGTACTGCGCGGACCTGAGGCCGGAGAATTTTTCGCCCACATGTACGGTGACCAGCCTGACCGCTGGTCAACCGGACTTGCCGGCATGGATCGGCTGCGCTACATCGTCAACTGTTTCACCCGCCTGCGTTACGTCGGGCCGGAGGGTCAGCTCGACCTCAAGCAGAAAGGCAAGCCCGGCAGTCAGCCAGCCGGGCTCATACCGTGGTTCGAAGCACCGCGACGGGCCAGTGCCAAGCTGCACATCCTGTTCGGCCATTGGTCGACTCTGGGCGAGGTCCGCGACCAGAACGTCTACGCGCTGGACACCGGTTGCGTCTGGGGCGGCAAACTTTCGGCGCTCAGACTCGACGGTGACGACAGTGGCGCCTGGTACAGCGTGGATTGCCCCGGTACGCTGCGCCCCGGAGAAGGCTGAGTCCCGTATTCGCTGCCTGATATAGTGAGCATGTTATGCCGAGCCCTATCCTCAATCTCGACCTCTCCGGCAAGCGCGCCCTGGTGGGCGGTGCGAGTCAGGGCATCGGCGCGGCGACCGCCCGGGCGCTGGCGGAGCTGGGCGCGAACGTGACCCTGGTCGCGCGTTCGGAAGCCAAACTCAAGACCGTGCTGGCGACACTCGCGACAAACCATCAGCAGCAACACGATTTCTTCTGCGCCGATTTCGACCAACCGGCAGCACTCGGCAGCGCACTCAAGGCCTGGCTCAAGCAGCACCCGCCGGTACACATCCTCATCAACAATTCCGGTGGCCCGCCAGGCGGGTCGGCACATGCCGCTGACCTGGATGAATATCAGCATGCTTTCTCCCGCTTGCTGCTATCCGGCCAGACGCTGGTGCAGGCGCTGTGGCCGGGCATGAAGACTGCCGGTTACGGTCGCATCGTCAACGTGATCTCCACCTCGGTGAAAGAACCCATCAAGGGGCTTGGTGTTTCCAACACCATCCGCTGGGCAGTGGCCGGTTGGGCCAAGACGCTCGCCGGTGAACTCGGTCCGCACGGCATCACCGTCAACAATGTACTGCCCGGCTTCACCCGCACCGGTCGCATCGAAAGCTTGTTCAAGGCACGCGCCGAGAAAGAACAGCGCCCGATCGCGGAGATCGAAGCCGATGCCCGCGCGGTGATCCCGCTCGGCCGTATCGCTGAACCGGAAGAGATCGCCGCCGCCATCGCCTTCCTTGCCTCACCCGCTGCCGGTTACATCAACGGCATCAATTTGCCGGTGGATGGCGGGCGTATCCAGAGCCTCTAGCCCGGATGATTCATGAGGGCTGACATGCTGAAACTCGCGAACTACATAGACGGTCAACTGGTGCCTGCTGCCTCGGGTGGCTGGCTGGATGATTTCGAGCCTGCTACCGGCCAGGTCTATGCGCGGATTCCGGATTCGCACAAAACCGATGTCGATAGCGCGGTCGCAGCCGCGAAGCGTGCATTTCCGGCCTGGTCGACAACAGCGGCCGGGATCCGCAGTCAGTGGCTGCTGAAACTCGCCGATCTGATGGAACGCGATCTGGAAAAACTGGTGCGTGCGGAGAGTATCGATTCCGGCAAACCGGTGGCATTAGCGCGGCGCCTGGATATCCCGCGTGCCGTGTCCAACTTGCGCTTCTTTGCCGCAGCGGCCACGCAATTCGCCAGCGAATCGCACGCCATGGAATCCGGCGCGATCAACTACACTTTGCGTTCACCACTCGGTGTGGTCGGTTGCATCTCGCCGTGGAACCTGCCGCTGTACCTGTTCACCTGGAAGATCGCACCGGCGCTCGCGGCCGGTAATTGCGTGGTTGCAAAACCGTCAGAGATCACGCCGATGACGGCTTACCTGTTCTCCGAATTGTGTGCCGAAGCCGGCTTGCCGGCCGGTGTATTTAACGTAGTACACGGGCTCGGACCCAAGGCTGGCACCGTCCTGGTCGAACATCCAGACGTGAAAGCGATCTCGTTCACCGGCGGCACCAAAACCGGCGCCGACATCGCGAGTCGCGCCGCACCGAAATTCAAGAAACTGTCGCTGGAACTGGGCGGCAAGAATCCGACCATCGTGTTCGGGGATTGTGATTTCGACACAACTGTTGCCGAAAGTGTGCGTGCCGCATTTTCCAATCAGGGCGAGATCTGTCTGTGCGGTTCGCGCATCCTGATCGAACGCAGCCTCTATACGCGCTTTCGCGATGCTTTCGTCGCGCAGGTCAAGGCATTGCCGCAAGGCGATCCAGCGGAACAATCCACCGAACAGGGCGCGCTGGTCTCAGAGGCGCACCTGCAGAAAGTCCTCGGTTACATCGATCTGGCGCAGAAGGAAGGTGGAAAGATCCTGTGTGGCGGCAGACGCACACAGCTTGCAGGTCGTTGCAAGGATGGCTGGTTCATCGAACCCACCGTGATCGAGAACCTGCCGCCCGAGTGCCGCACCAACCAGGAAGAGATCTTCGGCCCGGTGGTCACGTTGATCCCGTTCGATGACGAAGAACAAGCCATCGACTACGCCAACGGCACGGCTTACGGTCTGGCAGCTTCGCTCTGGAGCGCCGACGTATCCCGCTGCCACCGCATTGCGGCCCGGCTCGAAGCCGGTCTGATCTGGATCAACTGCTGGATGCTGCGCGATCTGCGCGTGCCGATGGGCGGCGTCAAGCAATCCGGCAACGGCCGCGAAGGCGGCTGGGAAGCTATGCGTTTCTTCACCGAACCCCGCAATGTGTGCATCAAATATGAATGATTCCGAAAAGATCGATTCCACGAAAGCACCCGAGCCAGTCGGCTTATACCCGCATGCGCGGCGCGTGGGCAACCTGTTGTTCCTGTCAGGCGTGGGACCACGCAAGCGCGGCTCCAAGGATATCCCAGGCGTAAAGCTGGATGCACAGGGCAACCTGGTGGCGCACGACATTGAAGCGCAGTGCCGCTCCGTGTTCGAGAACGTGCGCCTGATCCTGGAAGACGCCGGTTCGAGCTGGGACCGGCTGGTGGACGTGACGGTGTTTCTCACCGACATGAAAAATGACTTCGTAGCCTATAACCGCTTGTACGCAGAATATTTCCACGACAGCCAGCCCTGTCGAACCACGGTGGAAGTAACCGCATTGCCGACGCCGATCGCCATCGAACTCAAGTGCATCGCCACGATCGGTTGAGATTCAGAGGAGGATGCCATGAGCACAACGAGCGTACTCAATTTCCAGAGATGGATCGACGAGAACCGTCATCTGCTGAAACCGCCAGTCGGGAACAAGTGCGTCTATGACGGCGATTTCATCGTGATGGTGGTGGGTGGCCCCAATGCGCGCAAGGATTACCACTACGATGAAGGACCGGAGTTCTTCTACCAACTCGAAGGCGAGATGCTGCTCAAGACCATGCAGGACGGCAAGCCGGTGGATCATCCCATCCGGGCTGGCGAGATATTCCTGCTGCCGCCACGGGTCCCGCATTCGCCGCAACGCTTCGCCGATTCCGTCGGCCTCGTGATCGAACGCAAGCGCCTGCCACAGGAACAGGACGGCTTACTGTGGTTCTGTGAAAACTGTCATAACAAACTCTACGAAGAATACTTCACGCTACACAGCATCGAACAGGATTTCCCGCCGGTCTTCGACCGGTTCTTCGGTAACCTGGAACACCGCACTTGCAAAAAATGTAGCAGCGTGATGGAAGCACCCACAAAGAAAAACAACTGATGCTCAAAATAGACATCCACACTCATATCCTGCCCAGGAACTGGCCGGACCTGAAAAAGAAATACGGTTACGGCGGCTTCATCCAGCTGGAGCACACCGGGCCTGGTTGTGCCTGCATGATGCAGGATGGCAAGAAATTTCGTGAGATCGAAGCCAATTGCTGGGATGCCGAGACCAGGATGCGTGAATCCGATGTGCATGGTGTCACCGTGCAGGTGCTCTCGACCGTACCCGTCATGTTCAGTTATTGGGCCAAGCCGGAACATGCATACGACCTGAGCCAATTGCTGAACGATCACATCGCCGGCGTCGTATCCGACCATCCGGGCCGTTTCATCGGCCTCGGCAGCCTGCCGATGCAATCGCCTGAGTTGGCTATCCGGGAACTGGAACGTTGCGTGAAGCAATTGAAACTACCTGGCATACAGATCGGCTCGCACATCAACGACTGGAATCTGGATGACCCGCATGTATTTGAAGTGCTCGAAGCAGCAGAAGCATTAGGCGCAGCGGTATTCGTGCATCCGTGGGACATGTTCGGCAAGGAGCGCATGCGGAAATACTGGACCCCCTGGCTGGTGGCGATGCCGGCCGAGACGTCGCTCGCCATCTGTTCGATGATATTCGGCGGTGTGCTGGAAAGATTGCCGAGATTGCGGGTCGCCTTCGCCCACGGCGGCGGTTCATTCCCCGCCACCATCGGGCGCATCGAGCACGGCTTCCAGGTGCGGCCTGATCTGTGTGCCATCGACAACGGCGTCAATCCCATGAGTTATCTTGGCAAGTTCTATGTCGATTCGCTGGTACACCATCCTGCCACCTTGCAATACATGATCGATCTCATGGGTGCAGATTGCATCGCACTCGGCAGTGATTACCCGTTCCCGCTCGGCGAACACAGCCCCGGTCAGCTCATCGAATCCATGCCGCTGGACAGGCGCATCAAGGAACGGCTGCTGCACGGGACCGCGCTGGAATGGCTGCAACTGGACAAGGCGCGCTTCCTGTGAACACGCTGCATCTCGAACTGGGCACGCATCAGGTCAGTGTTGACCTGAACCACGGTATCTCACTGGCGATCCCGTTACAGTTCGACGGCCCACAACCGAATTTCTTCGCTGCGCCCGTGGCCAGCGCCAGCCCACTGCAAGCCGGCGGTTTTACCGGTGACACCCATCAGGGTGGCAGTTGCAATGTCGGACATTACCAGCTCGTCCCGCACTGCAACGGTACGCACACGGAATGCGTCGGACATATCGTCGATGATGCGGTCGCTGTCACCGAGCAACTGCAGCAGTCATTGTTTCCAGCTACGCTCGTGACCATCGCACCGCGGCATAACGTTATCGATGCCGCACTCATCAGGATGGGCCTGCAACATCATCCGTTTCCTGAGACACACACCGCCTTCATCATTCGTACCTTGCCGAACAGCCGTGAAAAACTTGCGCACCGTTACGACCAGATCCCGCCGGCCTGCCTGACGGAGGACGCGATCACGGCGCTGGTGGAAGCAGGAGTGCAACATCTGCTGGTGGACCTGCCCTCGCTCGACCCGATGCACGACGAAGGCAAGCTGATGGCACACCGTGTCTTCTGGGGATTGCCGGCCGGCAGCCGCCGCAAACAGGATGCCAGACGTCCGCGCAGCACCGTCACCGAGATGATCTACGTACCGGATCAGGTGAAAGACGGCTATTACCTGCTCGACCTGCAGATCCCCGCCTTCATGAGCGACGCCGCCCCCAGTCGGCCGATTATCTATCCAATGGAGTTGAGATGACATTCCGTACCGATGCTGCCTTTGCGACCGAACTCGATCGTGCCGATCCGCTGGCCGCGCAGCGCGAACTGTTCCACATACCGCGTCACGGCGATGAGGATGAGATCTATTTCTGTGGCAACTCATTGGGTCTGCAACCGAAGACCACCGCGCGTTACATCCAGGAAGAACTTGAGGACTGGCAACGGCTGGCAGTGAAGGCGCATTTCGATGGCCGTCGACCCTGGATGCCCTATCACGAATTCTTCACCGAGCGCACCGCACGACTGGTGGGAGCAAAACCCATCGAAGTCGTGAACATGAACTCACTGACGGTGAACCTGCATCTGATGATGATGAGTTTCTACCGGCCTGCCCGGGAACGCTACAAGATTGTCATCGAGCGCAGCGCCTTCCCATCCGACCGTTATGCCGTGATGTCACAGTTACGCCTGCACGGTCTTGACCCGGAAGAAGCCCTGATCGAACTTTCCCCACGCAAAGATAGCGCCCTCATCTCCTCCGGGGAGATTGAGACACTGCTCGCGAGTGAAGGTGAACGCATCGCATTACTGTTACTGCCCGGTGTGCAGTATTACAGTGGCCAGGTCTTCGACATGGCGCGTCTGACCCGTGCTGGACACGCGCAGGGTTGCATGGTTGGCTTCGACCTGGCGCATGCGACAGGCAATCTGCCGTTGCAGTTGCACGATTGGGGCGTGGATTTCGCGGTCTGGTGCAATTACAAATACATGAACAGCGGCCCCGGCGCAGTCGCCGGCTGTTTCGTCCATGAGCGCCACGCACATGATCTCGAGCGTCCGCGCCTGGCCGGCTGGTGGGGGCACGACAAGGCCTCGCGGTTCCGCATGGGTCCGGATTTCGTGCCGATACCCGGCGCCGAAGGTTGGCAGTTGAGCAACCCACCGATCCTCGGCCTGGCGCCACTGCTGGCGTCGCTGGAGATCTTCGACGACATCGGCATGCCCGCGCTACGGGAGAAATCGCTGCAACTCACCGGCTATCTGGAATTTCTGCTGCACGAACGCCTGCACGACCGGATCGAGATCATCACGCCTGCGAATCCGGCAGAGCGCGGCTGTCAATTGTCCCTGCGCGTACGAGCTGATCGCAATCGCGCACGTGCCATCTACGAGACGCTGGAACAGCGTGGTGTGACTTGCGACTGGCGCGAACCGGACGTGATCCGTCTGGCCCCGGTACCGCTCTACAACCGTTATGCCGATGTCTACAATTTCGTCGAGATACTGTCCGGATTAATCGGTTAAGACACCATGAACAAGAAGAACCTCAGCGTCATTGGGGCTGGATTGGCTGGCAGCCTGCTGGCGATCCTGTTGGCACAACATGGCTTCGATGTGACGCTCTATGAACGCCGTGCGGACATGCGCCGACACGACGTCCCGGCCGGGCGCTCCATCAATCTGGCGCTCGCCCAGCGTGGAATCCGGCCGTTGCGCAAAGTCGGCCTCTACGGGCAGGTCGGCAAACTGCTGATCCCGATGCGGGGCCGCATGCTGCATGATGTAGATGGCGCACTCACGCATACGCCCTATGGTCACATGCCGGACGAAGTCATCTATTCGATCTCCCGGCCTGGCCTCAACATGCTGCTGATGGATGCCGCCGAGGCTGCAGGAGTCAGGATTCGTTTCGGCCAACGCTGCGACGATATGGACTTCGCTCGCCGCTGTGCCCTGTTCACCGACGAGGCTACCGGTCGTCAATATGAAGTGACCGATGCACCCTTCTTCGCTACCGATGGTGGCGGCAGTGCGGTACGTCAGGCCATGTGCCTGCGTCTCGGTGTGCAATGCATCGAGGACATCCTGCCGCACGGCTACAAGGAACTCAGTATCCCGGCTGCAATCGATGGCCGACATCGGATGGAACGTGAAGCGCTACACATCTGGCCACGCGGCCGGCACATGCTGATCGCCCTGCCGAACCTTGATGGCAGCTTTACTGTCACGCTATTTTTGGCGAACCAGGGCGAACCCAGTTTCGCATCGCTGCAACAGCCAGATGCCTTGATAGCCTTTTTCACCGAGAACTTTCCCGATGCTCTCGGACTGATCCCGGATATCCAGGCCGGGTTCTACCAGCACCCTACCGGCATGATGGGCACCATCCGTTGCCCATCATGGCATGCCGGTGGTGATGTATTACTGCTGGGCGATGCAGCACATGCCATCGTGCCGTTCCACGGACAGGGCATGAATTGCGCGTTCGAGGATTGCCTGATCCTGGATCAATGTCTGGAACGCCATGGCGATGACTGGGAAACCGTATTTGCCGAATTCGAACAGCTGCGTCAACCGGATACGGTCGCGATCGCCGAGATGGCACTTGAGAATTATATCGAGATGCGCGATGTCGTGCGTAATCCGAAATTCCACTTGCAGAAGAAGCTCGGGTTCCTGCTGGAAGAGCGCCATCCCGGCGTATTCGTACCACGCTATTCGATGGTCATGTTTCACCACCTGCCCTATGCCGAAGCACAACGGCGTGGCGCGGTACAACAACGCATACTCGACGAGTTGACCGCCACGGCTGACCGGCTCGAAGACGTCGATCTCGCTCGCGCCGACATGCTGGTGCAACAATCCCTGCAGCAGATAACGAGTGAATCTTGAATAGCCACCCGTTGCTTGCAGGTCTGCGACAAAATCCGGATTACTTCCTGCAGAACCTGGATCTCGTGAATCGTCGTGGCCTGGTGGTACATATCGACCAGAAGATCTATCGCCAGGCCGCTTTCCTCGATGAACGCATGTTCACATCGGACATCCAGGGTGCCTGGTTCCCGCTCGATACCCTGCTGCAGGCCACGGTCGGATTACCGACACGTGCCACACAATACCTGTTCCACATCGGTCATTGCGGTTCCACTTTGCTGTCGCGTCTGCTGGCCGAATTGCCGGGTTGTTTTGCCTTGCGTGAACCCCTAGCGTTCCTGGCGCTGGCCATGACACAGCGTGAGCTGGGACTCCCAAACTCCCGTCTCGATGCAGGAAGCTGGCAAGACTTGTTCAAGATGGTGAGCGATCTGCAAGCCCGTTGCTATACCGATAGCGATACCGCACTGATAAAGAGCACCAGCGTGGCCGGTAATCTGTTGCAGCCGGTGTTGGCAACGCAGCCCGATGCCCGGGCGATCCTGCTGTACATGCACCTCGAACCCTGGCTCGCGACCATGTTGCGGGCTCCCGGTACCCGGGAAAGCGTGCGCAGCTTCGCGGGCGCCTGGCTGACCGATTTCAGACAGTTGACCGGCGATATGAGTGTTGAGCTCCATGCACTGGATGACGTCCGTCAGGCGGTTATCGGATGGGCGGCCATGCTGCTCAATTTCACCCGGGCAGCGACACACGATCCTGCCCGTACCCATTGGCTGAACTTCGATGAATTCCTCACCGCTCCGGTATCACATTGCAAGGCAGTGGCAGATTTCCTGGGATTGCCGGCCAGCGACGCGAAGATCGAAGCGCTGCTGGCTGGTCCCATCATGGGGCATTATGCAAAAGACCCGAGTCAGAGCTTTGACACTAATGTGCGTACCCGGGAACTGTCAGAAGCGCGGCAGCGTTTCGAGACCGAGATCGGTACCGGCCTGCAGTGGTTCGAGGAACTGACACAGCGGATACCTGCACTCTCGGAGCTTGGGCCTGGGGCATCGCGCTCCTGAGTGACTTGTGCTCGCCGATGTATATACTACGGATTACATTTCCTGAGGAGGGGAATCCATGCGCACCATCTCGATCATGATGTTGGCAACTGCCGCTCTGCTGTGCTCAGCCCAGGCGCTGGCCGATGACAACTGTGGCGACGGTTACACGACTTCCAATTTCAAACGCAGCGACCTGGTGACGATCAAGAAGAATGTCAGTGCGATTGCCGCCGCGCTGGGTACTCCACCGGCACCCTATGCCAGGGAAAGCGAGAACTGGCAATTACCTACTTATGCCTGCCAGGGCAAGACCGGTTTTCGCCCGGTCAGTATCGATTACAACATGCGCCTGACTACCGATGTACAGCAAAAGAAACTGGCGGCGGAATATCAGCAAAAGCTGATGGCTGCTGAAGCCAAAGGCGATATGCAAGCCGTGATGCAGATCACCCAGGAATATCAGAAAGTGGCCTTGCAGCAATCCTCTGCAAATCAGGGCAATAGTCCCATCGGCGTGGATATCTCCATAAACAGCACCGATTCGATGACCATCGATCCAGGCGCAGTATTACGCGATGGCGCCGGGTTCATCGCTCTCAAGCAACCGGGCGATGCGAGCTCGGGTACCGAGACCGTAAACATCTATTTCGACAAACTTGAACTTAAAGATGCGGACGATGCCGCGAGTTTCGACGAGGGATATGACGCAACCGTGCCTAACAGACTCGCCATGATCCATGCCCGTATCAACATCAATGGTCCCACCGCCCAGGTCGAGGCCATGGTGAAGCGGATGAATACGGGCGCGGTACTCGACCAGTTGAGTGAGAAACGGACCAGGCTCAAGGATTGATTGCCGCGGATCACGGCTTCACGGAGCCTGCACCGTGAAGCCTTTGTCCGGATCGCCGGTTTGCCTAAACCAGATTGGATGGCGCTTTACGTTCCAGCAACAGGAACGAGCATGCATAGGCATTGCTCTCATCCACGGGGTGCGCTTCCCGGGCAATCTCGCGCCACTGCCCACCGTCCAGTAGCGGGAAAAAAGTATCCGCGTCGAAGGTCCCGTGCACACGCGTCAGATAGATGCGCTGGGCGCGCGGCAAGGCCTCACGGTAAAGTTGCCCGCCACCGATCAGCATGAGTTCCGGTTCACCAGCAGCCATGACCAATGCTTCAGGCAGCGAATGCGCTGCCTCGCACCCCCCAGCCTGCCAGGTGGTATCGCGGGTGACGACGATGTTGCGGCGTCCCGGCAGGGGCTTGCCGATGGATTCAAAAGTGCGGCGTCCCATGATGACGGGTTTGCCAAGCGTGACGGTCTTGAAATGCCGGAGATCGGCTGGCAGATACCACGGCATCTTTCCGTGTTTGCCGATCTCGTTGTTCTCACCTGCGGCGACGATCAGCGACAACATCAACCCAGCTTTGCGCCATTCGGCACTGTTTTATCCGGCACCGCCAGAATCACGCTGCCATCCTCGCGGTAGAACCCGCAGACCAGGCATTCGGACACGAACGGTCCGATGCGTTTGGCTGGAAAATTCACCACGCCTAGTACCTGTCGGCCAATCAGTTCTTCCATGCTGTAATGCACAGTAATCTGGGCTGAGGATTTCCGGATACCGATCTCCGGACCGAAATCCACCGTCAGTTTGCAGGCGGGTTTGCGCGCTTCGGGAAACGGCTCGGCCTTGAGCACGGTGCCGACCCGCAATTCGACCTTGTCAAAATCCTGCCAGCTTATTTCGTTCATGCAGGGTCAGACTGCTACCGGCGCCTTGATCGCCGGATGAGACCGATAGTCGGCGATCTCGAAATCCTCAAACTGGTAATCGAACAAAGACTCCGGTCTGCGCCTGATCACCAGTCGCGGCAAAGGATAAGGTTCTCGCGCCAACTGTTCTTCGACCTGATCCAGATGGTTGAGATAAAGATGACAATCGCCGCCAGTCCAGACGAAATCCCCCACCGACAACCCGGCCTGCTGCGCAACCATGCAGGTAAGCAACGCATAGGAACAGATATTGAACGGCACACCGAGGAAGATATCCGCGCTGCGCTGATACAGCTGGCAGGACAAGCGGCCATCCGCGACGTAGAACTGGAAGAAGGCATGGCAGGGCTGCAAGGCCATCTGATCCAGGTCGGCGACATTCCAGGCGCTGACGATGATGCGGCGCGAATCCGGCGATTTTCTCAGTTGTTCCAGTACCCGGCTGATCTGATCGATATGCCCGCCATCCGGTGTCGGCCAACTGCGCCACTGATAACCATAGACCGGACCGAGATCGCCCTGTTCATCCGCCCATTCGTCCCAGATCGAAACCTTGTGCTCGTGCAGATACGAGACGTTGGTCTCGCCACGCAGGAACCACAGCAGTTCATGGATGATGGAACGGAAATGCAGTTTCTTGGTCGTAACGGCCGGAAAGCCCGCGGCCAGATCGAAGCGCATCTGATACCCGAATACCGATACGGTGCCCGTACCGGTTCGATCCTGCTTGCGCACCCCGTGATCCCGCACATGGCGCATGAGGTCGAGATATTGCCGCATCAGTCGCGTCCCGCGAATTCCTTGTGCCGGTATGCCATCACCAGCAACACGATACCGGCGACGATCAACGGCAACGACAGGATCTGGCCCATGGTCACCCAGCCGAACGCCAGGTATCCGAGTTGCGCATCCGGTACCCGCACGAATTCGACCAGGAACCGGAAACAGCCGTACAACAATCCGAACAGGCCGGCGACTGCCATACGCGGCCGCGGTTTCATGGAATAGATCCACAGCACGGCGAACAACACCACACCTTCCAGCAGGAATTCATAGAGTTGGGATGGCTGGCGCGGCTGGCTGAGCCCGGAGGTGGCGCCATCGCAATAATACGAGAAGCGCCATTCGCTGCATTGCAGGCGCATCCCCCACGGCAAGCTCGTGATCTTGCCCCACAGCTCGCCGTTGATGAAATTACCGATGCGGCCTGCACCCAGACCGACCGGAACCACCACCGCAGTAAAATCCACCACGTCGAAATAGCGCTTGTGGTAGCGGCGTGCGAACAGCCAGATCGCCGCCAGCACCCCCAGCAGACCACCGTGGAATGACATGCCGCCGTCCCAGACCTCGAACAGGCTCCAGGGCCGGTGGATGAAGGTCGGCAGATCGTAGAACAGCATGTAGCCGATGCGGCCGCCGACCACCACGCCGAGCGCCACGTAGAACAACAGGTCGGCGAGCTGATCCTTGTTCCAGCCGCTGCCGGGCTTCTTGATGCGCAAGCGCAATAGCGCATAAGACCCCAGGAATCCGACCAGGTAGGTGATGCCGTACCAGTGGATCTTGAGCGGGCCGAGACTGAGGGCGACAGGATCGAAATCGGGATAGGTAAGCATGGCGGGCATTTTACCTGATGGGGATAGCGGCTTGCGGCATATGCCTATTTTTTAGCCATGCCTTTTTGGCTCTCAGGTCGCCAGCACCCGCACAGTGAACGCCTTGAGATAGGCGGTCTCGGGAATGGCGGGATTGACCGGATGATCGGCTGCCTGCCCGCCCTGCTCCAGCATCTGGGCGTCGCGTTCCAGATGCCGCGCACCCGTCTGGATCGTCGCCAGCAGATCCTGCGCCGACATGTGATGCGAACATGAGCAAGAGAACAGCAAGCCATCCCGGTTCAGCAACTGCATGCCGAGCTGGTTGATACGGCGGTACGCGTCGCGACCGGCAGCCATATCTTTCTTGCGTTTCACGAACGCGGGTGGATCGAGAATCACGATATCGAATTTCTCGCCAGCGGTATGCAACTCGCGCAGCACGTCGAACGCATCGCCCTGATGGCTGGTGATCCCGACATCGTTCAGTTCCGCATTGCGCGCGACGCATGCCAATGCGGTCGCGGAACTGTCCACACAATGGACTTCCGACGCGCCACGCGCCGCTGCCGTCACGCCCCATGCACCCACGTAACTGAATACATCCAGCACGCGCTTGCCAGGAAGATAACGCAACATCCGGCCCCGGTTATCGTACTGGTCGTAGAACCATCCCGTCTTCTGACCGCCGGCTAACGGCACCTCGAAACGCTGACCGTGCTCTTCGAGCATCACGCTATCCGGTACCGTCCCGGTGTAATCGACATACGATGGCAAGCCTTCCAGTTCTCGCATCCCGACATCGTTGCGCCACAGTATCCCCGCCGGCTTGATGACTTTCTCCAGTGCGGCGGTGATGTCGTCCTTGAGCCGTTCCATGCCGGCGGTGGCGATCTGCACCACCACGACTTCCCCGTAACGATCCACCACCAGTCCCGGCAGCCCATCGGATTCGCCGAACACCAGCCGATAGAACGGCTTTGCATACAGACGTTTGCGCAATGACAAGGCGATATTGAGACGATGCACCAGCAGGGAACGATCCGGTGCGTGAGCCGCGTCCCGGGACAGGATGCGGGCGCAGATCAGCGAGTTCGGATTCACATAACCGTTGCCGATGAAACGTCCGCTGTGTGACTGGATCTCGACCGGATCACCGGGCGCGAAATTCTTCAGCGGGGTACGCACCGTATCCACTTCGTTGCTGAACACCCATAGATGCCCGGCGCGCAGCCGGCGGTCTTCGTTCTTTCTGAGGATCAAGGGCGGCAGGGACACTTGGGGGCGCTCGTCTCGCTCATCGGCAACAATACCGGGATGAGGGAAATATCGGGAAGGGTTTATAGTAGCCGCTATTCTACCTAATCAGACTCAGCAATGACCGATTCCGGCCCCCGCAATCATCTGGACGGCGAGACCAGTCCGTATCTATTACAGCACGTCCACAACCCCGTGGACTGGCACCCCTGGAACGATAGTGCCCTGGCGCTGGCCCGTGAGCAGGACAAACCCATCCTGCTCTCCATCGGTTATTCCGCCTGCCACTGGTGTCACGTCATGGCACACGAATCGTTCGAGGATGCGGATACCGCGGCGCTCATGAACCGGCTGTTCGTCAACATCAAGGTGGATCGCGAAGAACGCCCCGATCTGGATCGGGTTTATCAGCTCGCACATCAGATCATGGTGCAACGCGGCGGTGGCTGGCCACTGACCCTGTTTCTCAACCCCGACGACCTGACCCCGTTCTTTGCCGGCACCTACTTTCCCAAGACGCCCCGCTACGGCAGTCCGGCATTTCAGGAAGTACTTACCCGCGTCGCTGCGTTCTATGCCGGACACAAGCACGAACTGCATCGGCAGAACGCAGCGCTGCAGGATGTCTTCAACCGTATCCAGAGAGAGACTGCCACGCCCGCAGACACGCTGGACGATGCATCGCTGCTTTCCGCTTACCGTTCACTGTCGGCAAGCTTCGACCCGCGCTTCGGCGGTTTCGGTCGCGCACCGAAATTCCCACACCCCAGCAGCCTCGAATTCCTGCTCTGGCAGGCATGCGACCCGAAGACCGATACCGAAACCGGAAAGCAATGTCGTGCGATGCTGACGACCACACTCACCCGCATGGCCGAAGGTGGTATCCACGATCACCTGGGCGGTGGATTCAGTCGTTATTCAGTGGACGAACGCTGGATGATCCCGCATTTCGAGAAGATGCTTTACGACAACGGTCCGCTGTTCGCGCTTTATGCCCAGACTGCCAAACTGTCAGATGATCCGCTTTATCCAAGAACTGCACACGGTATCGCACAATGGACGATGCGCGAGATGCAAGCGCCGGAGGGCGGTTACTGGTCGAGCCTGGATGCCGATTCGGAAGGCCACGAAGGCAAGTATTATGCTTGGGATCAGGATGAAGTGCGCGCGCTGCTGAACGCAGCCGAATACACGGCATTCGCGGCACATTACGGGCTCGATCAGCCTGCCAATTTCGAAGGCCGCTGGCATTTGTACGTCCGCATCAGTATCGCGGAGATTGCTGCCACTTCGAGCAAATCAGAATCTGACATCACTGCGCTGCTCGATTCGGCGCACCTGAAATTGTTGGCGGCGCGCCGGCAACGCGTGCGGCCGGGGCTGGATGACAAAGTACTGACCGCCTGGAATGGTCTCATGATCCGCGGTATGGCTATCGCCAGCCGCTTGCTGGATGAGCCGCAATACCTTGCTTCCGCGCAACGTGCCACGAGTTTCATACGCACGCATCCATGGAAAAATGGCCGCCTGTTTGCCAGTTGGCGCGAAGGCCAGGCCAGACTGCCGGCCTATCTCGACGACTATGCCTTCCTGCTGGACGGTACGTTGGAAATGCTGCAGACAGAGTGGGACAGTGGATTGTTTGAATTCGCCCAACAACTGGCGGATGCACTGCTCGAATATTTCGAAGACAGGCAGCATGGCGGCTTCTGGTTCACAGCCAACGATCAACCGGTGCCACTGCACCGCTCCAAGACTTTCAGCGACGATTCGCTGCCCGCCGGCAACGCCGTCGTGGCCCGCGCCTTGCTGACACTCGGGCATCTTGCCGCCGAACCACGTTACCTCGATGCGGCGGAACGCACCCTTAAAGCGGCCATGTCCGGAATGAGCCAGTATGCCGATGCCCACGCGGCCATGCTGCTGGCGCTGAAAAATGCGCTCGAACCGCCGACCATGGTCATACTGCGTGGCGATGGGAAAAAACTGCGCGAATGGCGCGAGGTTATCGATCGGCAATTCGATCCGCGCCGGATCCTGCTGGCGATCCCAGCCGAGGTCGACAATCTCGCCGGCTTATTGGCGCAATGCACGCCGCGCGGCGGGATATGTGCCTACGTCTGTCGTGGAACTGAATGCTCATTGCCGGTTACCGAAATCGACCGGTTGCCCGACTTGGCCGTTTGAGCTTCGGATATATTTCCAGGCTCTCTAAACCTGCCGTGAAAGACCTGCATCAAAAGGACATGGAAATCGCCAGCGTGTCCATCAATACTCCCGAGGCTCGCAGCGGGCACCGCGACGAGGAAAGCGGCACGGTGACACGTGCCCGGGATGGCGACATGACGGCCTTCGAGCAGCTTTACCGCCGTTACGCCGGGCGGGTCTATGCCGTATGTCTGCGTATCACGGCCGACCAGGGTGTCGCGGAAGAATGTACCCAGGACGCATTTCTCAAAGCCTGGGACGCGCTGGCCGGATTCCGTGGCGAGAGCAGTTTCGGCACCTGGCTGACGCGCATCGCCATCAACATGGCCCTGCAGCGGCTGCGCCTGGACCGGCGGCACCTGCGCCTGATCCAACCGGGTGCCAATGAATTCATGGAGACTTTCCCGGCGCCGGATGCAGCACCGGAGTCCGATCTGGATCTGGAACGACTGGTCGCCGGTTTGCCGCCGGCGGCACGTGCGGTCTTCGTGCTGCATGCCATCGAAGGCTATAGCCATGACGATATCGCCGGGATGATCGGCATCGCCACCGGCACCTGCAAGGCGCACCTGCACCGGGCACGTCAATTGCTGCAAGCGAGGTTACAGACATGAATGTGTCCGATGACAAACTGGATGAAGCGCTGGCAAAACTGCCGGCCTCGATCGAACCGGCACACGATCTCTGGCCCGGTATCGCCACGCGTATCACTCCTCACCAGACCCGGCATTGGTCCGACAATGCATGGAGCCAGGTCAGTGCCGTCGCTGCAGTCGTGATCGTCGCAGTCTCGATTACGTGGGTGACGTTCGGCGGCCGTACTCCAGGATCGGATAATCCTGCGATTGCGACCACCGTCCCGACTATGCACTTCACACCAGACCAGGACCAGGGTTCACGCATCCTGTTCGCGGCACAACTCGCCAGTGATCACAATCTGCCGCCCAAGGCTCGTCAGGCATTACTACAGAATTTGCAGTTGCTGGAAGATTCCATCCGCCGCACCCAGCTCGAACTCAAAAAATATCCCGGCGATGTAAACCTGCAGGCCCTGTTGTTCAATCTATACCAGCAGGAAGCCCGTCTCATGAACGAAGCCCAGCGGGCCCAGATTCAAACTACCGTGAGGAATACGATATGAAACGCATCCTGGTCATAGCCACTTATGCACTGCTGTTGCTGCTAGGAACCGTGGCAACATTCTCGCTGATGACGTTGACCGCCAGCAGCGCTTACGCTGCCGATACCGGCAGCTCGATCAACGAGACCCGCACTGCCAAGGCCAACGGCACGATCTGGGTGCACAACCTGGCCGGTTCTGTGAAGATCCGGGGCTGGGACAAGGATGAAGTACGGGTCACGGGCACGCTCGGTGCCGGCAGCAAACGTCTGGACATTACCGACGATGACGGCGGCATCGACATTCGGGTGGTACTGCCGGAGCATTCCAATCGGAATGTGGAAGGCTCCGATCTGATCATCGACGTGCCGAAAGCCAGCCGCATCACCGTCGGTACGGTGAGTGCCGACATCGAAGCGAGTCAGGTCAATGGTACTGCCAACCTGAAAAGCGTGAGCGGTGACGTAAAACTCGATTCCCTCGACAGCGACATCGCCGCCTCGTCGGTAAGTGGTAACGTCGATATCGTCGGCTCGGCACCGAACGCACATATCAATGCGCATGGCATCAGCAATGAAGTCAGGGTCAGTGGCGTGGATGGCGACCTGCAGGCGGAAAGCATCAGCGGCACGGTCAAGGTATTCGGCAAGAACCGTCTGAGTCGGGCTCAACTCAGTTCGACCTCGGGTAACGTGGAGTTCACCGCCGAACTGACCAGGGGCGGCAGCTATACCTTCAACAGCACCAGCGGTAATGTCGAAGTATCGTTCCCCAAGACCCCGGATGCCCGTTTCGATATCTCCACCTTCAGCGGTAACATCGACAACAGCTTCGGGCCCAAACCTCAACGCATCAGTGAATACGGCCCCGGCGAGGAACTGCACTTCACCAGCGGCACCGGTAGTGCGCAGGTCAACGCCCGTACCTTGAGCGGCAATATCAACTTGCGCACACAGTAACGATTTCCGGGGGATCCGGCCTCTGCGGGCAGAGGCCGGGTCAATCGAGCCCTGCCACGCCCGCTGCCAAAGCTCATTATCGAAAAATATCCTCCGGGACCTGCAACTATTCCGGTACCACAGGCATCCCATCACTAACGTCTTCCATCACAGAGTCTCCGCATGCGCTCAGCCCATAACACATGCCTCATCCTGTGCGGTCTTTATCTGGCATTTTTCTGCCTGCAGAATGCCCGGTCGGAGCCGGTGACACCCAGGGTCACGGCGCAACCGGTGACCAGCCCCATCCATCTGGATGGAAAATTGGATGAACCTGCATGGCAGCATGCCGGTGTGATCGAGGACCTGACCCAGCAGAGCCCCCATCCCGGTGCGCCCACGCCTTATCACACGAAGATCCTGTTGCTGCACGACGGTCACACGCTTTATATGGGCGTGATCGCCGATGACCCCGAGCCGTCGAAGATCGCCACCCACACTCTGGTGCGCGACGGCGATCAGAGCAACGACGATTACGTAGCGTTCGTGATCGACAGTTTTGGTACCCGACGCGTGGCGTATATCTTCCAGGTCAATGCGGCCGGCGCCATGGCGGATGGCCTGCTCTCGCCGACACCCGCCATCAACAGCAACAATGGTGTGGATTACAACTGGGACGGTATCTGGAAAGCAGCGGTCACGCGCAATGCTCACGGCTGGGTCGCGGAGATCGCCATCGATACCCGCAGTCTTCAATTCGGGCACGGCGTCACCGCCTGGGGTTTCAATATCACGCGGAATGTGCCGCGCGATCTGCTGACACTCAACTGGTCCGGCACCACACTGGATTCCTCGGTCCTCAATCTGCAACGCGAGGGTACGCTCGGCGGCGTGCAGGGTCTGCAACAGGGACAGGGCTGGGATTTCCAGCCCTACGGGCTCGCCCGATACCAGACTGGCAGCGGCAGTACCAGCAATACCGGTTTCGATCTCAAATACAATTTCAGTCCGTCGCTGGCCGGTCTGTTCACATACCACACCGATTTTGCAGAAGCTGAAGCCGATCAACAGCAGATCAACACCGGCCGTTTCCCATTATCCTTCCCCGAGAAACGCCAATTCTTCCTGCAAGGCTCGAACCTGCTGAGTTTCGGTTACAAACTCGGCAATGTTTCCAGTTTCATCCCCTATTATTCGCGCAGTATCGGCCTGGTGAATGGCGCGCCTGTCCCGCTCGACGAAGGGATCAAACTCATCGGCCAGTCAGACAGCGGTTCGCTGGCGCTGCTGGACACGCAGATGGCCGGCACCGGAGTATCCGACGCCACCAATCTGTTCGTCGGGCGTGGCACATGGAATCCCGACCAGAATCTGCAACTCGGTACGTTGGTGACCAATGGTGACCCTTCCGGTTTGGGCGACAACAGCTTCGTCGGCACCGATGCATTGTGGAAGACCGCCGAGTTTGCCGGCGACAAGAACCTTTATCTTTCGGCATGGGGCGCACGTTCCAGTGGCGATCTGCCGAGTGGTAACGTCAATGGTTATGGCGCAGGTATCGAATTCCCCAATGACCGCTGGTACGCGATCGCGCAGGTCAATGTGTTCGGCGACGCGCTCGATCCGGGGATCGGCTTCCTGCCGCGTCCCGGTACCCGACAGTACTACAGCGAACTCTCGTTCAATCCACGGCCCGCCGCGGACAGCTGGTTCAACTGGGTGCATCGTTTCTGGTTCGATGGTCATTACAGTGAAGTGGATGGTTTCGGCCCGCAGGACGGCGGCAAACAGAGTTCCGAGTGGTGGTTCGGCCCGCAGATGCTGGCTGAGAACGGCTGGTACTGGGAGTTCGACGTGTATCAGGATTTCGATGCGCCGCCACAGCCATTCGACCTGGCGGAAGGTATCACCGTGCCTGCCGGTAACTACACCTGGAACCGCCGGCGGCTGGTGTTCAATTCACCCAGCGCACTGCCGTTCGTGTTTCAATTCATCGATTCACAGGGCGGCTATTATTCCGGTACCGCACAGCATCCGGGAGTCTATTTGAACTGGAATCTGCCGTCCGGAAAATTGCAGCTCAATGCATCACAGGAATGGTTCTTCGCTTACTTGCCGCAGGGGAATTTCATCACCCGCCTGTCCACGCTCGGCGGCACTTGGTCGTTCACGCCTGATTTCTATATCGCGGAGTTTGCACAATATACCAACGGCATACCCGGCGTGAGCATCAACACGCGGCTGCGCTGGATCGTGGGCGACGCCAGCAACATCTACCTGGTCTGGAATCACGGCCTGGTGACCGAGACCACCGGCCTCGGCCAGCCGGTGGTCAGTCAGGGGAATGAAGTCATGCTCAAGGTGCAGTGGGATTTTCGTGGTTGACGTCGGGAACCGTCTGCAACATCCGGCGTGTCCAACCCTGATCGCCATGCACTATTTCATACGTCGGCCAATAACGCAGATCGAGTTTCAGGGTGATGACCTGAGTCTGTCCGTCCCAACTGGTGACGCCCAGACGTACCGTATCGCCGTCCCTGAATGCGCGGGAAGCCTCGATGAAACTGTCCATATCCGGCGTCGCCTGTCCGTCGATGGAGACGATACGTAATCCGGGCGACAACCCGTAGCGACTCGCAGGCGAACCATAATTGTAATAACCGACCAGCAAGCCGTCTTCCGGGATACTGCGTTGTGCGGCAGCACCATGCTGCGGTTTTTGCAGCAAGGCACCGGCCCACACCAGGACCCGTTGCGTACCCTGCCCATCCAGCGCCACGGTCGGCACCCGGAGCGTGATGACACTGCCATCACGCAACAAGGTAAGTTTCAATTCGGGACGCTGACTCACTCTCTCGACCGCACGGAAACTCACTGCCGGTTGTCCATCCAGTGCCAACAACAGATCGCCGGTCTGCAACAGTTTCGCCGCCGGCGTACCGGCCGTGAGCCGCGCCACTGCCAACGCCTGGCGCCGACCCGGTTCGGCCGCTTCCAGTTTACTGATCCAGGTATCCGGCAGGCCGAGCTTCCGCGCCTGGGACAAGGCGACGGGATAGAACTCCACATCCAGCGTGCGCAGCGGCTCCCGGCCTTCGCTGTCGACGATACGGATCGTGTCGCGCACCACCTCCGCCGGGATGCCGCGCTGCACTTCCTGGGTCTGGCCCTTGTTGTCCTGATAGGCGAAGCCGGCCCACAGTGCGGTGACCTGCCCGGCACGATCGGTCAACACGCCGGTGACGTTGGCCGGCGCATTCGCCAGACTCAATACTTCAAGATTGGTATCGCGGAAACTGAACGTACGCGAGAGCGGGAACACCACCGGATCGATCGATGCGACGCGGCTCTCCTGACTGGTCAGGGTATCGTCCGGCTGGAAGCCGGTCAGCCAGACAGTGTCACCGGGCTGCGCGCGCCGCCCACTGAACCTGATCGCCCTGACCGGTGTGTTGCCGATCAGTTTCGGATCGTACTGCAGCATCACCAGATCGTGCAGCGGATTCACATAGCGGACTTGCGCCGGGATCTCCAGTGAACCGGCGAACGTCAGTCGCACATCGCCCATCGCGACTGGCACCGTATCGCGATCGGTGATCACCAGTCCGTGCCTGGCATCCACGATCACACCGGTGCCGACATAATGGGTCTCGCCGACACCATCCACCGGATACGGCATGTCGAAATTGACATAGACCAGCGACGGCGCGAGTGTCTTCATGCGCGGATCGTCGTACTGCGGAAAACTCACACTGGCGGGTGCAGGCGCCACGCGGGGAGGCGGTGGCGGCAACGCGGTGCAGGGCCAGACGCCGGTGGCATCATTGCGATGGCAGCGCTGCGCCGGAAACCAGCGCCGGTCCACGGTCACGATCGCGAGATTGGTGTGTCCGCTGTTGGCAAGACTGAAATAACGCACGACGGCATGCGCACGATCCGGCAAGCGGGTCAGCACGCGCTGGAATTCGTCCAGGTCATGTACTTGCACGCCGTCGAGACTGGTGATGACACTGGCACGGCCGATTCCGGCGGTACCGAACACATAACCCGGGTTGGCAACATATACCCCCTGCGCCGGCACGTTATAGTTGCGCGCCTGTTGATAGGAAAGATCGTTCAGCACTCCACCACCGAATTCCAGATAACTCGCAGGCGTGATGTCGTCAAGGTCCTGTACCTTTACCTGTACCGAGAGCGGCTTCCCGCTGCGGACCAGTTTCAATTCCAGCGTCTTGCCGACCGACTGATCGAGGATCTGTTCCAGCGGCACGAAACTCGAGATGTCGGCGCCCGCTACGGACAACAGGATGTCGCCGGCCTGCAATTTTCCATCGCATGGCCCACCAGGTACGACCTGGGTCACGACCAGCAGGCCGGTAGCCTGCGGATGCTGGCTGCGTAACGTCGCCTCGGTATCTCCCGGCAAGCCCAATCGTTCCAGGCCGTCGTAATATTCATGATGAAACAGGGTCTGCAGGGTCCCGCGACTGACCGGCTCACCGCGTTCGATCAGTTCCAGTGCGCGCTCGACCCGATCCAGCGGCAGGAAATAACTCGACGAGGCATCGTTGCGTGCGCCGGCATTCAAGGCGATCACGTTGCCGTCGATGTTGATCACCGGTGAACCCGATGAACCGCCGGTAGTGCCGGACACCGCCTGAAAATAGAAGGTGTTGAAGTCGCTGTAATTGCCGGCGCCGTAATTCGGTGCGTCCCGGTCGGTGCGTGCCAGCGTCCCGGAGAGGATGGATTGCTGCTCGCCGGCATCGTTGCCGATGATCCGGATGTCCTCACCGACGCGCGCTTCACCCGGCGCGAGTTTCAGCGAGACCGGCTGGATATATTTCAGCGCTTTGGGATCGTACTGATAGAAACCGAAATCATGCACCGGATCGCGGTACAGCGGCTTGAGCGTCACCACTTCGTGATCCTGAAATACCGCTTCCGCCACTACCGGGCCGGGCGTAACCACATGCCGGTTGGTAAGGATGATGCCGCGCTTGGCATCCACCACGAAACCGGTCGCCTGACCGGTCAGGTTCCATTCCGTATCGAACGCGCGCGTGGCATCCACGCGGATCGACACAACCGAGGGCGAGACCCGCGCCAGCGTGGCGGTCCACTGCTGCTCATCATTGGAAGCGGCAAACACGGTACCTGCGGCCAACAGCCACAGACAGGATACGAGGAGGATTTTTTTCATGACGGTCCCGGCTTGGATGATGACCCGATTATAGGCCGGGCAACGCCTGGAATATTTACAGCGTGTATCCGAATGCAGCCTCGAAGCGGGTTGCAAATTCAGGGTGCGTGAACCGATGGTTCTGGGTGCCACGCGACGCGATCTTGATCGCACCCAGCAGCGAAGCGATGTGCCCGGTCGTTTCCATGTCCCGGCCGTTCATGATCCCGTACAACAAACCCGCACGATAGGCATCGCCACAACCGGTGGGATCGAGGGTCGCATCGGGTTTCGCCGCAGGGATATCGAGACGGCGTCCCTGCGTGTAGATCACCGAACCCTTGCCGCCCCAGGTCACGATCAGCGCATTGACGCGTTCGGCGATCTGATATGCGGTCAAGCCGGTCTTGCGTTCCAGCACCTGCATCTCGTAATCGTTGACCACCACCCAGTCCGCCAGTTCGATGAAGTTGTTGAGTTCCTCGCCCGAGAACAACGGCAGGCCCTGGCCCGGATCGAAGATGAACGGCACGCCCGCGGCGCTGAACTCGCTGGCATGCTTCAACATGCCGTCGCGTCCGTCCGGCGCCACGATACCGAGCGTGATACCGGCGTTCCGCGGTACAGATTGCGTGTGCGCATGATCCATGGCACCGGGATGAAAGGCCGTGATCTGGTTATCGGCGATATCGGTAGTGATGAACGCCTGCGCGGTGAAGGTCTCCGGCACTTCCTTTATATACTTGCGGCTGACGCCGTGCGCATCCATCCATTCCGCGTACGGACGGAAATCGGTGCCCACCGTCGCCATCGGCGCTCCTTCACCGCCCAGCAGTTTGAGATTGTAGGCGATGTTGCCGGCGCAACCGCCGTATTCGCGGCGCATCTGCGGTACCTGGAAACACACATTCAGGATATGGATCTTGTCCGGCAGGATGTGATCCTTGAACAGCTCCGGAAACACCATGATGGTGTCATACGCCATCGAACCGCAGATCAGTGCCGACATCCACCTTCTCCCAAATCAGTGAATCAGGATCAACGCCCAACTCAAGGCTGCGGCGACCAGTGCGATCATCACCGCAGCGGAACCGAGATCCTTGGCCAGGCCGGACAACGCATGGTGCTCGGTGCCGATGCGATCCACTGCGACTTCGAGGCCGGTGTTGAGCAGTTCGACGATCAGCACCAACAACACCGAGAGACACAGGATCGCCCGTTCCACGCCGGTTCGACCGAGCCAGATGCCGAGCGGGATCAGCACTGCGAGACCAATCAATTCAAGCCGGACCGCCTCTTCTTTCCGCACCGCCCACCCCAGCGCCCTGATACCGACCCGGGTCGCGCGCAGCAGACGCTCAAAACCGGACAGGTTGTCGTGTGACGGCACTACCCTGTCCGCTCAGCCGAGTGCCTTGAGGGCTTTCTCGTAATCCGGTTCGTGCGCGATCTCCGGCACCATCTCGCTGTAGACAACCTTGTTGTCGGCGTCCAGTACCACCACCGCGCGGGCAGTGATGCCGGCAAGCGGACCGTCCTTGAGCAGCACGCCGTAATCGTCGGCGAACTTCTGGCCACGCATCAGCGACAGCGGCACCACGTTGTCGAGATGTTCGTTGCCGCAGAAGCGGCCCATCGCAAACGGCAGATCGGCTGAGATCACCAGGATCACCGTATCACTATGCGCCTTGGCATGATCGTTGAACTTCTTGGTCGACAACGCGCACACCGGCGTATCGAGGCTCGGTACGATGTTCAGCAACTTCTTCTTGCCCTTGAAATCGGCCAGCGAGACGTCCTTGAGATCCTTGTTGACCAGCTTGAAATCAGGCGCCTTGCTGCCGATTTTCGGCAGATCGCCGCTGGTGTGGATGGGATTTCCCTTCAATGTGATATTCGCCATGACTGAATCTCCTTAAATGTGACGGATGCCGAGAGGATCGTACCCCTTTTACATCCTTGCTTCTCCCGCAACAGGAGAAGGGACAAAAACCGCGCCAATTATGGCCGCGTATGAATTTCCAGCCGCCCGGAAAGCAAAAGCACCCTCAGAGGTGGCGTTACTCGTAGTCGCTGAGCGGCGGACAACTGCACATCAGATTGCGGTCGCCATAAGCATTGTCGGCGCGTGCCACCGGCGGCCAGTATTTCTGACGACGCAGCGATACGACCGGAAATGCCGCCTGCTCGCGCTTGTAGGGATGCTGCCAATCGTCGGCGGCGACCATCTCCGCGGTATGCGGCGCGGATTTGAGCGGATTGTCTTCACGATCCAGCGCACCGTCTTCCACTGCACGAATTTCCTCACGGATCGCGATCATGGCCTCGATGAAACGATCCAGTTCCACTTTCGGTTCCGATTCGGTGGGCTCGATCATCAGGGTGCCCGGCACCGGAAAACTCATGGTCGGCGCATGGAACCCGAAATCGATCAGGCGCTTGGCGACGTCGTCCACCGTGATGCCGCTGGTCTCCTTGATCTCGCGCAGATCGAGGATGCATTCATGCGCCACCAATCCGCCGGGGCCGGTATACAACACCGGATAATGCGGCGCGAGCTTTTTCGCCAGGTAGTTGGCACTCAGGATTGCGACTTCGCTGGCTGCAGTCAGTCCCGGTGCGCCCATCATCGCGATGTACATCCACGAGATCGGCAGGATCGAAGCCGAACCGTAAGGCGTCGCCGAGATGGAACCGATGCCTTGCACATCTCGCAGGTAACCGACGCTGCGCGTATTGGGCAGGAACTTTGCCAGATGCGCGCCTACTGCGACCGGCCCCACGCCGGGGCCGCCACCGCCGTGCGGGATGCAGAAAGTCTTGTGCAGGTTGAGATGCGAGACATCGCCGCCGAACTGGCCCGGCGCCGCAAGGCCCACCATCGCGTTCATATTGGCGCCGTCCAGATACACCTGCCCGCCATGCGCATGCACGATCTCGCAGACCTGACGCACGCTCTCCTCGAACACGCCGTGGGTGGACGGATAAGTGATCATGATCGCGGCCAGATCGTCCTTGTGCTGTTCGGCCTTGAGCTTGAGATCGGCGATGTCCACGTTGCCGTGATCGTCGCACGCGACCACCACCACCTGCATCCCAGCCATCTGTGCCGAGGCCGGATTGGTGCCGTGCGCGGACGACGGGATCAGGCACACGTTGCGCTGGCCTTCGCCGCATGACTCGTGGTAGGCCTTGATGATCAGCAGCCCGGCGTATTCGCCCTGCGAACCGGCGTTCGGTTGCAGCGACACCGCCGCATAGCCGGTGCAGGCCACCAGCATCTGTTCCAGTTGCGCGATCATCTCACGGTAACCCGCAGTCTGTTCCGTGGGCGCAAACGGGTGCATGTGCGCGAACTCGGGCCACGACACCGGCAGCATCTCGCTGGTGGCGTTGAGTTTCATGGTGCAGGAACCGAGCGGGATCATGCTGCGGTCCAGTGCCAGATCCTTGTCGGCGAGACTGCGCAGATAGCGCAGCATCTCGTGTTCGGAATGATGCCGGTTGAAGACCGGATGAGTGAGATAGGCGCTGCTGCGCGTCAGCAGCACCGGCACGCCGGTCAGTTTGTCGTCGTCGAACGCAACTGACACGCTGCTGCTTTTCCCGCTCACTTCCGCGAACAACGCCAACAGCTTCAGTACATCGTCACGCGTGCTGGTCTCATCCAGCGAGATGCCGACCTGCGCCGCATCCACCGTGCGCAGGTTCATGTGCCGGGCATGCGCGGCAGCGTGCAATGCCGCCGTGTGGGCATCGGTGCGGAGGGTGAGCGTATCGAAGAACGAATTGTTCACCGGCGCAAAGCCAAGTTGCTTGAGACCTGCAGCCAGTGCTGCCGTGAGACGATTCACCCGCTGGGCGATGATCTTCAGGCCCTGCGGACCGTGATACACCGCATACATGCTGGCCATGATGGCGAGCAAGGCTTCCGCGGTACAGATGTTGGAGGTGGCCTTCTCACGGCGGATATGCTGCTCTCGGGTCTGCAACGCCAGTCGGTACGCGGGTTTGCCCTGACTGTCCACGGTGACGCCCACCAGACGTCCCGGCATGGAACGCTTGAACGTATCGCGGGTTGCGAGATACGCCGCATGGGGTCCGCCGAAACCCATCGGCACACCGAAACGCTGGGTGTTGCCGACCGCCACATCCGCGCCCCACTCGCCCGGCGGGGTGAGCAAGGTGAGTGCCAGCAGATCAGCCGCTGCGATCACACTCGTGCCCCGGGCATGCAGTTGCTGGCACAGCGCGCGGTAATCGTGCACGTCGCCGTTGACGCCCGGATACTGCAGCAGCATGCCGAAGCAATCATGCCTGAGTACAGCTTCAGCCTTGCCGACCTGCACCGCGATGCCGAGCGGTTTGGCGCGAGTCTGCACCACTTCGATGGTCTGCGGCAGCACATCGTCCGCGACGAAGAACAGGTTCGATGCAGACTTGCTCATGCGCTTCACCAGCGTCATGGCTTCCGCTGCAGCGGTAGCTTCATCCAGCATCGAAGCATTGGCGATGTCGAGCCCGGTCAGGTCGGTGACCATCTGCTGGAAATTCAGCAGCGCTTCGAGACGACCCTGGGAGATCTCGGGTTGATACGGTGTGTAGGCGGTATACCAGGCCGGATTCTCCAGCACGTTGCGCAGGATCACACCCGGCGTCAGCGTACCGTAATAGCCCTGGCCGATGAACGAGCGGAACACTTGATTTTTATTCGCCAGCGCACGCAGTTCGGCGAGCGCCTCATGTTCGGCTTTGGGCTGCGTGAACGGGCCCAGCGGCAGACTGTCACGACGCCGGATCCTGTCCGGCACCACCGCAGCGATCAGCGCCGCGCGGGTGGCAAAGCCCAGCGTCTGCAGCATACTCTGCTGCTCGGCTTCATCCGGGCCGATATGTCGCGTACTGAACGCGTCGTGACGTTCCAGTGCGGCAAGTGTCGAGTTCGAGTCCATGGGTAATCCGGCAACCGCGTTCATGCTTGCGTTAAACCAGCGTTAAGTGTGACGAAACGTGCCGACCGAATCGGCAACGTGCCTCTAAACAATCTGCTCAAGTGTGATCGAAAACTATTCTTCGCTGACCTTGGCGTACTCGTCCGCCGACAACAGTTTACGCAGTGCGCCCGCATCGGCGGGTTTAAGCTTGAACAACCAGGCGTTATAGGCATCGCTGTTCACCTGCTCCGGTGCATCAGTCAGCGCACTGTTGGCTGCCAGCACTTCGCCGGCGAGCGGCGCATAGATATCGGATGCGGCTTTCACCGATTCCACCACCGCACAGGTCTCTCCCTCTGCCAATTTGCGCCCGGCTTCCGGCAGTTCCAGAAATACGATGTCGCCCAGCGCTTCCTGAGCATGATCGGTGATGCCGATGGTGACACTGCCATCCGCATTGGTCTTCACCCATTCGTGACTCTTCGTGTACTTCAGATCCGCCGGTATCTTGCTCATCAGGGTTCTCCTGCATAAACCAAAATTGTGGAAGCGGCCTCCCGGCCGCGACTCCTGGAACCGTTTCGCGGCTGGAAGCCGCTCCTACTTCACTAGAATCTTGCCGTTGCGCACAAACGGCGGTTTCACCACGCGCGCATTCACGTGCTTGCCGCGGATGTCCACCTGTACCGCTTCGCCGGTCGCGACCGGCACCCGTGCGAGCGCGATGGAACGTTCCAGGCTCGGTGAGAACGTGCCGCTGGTGATCTCGCCTTCGCCGACACCTTCCGCGATCACGCGCTGATGGCCACGCAAGACGCCTTTGTCTTCCAGGATCAATCCCACCAGTTTGCGTTTCGGTCCGGCATCGCGTTGCGCGACCAGCGCCTTGCGGCCGATGAAGTCGCGATCGTCCGGTTCCCAGGCTACGGTCCACGTCAATCCCGATTCCAGCGGACTGGTGCTCTCGTCCATATCGGAACCGTACAGGTTCATGGCGGCTTCCAGCCGCAAGGTATCACGCGCGCCAAGACCACACGCAGCGACGCCGTGCTTGCGCAGCGCCTCCCAGAATTCTGCTGCTTTGGCCGGCGGCAACATGATCTCGAACCCGTCCTCGCCGGTGTACCCGGTGCGCGCCACGAAGAACTCGCCGCTCTGCATCGCAGTGAACAGTTTCAATGCGAGCAGCTTGTCGCGATCGGCGGCCGGTAACAATGCCGCAGCTTTCTCGCGCGCGTTCGGCCCCTGTACCGCGATCATGGCGAGATCGCGTTCCTGCACCTCGACCCCGAACTCACGAGCATGCCGGGTGATCCAGGCCAGATCCTTGTCGTGAGTCGCCGCGTTCACCACCATGCGATACCAATCGTCACGCATGTAATACACGATCAGATCGTCGATGATGCCGGCCTGCGGATTCAGCATGCAGCTGTAGAGCGCCTTGCCGGGTTCACGCAATTTATTGACGTCGTTCGCCAGCAAGTGGCGCAGAAATTCACGCACCCTGGGGCCTTCCAGATCGAGCACCGTCATGTGCGAGACATCGAACATGCCGGCGTCGCGGCGCACCGCATGGTGCTCCTCGATCTGCGAACCATAATTGACCGGCATGTCCCAGCCGCCGAAATCCACCAGCCTGGCGCCGGCAGCGGCATGAGAGTCATACAGGGAAGTGCGTTTGCCCATTCCGGATTCGCGCCTCGACGTGGGTGTAAATCAAAAGGCGGCGAGGTAGCCCCACCGCCTGCAAGAGCACCCGGGGCCACTCTCTGCGGAGGCGGTTCCGGGGGCCAAAATGATACCGGAAACGCCCTTCCGGCACCACGCTGGAACCGCGCCGGGCTTGCCGCAAGCCCTTGTTTCGGTACAGTGGAACGCCGCTCTGCATTGCCATACAGGAAATCCGATGGGCCGCATCCTCATGACC
>DASSKW010000004.1:0-17606 GCA_035690065.1 Gammaproteobacteria bacterium
CACACGGATCGCCGCCATCTCGGTAACAAAATGATCTGCGGCGACCGCGGACCAGAATCCAGCCCGTGTTTCGGCTGATACACTTGGCGCCCGCATGTCCGACTCGCCAGCCGCCCCCCATCAGACTTTACGCCAACACCCGGCGTTCGTGCAGTATTGGTTTTCGCGCGTCGCGTCCGGTTTCGCTTTCCAGATGCTGTCGGTCGCAGTCGGTTGGCAGATCTACGCGATGACCGGCCGTGCGTTCGATCTCGGCATGATCGGGCTGGTGCAATTCATCCCCTCGATCCTGCTGGCGTTGCCGGCCGGTCATGTCGCGGACATCTTCGAACGCCGCCGCATCGTGATGCTGTGTCAGTTGGTGGAATGGTTCGCGATCGGCCTGCTCGCCACCGGCAGTCTTCTGCACTGGTTCGGCGAAGCTGCCATCCTCAGCATGATCTTCGTGATCGGTGTGGCGCGCGCGTTTGAATTCCCCACCATGCAGGCGTTATTGCCGAGCCTGATCCCGGCTTCGATGTTGTCGCGCGCCATGGCGGCGGGTTCGTCCGCGATGCAACTTGCGATGATCGTCGGACCCGCGCTCGGCGGTTTCCTGTACGTGGCCGGGCCGGGCACGGTGTACGGCATCTGCAGCTTGCTGTGCCTGACGGCGGCGACGCTCATGTGGCGGCTCAAGGTCGAACGCCCGCCGGTGTCGCGCGAGCCGCGCACACTCAAGACCGTGTTCGCCGGCATCACCTTCATCCGCCAGCGTCCGGTGATCCTGGGTGCGATCTCGCTGGATCTGTTTGCTGTGCTGCTGGGCGGGGCCACGGCATTATTGCCGATCTTCGCGCGCGACATCCTGCATACCGGCCCCTGGGGTCTGGGTCTGTTGCGTGCCGCACCGGCCGTCGGCGCCATCGCCATGTCGGTATGGCTGGCACGTCGGCCGCTTACCCGCCGGGTCGGTTACATCATGTTCTATTCGGTGGCCGGTTTCGGTGTATTTACCGTGGTGTTCGCGCTCTCGACCTCGTTCCTGTTGTCACTGACCGCGCTGTGCATGCTGGGTGCCCTCGACATGATCAGCATGGTGGTCCGCGGTTCACTGGTGCAACTCGACACGCCGGATGCGATGCGTGGCCGGGTCAGCGCAGTCAACGCGATCTTCATCAACACCTCGAATCAACTGGGTGAATTCGAGTCCGGCGTCACCGCCGCCTGGTTCGGCGCGGTGCCGGCAGCACTCATCGGCGGCATCGGCACCCTGCTGGTAGTAGGTACCTGGATGTGGTTGTTCCCGGCCTTGCGCAAACGACAGCGGCTGGAATCGGAAGTGCTGACCTGAGCTTGATAATGTCGGCCGGCCGCGCATGCACGCGACTGGCTCAAGGATACGGATATACGACTCAGTGTGGCGGCCGGCCAACTCTGTCATCGTGGTAAATACCCCTGTTCGCCTTCACCGGTCTGTGTAGCCCGCCGCGGAATTCAGTCGCTGGTTGCCGCATGTGTGGCGCTTTGGTCCGCACCTGCCGTGGTTGCTGAATCTGCGTTTCATTTCGGAATCCACTACTTTCCGGCAGCGTCGCTTGTGATGGTTGCTGTGTGACATCTGTACGGGGCTCTGCGGGCTTGGGTACCGACACAATTTCAGTGCGCTGTGCGCGCTGGAAACCGGGTTGTCCGGGGGTGGCGTGAGCAGCCGGTGGGTCGAGATGCGCAGTCTGTTTCTGGTTCATCTGCCCCGTTCCAGCCCCGTTGAATTCACCCGGCCGGGTGGTCGCGGCGATCCTGGGTTTGCCATGATTGACCGACCAGCGCTGGGCGGGATCATTCATGGCGATACTCTCCTGCTCCAACTGCGCTTCGGTGTCAGAGAAATGCTGGTCACGCGCAAACTGTTGCTGCTCCCCGGTCGGCTGTGTCGTGATGCCACCCGCACCACCGTTGTAACTCACCCGGCTTGAGTTCGCATCCCCGGGCATACGCTGGTAGTACGTGTTACCTGTGATATTGGAACTGACATTGTTCACGGCGCGGTTGTAGTAGAAATCCTGATCACGCCAGTAACCACCTTCATACCCTTCGCCGGGATAACCATATCCATAATGGATGCCGCCGTAATAACCGACGTGCGGCCCCCAATAACCCCTATGCCACCAGTAGCGCCCTCCATACCAGCCCCACCAGCCCGGCGTCCACAACATGCCGACTGCCGGCGCCAGCACCCAGGTGCCCGGCACCCAGAAATAACCGGCATCGCTATAAGCCCAGTAGCCGGGCATCCAGACGAAACCCATGCCCGGACAAAACGGCTGTGAGTAATAAGGTAACGGTGGCGGGGCGAAACTTACCGGGGTTCCGGTTTCCACGTCTGCAACTGCGGCATCGGGCAGGACCAGTAACGGACCAATAAGACTTATTGCGACAAGCAAAATCGTAGTGGCTCGCTTCACGAAGTCCCCTCCACTGCATGGATTCAATGCAAGGAAACGTCTGGCGCTCCACCCAGGTTGACCCCAGCCTGTTACAAAGCATTACAGTCAGGCAATCCTCGATGCAACATTATGGTGGTTCGCAACCATACTCTACAGACTACGGCCGTCGAACATCTTGACCTTTAACGAGGCGATATCCAGGTCTTCGAGACAACGCACATTGATCGCCGCCATCTCATTACCTTTGCCGTCGGCACCGATCCCGAACGGAGCGCACCCGCAGGTGGGGCAGAAATAATGCTTGATGCGATGTTTGTTGAAAGTGTAATAAGTCATATCCGTTTCAGACGTCTTCAGTTTCAAGTTGGCGCGCGGCACGAACCATAGCAGGTGACCGCGCCGCTGACAGATGGAGCAGTTACACCCGACAACCTCCCCGGGTAACTGCTCCGCGTCCACTTCATAACTGATCTTGCCGCAATGACAACTACCTTCGTAAGGCATATTGGTTACTCCCTGACTGTATCAACCACAAAAACCTGTCCGCGCACGCTGCATACCAGCGTGCTCAAGGCTGTGTATCGCCCTGCTGGCGCGCTTGACGCAACGCATCGCGCAACTGCTGTTCACCGATGCCGAGCTGCTGTGCAGCATGCTGGAAATCCGGTGGTGGCGGACCCAGGGCAGCGCGTAACTGATCGGCCGATATGCCCAGCGTCGCGGCAGCACGTCGCAATATGGCTTCCCGGTCGCCACCCGGTGGGCTACGCTCGGGTCCCATTCCAGGCCCGACTGATTGATGTTGGCCATGATGCAGCGACGTCGCCGCGACGTATCCACGAAAACAGCCGATCGTGTACGGATATTCCGCCGTCAGTACATAGTGATATATCTTCGTCGGCTTGCCGTTCCACAGCACGGTGCTGGTAGTCCCGTGACAGGCATCCAGATCGGTATCGTGCAGGATGCGGCCGGTGCTCGCGTCTTTCATGCCATAGATACCGAATCCATCAAGCGCATAACCTACCAGACCGGAGCTCATCTCGTTGGGCATGCATGGTGACGGACCGTGATAATGATACTGGCCGTTACGCTCGGGATGACCGTGACATTTATCCTGGACTTCATGTGCGACCGCATCGCGCCCTGCCGCATCCACGGCATTGAAGATGGCGACACCGTCCGTCGCAAACCCGATCATCCCCATCGGCACGCAGGAAGGCGTGTTGGCAAGCGTCGGATCGGCCGGCAAGGTCAACAGTATCTGCTGAGTCTGAATCGAATTCGGATTATGGTCGTATTGATACGCGGGATCGTCCGCCTGGATCGGGAATATGCCAGTATCGTGTTTCGGCAGATTGTTGGCGCGGATGATGCGCCGGTCGCCTTCCAGTGTGATCGTGATACTGGAATCGGGCCATGTAACGTCTCCCTGCACGACCGGTTTCTCAGCCGGATCCCATTCGTCGCCCTTGATCCAGGGTCCGCCATGCACCGCACGCCGGGTATTGAACATCGTCTGACAGTCGAGCAGATAACCGACTTTGGGCGCATCGGAAAGGTGTCCGTCACCCAGCGGTAACAACTGATCGTGCGCTGCGGCATGCGGAGAAGTTACGGACACGGCAACCATCAGCATCGATAAGCATGCGGCTATACCGGATCGTTTCATGTTCAACCCCCGCTATTGATCCTGATTCTACGGCTCAGGGATTATGCGCGCCTGCGCGACAGCCCGAAAACCGTACTTCAGATGGCTTTCGTGGCCAGGATGGCGTTCGCCCCAACACTCAGCGTCTGCGCCAGTTCTTTTAACAGATCGCCCGACGGCGAACTCTCGCGCCACAACATCGCCAGCCGGCGGCTCGGCGGCGAACCGCGAAAGCGTACCAGCTTCAGACCCTCGACCTGGACGATCGGCGGTTTGGTGGCGAGTGCCGGGATCAGTGTGATGCCGGTGCCACCGGCTACCATGTAACGCAGCGTTTCCAGGCTGGTGGCGCGGAATCCGGCACGCTCATGCGCGCCACCAAGATGACAGACTTCCAGCGCCTGATCGCGCAGGCAATGCCCTTCTTCAAGCAACAGCAGGTCCTGATCCTGCAGATCGTCCATGGTCACCGTGACACGCTTCGCCAAAGGATGTTTTTCCGGGACCGCCAGCAGGAACGGTTCCTCGAACAGGAATTCTGCATGCAGGCCTTCCTCGTTCACCGGCAAGGCTACGATCGCCGCATCCAGTCGCCCTTCGCGCAACCGCGTCAGGATCTCTGCGGTTTTTTCCTCGACCAGCAGCAGTTCCAGTTTGGGGAAACGCTTGCGGATACCAGGCAAGGTCTGCGGCAACAGATAAGGTCCAAGGGTGGGGAATATCCCGAGCCGCACCGTCCGTGAATTCGGATCGCTCAGGTTGCGTGCAATCCGGCGGATATCGTCGGCGCCCTCCAGCACCTCATGCACGCGTGCCAGCACCGCCTTGCCGGCCTCGGTCAGCATCACCTGCCGCGAACCGCGTTCGACCAGTACCACACCCAACTCCTCCTCCAGTTTCTTGATCTGGGTAGAAAGGGTCGGCTGGCTCACGAAACTGGCTTCGGCGGCGCGGCCAAAGTGCCGGTGTTCAGCCAGGGCCCGCAGGTATTGGAGGTCGCGAAGGTTCATAACGCTGATAGTCTATACCTATCAACATCATATAAACAATTCACTTGAATTATCACTCGACCGCCCTCATATTGTCAGCAAGCGCGGGGTAACCGCAGTTTCAAACGACTTGTTAAGGAGCAGACATCATGTTGACCGTTGGCGACAAATTTCCGGAATTCAAATTGAAAGCGACCGTGGGTACCAAAAGCCTGGAGACCGCATTCGCGGACATCACTAACAACAGTTACGCCGGCAAGTGGCTGTGCGTGTTCTTCTACCCGAAGGATTTTACCTTCGTCTGTCCGACCGAGATCAAGGGTTTCGGCGATCTCAACTCGCAGTTCCAGGATCGCGATTGCCAGGTACTGGCGGCGAGCACCGACAGCGAGTTCGTGCATCTGGCCTGGCGCAAAGACCACAAGGACCTGCACGACCTGCCGTTCCCGATGCTGGCCGATATCCGCAAGGATCTGACCAGCGCGCTCGGCATCCTCGATGAGGAAGGTGTCGCACGCCGTGCCGCATTCCTGGTCGATCCCGAGGGTGTGATCCGTTTCGTGTACGTCACCGAAGGCAGCGTCGGCCGCAACCCGGCGGAAGTGCTGCGCGTGCTCGACGCGCTGCAGACTGACGAACTCTGCCCATGCAACTGGCAGAGTGGCGACGAGACCCTCAAGGCCGCGTAACTGACTTTCGGACTCCGTCATGCCGGCATCAGTCGGCATGACGGAAACCCAAGGAGCTTGCAATGAATCTTGCTGAACTGAAAAGCCGTCTGCCCGAATACGCCAAGGACCTGCGGCTCAATCTCGAATCCGTCTTGAGCGAAGGCGGCGCGCCCGGTCTGAATCAAAAACAGATCGCCATCGTCGCGCTGGCTTCAGCCATCGCAGCACGTAATCAAGACCTGACACAAGCGCTGACGGCATTCGCCTCACAGCATCTCGACGCCGTGGAACTGGATGGCGCGCGTGCCGCTGCCGCGGTCATGGCGATGAACAATATCTACTACCGCTTCACGCATCTGGTCGGCGATCCGGAATACGCGACGCTGCGTGCCAACCTGCGCATGAGCATCATGGCAAAACCGGGGATCGGGAAGAACGACTTCGAACTGGCGTCGCTGGCGGTCTCGGCCATCAACGGCTGCGGTACCTGCATGAGTTCCCATGAAAAAGTCGTGCGTGAACATGGCATCGGTATCCAGGCGGTACAAAGCGTGGTGCGGATCGCAGCGGTGATCCATGCCGTGGCAGTGACTCTGGAACAGACGGCGGCAGCCAGTGAGGCCCTGGCCGCCTGATAACCGCTCTTGCAATCACGGGAAAGATCGAGGGGCCGGCATCATGCCGGCCCTTTGCCGATCGCCTCATCAATCAAGGTATCCTTGTGCTGCCAGAGATCATTGATCCAGTGTTGCAGTCGCAATCTATATTCCGTATCGCGCTCGTAATCGCCTCCCAACAGATCATCCGGTATCCGGCGTTGAGTGACCTGTACCAGCACCCGGCCGACACGGTCTGTCATCAGGTCCAGCATGCTGGGCCGGCCGTCCGGATAGACGATGGTCACATCGAGAAGTTCGTGCAGCACGCTACCCATGGCGTTGAGCACGATCGCGACTCCACCCACTTTGGGACGCAACAGGTTCCGGTAGGGCGATGACTGCCGTGCATGTTTATAAGGCTGGAAGCGCGTGCCTTCCACGAAACTCATGATGGAAACCGGAATCCCGCGGAATTTCTCGCAGGCACGGCGCGTGGTCTCCATGTCCTGACGCCGCAGTTCCGGATGCCTGGCTATCTGCGATTTCGTATGCCGTTTCATGAACGGAAAATCCAGCGCCCACCATGCCAGCCCCAGTACCGGCACCCAGATCAACTGACTCTTGAGAAAGAACCGCATCAGAGGGATACGGCGGTTCAAGGCCATCTGCAGCACCGGGATGTCCACCCAGCTCTGGTGATTGCAGAGCACCAGGTAGCTGCCATCGCTGCGCAACCCGCGCACATCGGGAATCTGGAACTGGATGTGCGTGAACAGCATGATCATGGCGCTGTTGGCCGCGATCCAACTCTCCGCGATCCCGGCCAGCAGCCTGGAACAGGTACGCCGTACCATCCGCAGGGGTATCAACACCTTGATAGCAGCGATCATCAGCAGCGGAGCCACATGCAGCAGCGTATTGAGGCTGATCAATAACGTGCCGAATGCGATACGCAGATAATCCCGCAACTTGCTCAGCATCGGTGACTCATTCTCAGTGGCTGGGCCGGTTACGAAGTATAACGGCAACTTCGCATCGGGATATTATCCGGCGCATTAAAGAAAAGGGCCGGCATGTAGCCGGCCCTCAATAGCAGCTAAATCCGATGCTTACTGCCCGGTAAGCCCACGATACTTGAGCATCGGTTCGATGCGCGGAGCATGACCGGTGAAGTTCCGATACATCGTACCGTAGTCCTCGGTATTGCCACGCGACAGGATCATGTCACGGAAACGCTGGCCGTTGGCGCGCGTCAAACCGCCGTTATCCACGAACCAGCTGTAGGAATCGTCCGCCAGCATCTGTGTCCACATGTAAGCGTAATAACCGGCCGCATAGCCGTTGCCCCAGATGTGCATGAAATAACTGGAACGATAGCGGGTCGGCACCTGCTCCATGTAGGCATGGTCCTTCTTGAGCGCCGCCATCTCGAAGCTGTCGGCGTTCTGCAACGGTGCGCTGGCCGGCAGCATGTGCCAGGCCATATCCAGATCGGCCGCCGCCAGCAGTTCGGTCATGTCATAGCCCGCGTTGAATTCGCGCGCTTTCATGATCTTCGCGACCAGTTCCCTGGGCATCGGTTTGCCGGTCTTGTAGTTGATCGCGTAATGCGCGAACACCTTCGGATTGAGCGCCCAGTGCTCGTTGAACTGGGACGGGAACTCGACCCAGTCGCGTGCGGTGTTGGTCCCGGACAGACTCGGATATTCCTGATCGGCGAAGAACCCATGCAGCGCATGGCCAAACTCGTGGAACATCGTGATCACATCATCCAGACTCAACAGCGTCGGCTGCCCCGCCGGCGGCTTGGAAAAGTTAGCCACGTTGTAGATTACAGGCAGGGTGCCGAGCAGTTTGGACTGACCGACGAAGTTGTCCATCCAGGCGCCGCCGCCCTTGTTGTCACGCTTGTAGTAATCGCAATAGAACAGGCCCAGCGGTTTCTGGTTCGCGTCATACACTTCGAACACGCGCACGTCTTTCTGATAGACCGGAATATCGTGCCGTTCCTTGAACGTCAGACCGTAGAGCTGGTTAGCGGCATAGAAAACGCCATCCTGGAGCACGCGATCCAGTTCGAAATACGGCTTGATCTCGGATTCATCGAGATCGTATTTCGCCTTGCGCACCTGCTCGGCATAGAAATTCCAGTCCCAAGGCTGCAACTTGAACTTGCCGCCGTCTTTGTCGATGACCTGCTGGATGGCAGCCGCTTCACGCGTGGCGCGTGCAGTCGCCGCAGGCACCAACTTGCCGAGGAAACCTTCGACTGCAGCCGGCGTCTTCGCCATCTGATCTTGCAGTTTCCAGGCAGCATAATCCGGATAACCCATCAGCTTCGCTTCATCGGCACGGATCTTGGCGATACGCTCGATGGTCTTGCGGGTATCGTTTGCATCACCGTGTTCGGCGCGATTCCAGGATGCCTCGAACAGTTTCTCGCGAGTGGCGCGATCCGTCAGCGAAGCCAGATCCGGTTGCTGCGTGGTGTTCTGCAGCGGGATCACGTATTTGCCCTTGAGACCTCGGGCATCGGCGGCCTGTGCGGCCGCTTCGATCTGGCTGTCCGACAAGCCGGCCAATGCCGCCTTGTTATCCACCACCAGTGCACCGGCCTTGGTTGCGGCCAGCAGCTTGTTGACGAACTGGGCGTCGAGCGTAGCCTCTTCCTCGTTCAGTTTCTTGAGCCTGGTCTTGTCCGCTTCGGACAGCTTGGCACCCGCCAGCACAAACTGCTGATAGTAGTACTCGACCAGGCGATGCGATTCGGGATCGAGCTTGAGTTTGTCGCGTTCGTTGTAGATCGTCTCGACACGCTTGAACAGCTTCTCGTTGAGGAAGATCGCATCCTGCTGGGCCGCCAGCTTCGGCGCAATCTCTTCCTGCACTTTCTGCAACTCGTCATCGGTGTTGGCACTCGACACGCCGTTGAACACCCTGCCGACGCGGGTCAGCAACTGGCCGCTCTTTTCGAGCGCGACCAGCGTGTTATCGAAAGTGGGGGCCGCCGGATTATCGGCGATCTTCTGCACCTCGGCCAGCTGTTGCTTGATACCCGCCTCGAACGCCGGCAGGTAGTCGCTGTCCTTGATCTTGTTGAATTCAGGGGCATGGAACGGCAGCGTGCTCGGTTCCATGAAAGGATTGGTGCTCATGGTCTTGCTCTCGCTGGCGGAGGCGGGAAGCAGCGCAGATGCGCCGAGCGCCAGAGCGCCGACAAACGTGAAAGTGACGGTACGCAACATCACGGGATTCCTCGTGCTGGTGGAACGGGCCAGCCGGGGCCAGAGACTCCGGCGGGGAACCGGCACTTTACCCGGAGTTGGCTCGCAGGCCAAGCGCGCTCGATACCTGGCTGCCCGCCACTGCATTTTCAGCAGCACCCGCCTCGATCCGGCCGCCTGCCGTATACTGCAATGCCCGTCCAAAGGAATCCCCGTGGCCAAAGCCAATTACAAATACGACAAGCGACAGCGAGATATGGCCAGGCAGAAGAAGCAGGAAGAGAAACGCCAGAAGAAGCTCGCCAGGAAAACCGAAGCCGAGCCAGACGCAGAGCATGGCGTAGAAGTCGCCGCGGAAGATAAAGCCATCTGAACGGATCAGAGCTGACTGGTGCCTGCGGGCAACTGCGCCTTGAGCTCGCGGATCCGCGCTTCCAGTTCATGCACGCGCCCCAGCAGTTTGAGCGTGACCGCCAGGCCTCCCATATCGAGTTCGAAATCGTCACGCAAACGTGAGGCCGTGCGCGCGATCACCACGCAATACGCGGTATAAGTCAGCATCGGCGCTTCCGGTTGCATCGGCACGAACACGCCGTACTCGGTCAGTTCGCGGATCTCCACTTCGGACAAGCCGGACAGTTCTGCCAAATCTGTCAGCGACAAGTGCTGATGCTCATCCAGCCAGCTCAATTCGGTAAGTTCCAGTTTCATTTCGCGCCCTCCTGCTGCAAGGCCTTGCGCGCATCGAATGTCGAGACTTCAGACAATCTCCGGAACAAGTCGCGTTCCTGTTCGGTAAGCGTATCGGGTACCGCAATCCGCACGATGGCGAACAGATCGCCGACGCTGCCACGCGGCCTGGGCAAGCCCTTTCCAGACAGGCGGAATTGCTGTCCGGCGCGCGCGCCAGCCGGAATCTTGAGTCGCACCGCGCCACCCAAGGTTGGTACTTCCACGCTCGCACCTAACGCCGCTTCCCACGGCGCCAATGGTAAATCCATATATAAGTCATGGCCGGTGACACGGAACACCGGATCCGGGCGCAGGCTGATGTCGAGATACAGATCGCCATCACGACCACCGTTCATTCCCTTGCCACCTTTACCCGGTACCCGCAAACGCTGCCCGGCAGTCGCGCCTTTCGGGATATGTGCTTTGACCGGATGCGGCGTGCGATGCATGCGCCCCGCCTGGTCGTATTCTGGCAGACTGAGATTCAGCTCGATATCGGTACCGTTAAACGCCTGCGCCAGCGTGATCTCGACCGGCACTTCGTAGTCCTCGCCTGCCATCCGCATGTTCTGCGCACGACCGCCGCCGCCACGCCCAGCGCGCATTCCTGCAAACAGATCAGCCAGATCAAGATCGTCGAACGAGAAGTTCGTCTCGCCATACCGCTGTTGCCAGTCCGGCGGCGGTTTGAATTCCTGACCGGCCTGCTGCTGGCCCAACTGATCGTAAGCCGCACGCTTCTCTTTATCCTTCAGCGTCTGGTACGCCTCCGCGATCTCCTTGAAATGCACTTCCGCCTCTTTCTCCCTGGAGACGTCGGGATGATACTTGCGCGCCAGCTTGCGGTAGGCCGTCTTGATCTCGGCCTCGCTGGCATCGCGCTTCACGCCCAATGCGTCGTAATAGTCTTTGTATTTCATAAGCGGGTCACCGGTAATTCTTAGGCGTCATCTTCCTGGGATACCTCGATCACGGGTATGCCCTCCGCATCGATCGCGACCGCCAGATTCATGGGGCGGCAGCAGACCTGACAGTCCTCTATATAGTGTTGATTCTCCACCGAACAATCCACGACGACCTCGATCGTCTCGCCGCAGTAGGGACATTGGATCTCGACGAGTTCGGTGCCGTCCATCGCTTGCTAGCGCGCTCGTGTAGTCTTGACGACTACAGTCTTCTCCGTGCCCTCACCGCCAAGGGCCCAGATCCAGGTCAGCACGCACAGGATCATGTTGGTATGCCAATAGTTCGTGGTCGCCAGGATCGCCACCAGCAGACGTGGCGCGAAGATCCAACCCAGCCACCAGAACAAGCCGCCGAACGGGATGCTGGAGAACAGCAGTGTCAGCCGCGGGAAGAAAAACATGAACAGGATGAACCAGAGGCCGTGGTGAATCCAGAAGCTATCCACGCTGAAGTCCTCTTATTCCGTCATGACAGACAGATTCACGCAAACCGGTCCTGGATTTCCTGCAAGACTTTATCACCCGGACAGAGCGCGTCGTACGGAAGATCCCGCAGCGGTGTGGCGACCGTGTTGCTGACTTCGTGCATCTCGCGCTGACCTTCATCTATATAGAGGAGCCCGGTGACGATCTCGCCCTTCTTCTGGTGGTCGTGCAGGTAACTATAGGCTTTGGCACGATTGGTGGGATCGTAATCCTTCGAGACCTTGCGCAACAGCACAGTGTTACCGTCGTGCAGTTCCACCGGCATGACCTCGCCTTCATCATAAGCGGCGCGGATCGGCCGGCTGGGCGGCACGAAATCCGCATGCACCGCCGGATGGTAGAACTGCCGCGTATGCGCGTAGCTCTTGGTGGAATCCTCATGGTCGTTGAAGGTGACGCAGGGCGAGAGCACGTCGAGCAGCGCAAATCCCCGGTGCATGATTGCGGCCTTGATGAGCGGGACGAGTTGCTCCTTGTCGCCGGAGAAGCTGCGCGCCACAAAGCTGCCGCCCATAGTCAACGCCGTGATCACCGGATCGATGGGCGGTTGCTGATTCACCTCACCCTTCTTGGCCTTGCTGCCGACATCCGCCGAGGCGGAGAACTGGCCTTTGGTGAGACCGTACACGCCGTTGTTCTCGATCACGTACAGCATGCTCAGGTTGCGGCGCAGCGCGTGCGCGAACTGGCCGAGGCCGATGGAAAGCGAATCGCCGTCGCCAGATACTCCGACATAGTAAAGATCACGGTTGGCCGCATCCGCGCCGGTCGCGACCGACGGCATGCGGCCGTGCACGGCGTTGATGCCGTGCGCGTCACCGAGAAAATACGCGGTGGTCTTGGATGAACAGCCGATGCCGCTCATCTTCACCACCTTGCAAGGTTCGATGTTCAATTCCCAGAACGCCTGAACAAGTGCTGCGGTGATGGAATCGTGTCCGCAACCGGCGCACAGGGTGGACATGGCGCCTTCGTACTCGCGCGTGGTGAGCCCCAGCGCATTCTTCGGCAGCTTGGTATGCAGAACCCTGGGTTTGGTGATGAAACTCATGGCGTGGTTCCTTTCGTGTTCAGGCTGCCGCACCGCGGGAGAGCGCCTGATTGATGCCCTCCACGATGCAACGCGAATCTATCGGCATACCGTCGTAATGCAGGATGGAGTGGAGTTTGCGCTTCTCCACGCTGGTCTCGATCAGCAGCAGCGATTTCAGTTGCGCGTCGCGGTTCTGCTCGACCACGAAGATACGTTCGTGATGGTCCAGAAAATCTTCCACTTCCCTGCTGAACGGAAACCCGCGCACGCGCAAGTAATTCACCTCGGTGCCCTCCCGGCCGAGGATGTCCAGCGCTTCCCGCACCGCCCCGTCGCAACTGCCGATGGAAATGATTCCAGACGTGACTCCCTTCCGCACTTTCACGATCGGTGTGGGCACCAGCGTCTTGGCGGTCTCGAACTTCTTGCGCAGCCGGTCCAGCACGTCCTGATATTCCGCCGCATCCTCGGTGTAACCGCCGCGGCGGTTATGGCCGGAGCCGCGCACGAAATACGAGCCCTTGGGATGCACGCCCGGCAGCGTGCGATAGCAGATGCCGTCGCCATCCGTATCGGTATAGCGATGGAATATCTGCATCTCCTGCAGTTGTTCTCTGGTATAGACCTTGCCGCGATCCGGGATGTAGCGCGCGTCCCACTTCACCCTGGGCACCATCCAGTCGTTCATGCCGATGTCGAGATCCGAGAGCACGATCACCGGCGTCTGCATGCGCTCGGCGATATCGAACGCCTGCACCGCAAACTGGAAGCACTCCGCCGGGTCCGCCGGGAACAGCAGCACATGACGCGTATCGCCGTGGGAAGCGTAAGCCGCAAGCATCAGGTCCGCCTGTTGCGTGCGCGTGGGCATGCCGGTGGAAGGGCCCACCCGTTGCACATCGAAAATCACCGCCGGGATCTCAGTGTAATAAGCAAAACCGATGAACTCGTTCATGAGCGAGATGCCGGGACCGCTGGTGGGCGTGAAGGCGCGCGCACCGTTCCAGGCCGCGCCCAGCACCATGCCGATAGCGGACAGTTCGTCCTCCGCCTGCACGATGCAATATTTGTTCTTGCCCGTGTCAGGGTCCACCCGGGTCTCTTCGCAGAATCCCTTGAAGGCATCCATGAGCGAGGTGGACGGCGTGATCGGATACCACGCGCCCACGGTGGCGCCGGCGAATACACAGCCAAGCCCCGCCATGGTGTTGCCATCTACCATGATGTGGTCTCTGGTCGCATCCATGCGCTCGAGTCGCAACGGCAGCGGGCAATTAAAATGCTCTTTCGCATACCGATGACCCAATTCGATCGCCGTGAGGTTGCCGGCAATCAGTTTCTGCTTGTCCGCGAAGGTCTCTTTCAACAGTTCTTCGATCACCTGCATATCGATGTCGAACAGTGCGGCCAGCGCGCCAAGATAACAGACGTTCTTCATGAGGATACGTGCGCGGATGTTCTCGAACTCCTTGTTCACCAATTCCGCCAAGGGCACGCCCAGCAGCGTGACGTCGTCGCGCGCCAGTTGTTTATCGCGCGGCCAAGTGGAGTCGTAGAGGAGAAACCCGCCGGAGCTTACTTCTGCCAGATCCCCGGCGTAGGTCTGTGCGTTCATCGCCACCATGAAATCCACGCGCCCGGAGCGGGACAGATACCCCTCCTTGCTCACGCGGATCTCGAACCAGGTGGGCAGACCCTGGATGTTGGAGGGAAAAAAGTTCTTGCCCACCACCGGGATACCCATGCGGAAGATCGCTTTCATCAAAAGACCGTTGGCGCTGGCCGAACCTGTGCCATTCACGTTGGCGATCTTGATCACGAAATCGTTGATGTGCGTACTCATATCGTCGCTCTCACAGTCACGGCGTGGCCGTGCGCCGCAACGGCGCGGGTGCGACGTCGTCGTCGCCCGCATACGAAACCTTCAAGGTGGATTTCTGCATATCCCAGGCGGCGGTCGGACAGCGCTCCGCACACAAACCGCAATGTACGCAATGATCCTCGTCCTTTACCATCACCCGCCCTGTCTGCTTGAGTGCTTCGGAAACATACAGCGGCTGCTGCAGGTTATCGGCCGGGGCCTTGAGGCGCTTGCGCAGGTCGGCCTCTTCGCCGTTGTGGGTAATCGTCAGGCACTGGGTCGGACAGATGTCGATGCAGGCGTCGCACTCGATGCACTTCGGCGCGAAGAACACCGTCTGGATATCGCAGTTGAGGCAGCGCTCGACTTCCACCTGAGTCTCTTCCGCGCCAAAACCCAGTTCCACTTCGATATTGATCTTCTTGAAACGTTCCTTGAGGCTCACATGCGGTACCAACCGTCGCGCCGCACCTTCGAAACTGTTGCTGTAACTCCACTCGTGTATCCCCATCTTGGTGCTGACGAGATCCATGCTGTCCGCCGGGCGCTGGGTCATGTCCGCGCCCTGACAAAACTTGTGGATCGAGATCGCCGCCTGATGGCCGTGTTCCACCGCCCAGATGATGTTCTGCGGTCCGAACGCCGCGTCGCCGCCGAAGAACACACCCGCGCGAGTGGACTGGAAGGTTTTCTTGTCCACCACCGGCACATGCCACTTATCGAGTTCGATGCCCGCGTCATCCTCGATCCAGGGAAAGGCGTTCTCCTGGCCGATGGCGAGGATCACATCATCCGCTGGCAGCAGTTTCTCTGCCACGATGCGCGATCTGAGTTTGCCCTGCTCCTCGTGATATTCCAGCACCTCGAAGTGCATACCTTTGATGCGCCCGGCTTCGATCACGAAGTCCTTGGGTGAATAGCACTCGATGATGTCCACGCTCTCTTCGATCGCCTCTTCCAGCTCCCAGTCGGACGCCTTGAGCATCGAGAGCGGCTTGCGCGCCATCACCTTCACGTCTTTCGCACCAAGCCGGAGCGCAGTGCGGCAGCAATCCATCGCGGTGTTGCCGGCGCCAACGATGATCACGTGCTCGCCGATCTCGTCTATATGACCGAAAGCCACGGACTCCAGCCAGTCGATGCCGATGTGCAGATGCGCCGGATCGTCATAGCGCCCGGGTATCTCCAGATTCTTGCCACGCGGCGCACCACTGCCGACGAACACCGCATCGAAACCCTGTTTCAAAAGTTCGTGCATGCTCTCGACCGGCGAACTGAGCCGCAGGTCCACGCCCATCTCCACGATCATCGCAATCTCATCCGAGAGCACGTCCGGCGGCAGCCGGAACGATGGGATGTTGGTGCGCATCAGGCCGCCCGGCTCGTGCTGTTTCTCGAACATCACGATCTCGTAACCCAGCGGCAGAAGATCATTCGCTACCGTCAACGACGCGCAGCCGGCGCCGATGCAGGCGATGCGCTTGCCGTTCTTCTGTTTGGGAATCTTCGGCAGACGTTGCCGCACGTCGTCCTTGAGGTCCGCCGCCACCCGCTTCAGACGGCAGATCGCCACCGGCTTCTCATCCACCCGGCCACGGCGGCAGGCCGGTTCGCAGGGCCGGTCGCAGACGCGGCCGAGGATACCGGGGAACACGTTGGATTCCCGGTTGAGCATGTAGGCGTCGGTGAAGCGCCCCTGGGCGATCAGGCGGATGTATTGCGGCACATCGGTGTGGGCCGGACAGCCCCACTGGCAGTCCACCACCTTGTGGAAATAATCGGGATTGGAGACGTCGGTAGGCTTCACGGTATCGACCTGAAAGGTCGGCTGCACGGCGGGCCAGACCGACCGCCGATGTGAGATTTGTTTGTGCATTCCGTGAACGACATGCGGAGGTAAGCATACTCCTTACATCACATAGTGCAATTCCCCGGCTCAATCGCACACCACCGGACTGCCCCGTGAATACCAACCGCATTTTGATCGTGGTACTCCCCAATCAGGATTCTGGTCCGGACAGGCACCGGAAGTCACCAATGGTCTATCCTTATGCAAGATTCACCACGCCGCCTTTGATCGCGGGATCATCGGCATCCGGCCGGACTACGCGATCGAAGTGCGGGAAGATGCGCTCAAGGAAGTGGATGGACCGATGCTGAAATATGGATTGCAGGCGCTGCATAATTCCGAATTGCTTTTGCCTTCTCGGACCGCGGATCGGCTGTCGAAAGCTGCGTTGGAGCGGAGATATCAGGGGTTCATATGCTAATACAAGACCTGACCCAGTTTCTCTCTGTCTAATTAAAGTTGTACTGTAGCCGGTAGTGAAATGAATAAGCCGCATAAGGATTATCCGGCTGCACCTTCATGAAGGACTTTGTCTGGTGGGGAGCAAGCGTGAAATGAGGATGGATGGGCTTACATGTCTGTTTGATATTGGCGCATGCGTAGAGCTCGAATACCGTAATTTCCAGCGCCCACTTTGTATTATTCCGTAAATAAATTGTGTCATCCGATTCTTGTTTATCGTGCTCGACCCAAGAAGAAATCAGATCCTTGCCGGGCGGCGGCGGTGCGGTCGTTGTGGTTGTCGCAGCAGCCTGAGCCGGCGCTTTGGCAGTCTCGGCCGCCGGAGTTAGCGCAGGCTCGGGTCGCAGAAACTGCGCCGCGATGCGCGGGTAGTCTCGCTTGAGCTCTGCCTGCGAGCTGGCAACGTCAAGATCCTGACTGACTGCAACCTGACCATTATAGGCACGTGGGGCATACATCCCACTGAAGCCGATTTCGCCTGCGGGCACCATAAAGCAATTCACATACTGACCCTGATGGGAGATCAGGTAATTCCCATAGGAGAAGCGCTGCAAGCAATAACGCCCGGCCGGCACTTCAAACAGATAGGTACTCTTACCGGCTGGAACACTCGGGATATCTATCGTCTTGCCGCCCGATTGTGGAGATACGATCTGAA
>DASSKW010000005.1:0-8383 GCA_035690065.1 Gammaproteobacteria bacterium
ATTGCCGTGAACAGTCCTGCGACGACATCGTCGAGCATGATTCCCAGACCGCCTTTGACACGCCGGTCCAGCACCCGGATCGGCCAGGGTTTCCAGATATCGAAGAGCCTGAACAAGACGAAGCCGGCGACGATCCAGAGCACACCCAGCGGCGCCGCCGCCATGCTGATCAGATAACCGACGATCTCATCCCAGACCACGCCCGATGGATCGTCGATGCCCATCTTCCTTGCGGTATAACCGCAGATCGCGATACCGGCAAAGAATGCCGCCAGGGTGAAGCCAAGATAAAACCAGATACCGCCAAGCTGTACCAGCAGATAGATCGGGATCGCGACCACGGTTCCAGCCGTACCGGGCGCCCGCCGCGCCAGCCCCGCGCCGAAGCCGTAGGCGAGGAAATGCCAGGGATTACGGAACACATCGCGGGCGGCAAGCGGACCTGACATTCAGAATTCCCTGGTTAGATTATTAGAAGTGTCGGTAGCCAAGCGAATCGGTGCCTTTCAAGTTGCCATGTTCATCGCGCAGCCGCAGACCTGCTTCGGTCTCGATGCTGCCGATACGGGTCACCTCGCAACCGAGATCCGCAACACGCCTGTGCAACTCGGACAATCTTTCATTCGGCACAGTGAAACACAATTCATAATCGTCGCCCCCGGTGAGCCCCAAGTGGCGTCCCGTCTCTGCAGGATATGAGGCAAGCAAGGTTTGCGACAGCGGTAACCCGGCAAGCTCGAGTGTGGCACCGACATCGCTCGCTGCCAGCAGATGGGACAGATCGGCAAGCAGGCCGTCAGAGATATCGATCATGGCGCTCGCGATGCCGCGTAATCCGATCCCGGCTGCGGCTCGCGGTTCGGGATAACAGAAGCGTTGCACGCAGTCATTACTGGTATCTCCATGACCGCTCTGGATCAACTTGAGTCCGGCGGCAGCATCGCCAGGATGACCAGTCACATACACCGCATCACCCGGTCGCGCACCCTTGCGCATCAGCGCCTGACCAGACGGTACCAGCCCGTGCGCCGTGATCGTGATATTGAGCGGGCCGCGTGCGACATTGCCGCCTACCAGTGCGACATGATGTGATCTCGCCAGCCTGAAAAAACCTTCACTGAAACTTTCCAGCCAGCGTTCGTCCGCTTCGGGCAAGGTAAGTGCGAGCAACACCCAGGCGGGTTCTGCGCCCATGGCGGCGAGGTCGCTGAGATTCGCTGCCAGTGCCCGATGGCCGATTGCGTCCGGCTGAAGCTCGGCCGGGAAATGCACACCCGACACCAGACTGTCGGTGGTCACCACCAGTTGCCTGTCATCCGGTACCCGCAACACAGCGGCATCGTCGCCGATACCGAGCACGGTATCGGCGCGCATCACGCCGCCATCGGTGAAGTAACGGCGGATCAGCGCAAATTCATCCATTAGGGAAACAGGGATCAGGTGGCGCGGACACGCGCCTGCTTCTCAGGCGCGCGATATTCTTCGGCAGCACGGTCGAGGACCGCATTGATGTACTTGTGGCTGTCTTCTCCGCCAAAACTCTTGGCGAGTTCGACCGCTTCGTTCAGGACCACGCGATACGGCACATCCGGACATGCTTTCAATTCGTAGATGCCGAGCAGCAGGATGGCGCGCTCGATGGGGTCGAGTTGCTCGATGGGGCGGTCGAGATGTGGCTCGAAAGCAGCAGCCAGTGCCGCCTGTTCTGCGACGCAGTCACGTAACAGGACATCGAAATAATCCAGTTCGGTATTTTTCGCCTCCTGACTGAGGTGCAACTGGGCGATGATCTCGCCGGCCTCACCACCGCTTAACTGCCATTGATACAGACCCTGCAGTGCCAGACGCCGCGCGCGCGACCGCGCACGGGCTCCGTGATTCCGGTTTCCGCTCATCGTTGCTCGTCCAGGATCTGCAGCAGGTTGGCCATCTCCAGCGCAGTCATGGCTGCATCCGCACCCTTGTTGCCGGCCTTGCCGCCGGCTCGTTCCAACGCCTGTTCGGCGGTATCGCAGGTCAGGACCCCGAATGCCACCGGCACGCCGGTATCCAGTGCGACTTGCGATAGACCGCGCGCGCATTCCCCGGCGACGAAATCGAAATGCGGTGTGTCGCCACGGATCACCGCACCCAGCGCGATGACCGCATCGTAATCACTGTCGGTCGCCAGTTCCTGCACCGTCAACGGCAGTTCGAACGCGCCCGGGACACGGACCAACGTGATGTCTTCATCCGCCACGCCCTGTTCCCGCAGGGTATCCAGCGCGCCACTGACCAGCTTGTCCACCACGAAACTATTGAAGCGTGCGGCTACGATCGCGATCTGTGCGCCGTTGGCGGCGCTATCGCCCTGGAGGGTTTTGGGGTTGCCGGTCATGATAAAGAGCCTGTGGGTATACGCTGCTATTCTAACTTAGGCAGGCTGCCACTGCCTCTCTGCCAGGCAGCTCAATCACACGCCACGTACTCCACGACTTCCAGGCCGAAGCCGGACAGGCCCTGCATCCGCTTCGGCTGACTCAGCACCCGCATCCGCTGTACGCCGAGATCGAGCAGGATCTGCGCGCCGATACCATAAGTGCGCAACACCGCCGCGGCCGGCACACCGTCGTCACCGGCGGGACTGTTGCCATGACCGCGCAAGCGTTCAACCAGCATGGCAGGATCTTCCGGCTGCCGCAGGATCACCACGACACCGCCTTCATCGGCCACGCGCCGCATGGCGTTACGTAACGGCCAACCCAATTCTTCCCATTGCACACCGACGACATCGGACAGCGTGTTCTGCAGATGTACTCTGACCAGCGCCGGTTTATCCGGTGACAACGCGCCGGCGATCAACGCCAGATGCACGGTCTTGCTGGTGCGGTCTTCATAGACCACCATGCGGAATCCACCGAATTCGGTCTGTACCGGGTGTTCGATGATGCGTTCGACCGTCTTTTCTTTTTCCAGGCGATAGCGGATGAGGTCGGCGATGGTTCCGATCTTCAAGCCATGTTCATGTGCAAATTTTTCCAGATCGGGACGGCGCGCCATAGTGCCGTCTTCGTTGAGTATCTCCACGATGGCGGCTGCAGGTTCCATATCCGCCAGCCTTGCCAGATCGCAACCCGCCTCGGTGTGCCCGGCACGCGTCAGCACGCCGCCCGGTTGCGCCATCAGCGGAAAGATATGTCCGGGTTGCTTGAGAGCCTCCGGATGTACATCGGGACGCACCGCCGTACGGATGGTGTGGGAACGATCGTAAGCGGAGATGCCGGTGGTCACGCCTTCCGCCGCTTCGATGGAGAGCGTGAAATTGGTACCGTGATTCGCGTTGGTGGTGCTTACCATCAACGGCAGGTGCAGTTGCTGGCAACGTTCCCGCGTCAGGGTCAGGCAGATCAGGCCGCGCCCGTAGCGCGCCATGAAATTGACGTCTTCCGGCCGCACTTTCTCGGCCGCCATGATCAGGTCGCCTTCGTTCTCGCGGTCCTCGTCATCCATCAGGATGACCATCTTGCCTGCACGGATGTCGGCGAGGATGTCTTCGATACTGTCGAGTTTCATGTGTCTGATTATTCCAATATGGTCATATTGATCTGGATTACGAATCCGGTGTCAGCATCCGCTCCAGATAACGCGCCACCAGATCGACTTCGATGTTGACGCGGGTCCCGGCAGCATATTTGCCGATGACGGTATGCTCGAGCGTATGCGGGATGATGTTGACTTCGAATACGCTTGCGTTTACCTCGTTCACGGTCAGACTGACACCATCCACGCAGATCGAGCCTTTCTTCGCTACATAGTGTGCGAGACCTGCCGGTAGTTCGATACTGAACCGCACCGAGCGCGCATCGTCATGCCGCTCGCGTACCGTTCCGATGCCATCCACGTGTCCGCTCACCAGATGACCTCCGAGCGGTGTGGCCAGAGTCAGTGCAGTCTCCAGATTTACGGGCGAACCCGGCTCAAGCGCGCCAAGTGTCGTGAGCGCAAGCGTCTCCGTGGAAGCATCCGCGGCGAAGCCATCGGCAAGTTTCGCGATGACGGTCAGGCAACAGCCATTCACTGCGACACTGTCGCCGATCTTCAGCGTGTTCAAATCCAGTGCGCCGCTACCGATGCCGATCCGCACGTCTCCACCGTGTGCTTCAAGCTGCTTCACTTTGCCGACGGTCTGGATGATGCCTGTAAACATGCAATCTTTACTCCACTCTCAATATCATCCTGATGTTACCGCCCACCTGACGCAGATCGGTGAGTTTCAGTTCCTGGCGCGCCTGCATCCCGCTGATCGCCGGGATGCTGAACATGCCGCGAGCGGTATCGCCCAGCAGGTGCGGCGCCAGATAGACGATCAACTCGTCGATCAGACCGGCTTGCAACAACCCGCCGTTCAACGCCGGTCCCGCTTCCACCAATACTTCGTTGCATTCCTGTTGCGTCAGTATCTGCATCAATGCAGCAAGATCAACACGACCATCCGCAGCGGGAACTACCCATATTCGTGCACCCGCCGCAGTCAATGACTGATGCTGCTGTGGGTTCGCCTCCAGCGTCGCGACATAAACCTGTCCCGGGGCTTTCAGCAATCTTGCAGCAGGTTGGATGCGCAACGCTGAATCCACCACCACGCGCAACGGTTGCCGCCAATCAGCCTCGCCTCCCTCCAGGCGCACCGTCAGCGCCGGATCGTCCGCCAGCACCGTTCCGCTGCCGGTTAGAATCACTGAACTGCGCGCCCGCCAGCGATGCGCATCTTCACGCGCCGCGGTATCGCTGATCCATTTGCTCTCGCCGTCGGCGAGTGCCGTGCGCCCATCCAGGCTGATCGCCAGCTTGCTACGCACCCATGGCCGACCCCGAGTCATGCGACTGATGAAGCCAGGGTTGAGCGCTCGCGACTGCGTCTCCAACAATCCGCATGCTGTTTCGATACCCGCGGCTTTCAATCGCACGAAACCCTGGCCCGCCACTTTCGGATTCGGGTCCTGCATGGCTGCGACCACGCGCGCTACGCCTGCCTGGACAAGTGCATCAACGCAGGGCGGCGTGCGCCCGGTATGGCTGCACGGTTCCAGCGTCACATACACGGTCGCACCGCGCGCATCCTTGCCGGCATCGCGCAATGCATTCACCTCGGCGTGCGCTTCGCCGGCCTTGCGATGGAAGCCACGCCCGACGATCTTGCCATCTTTACTGATCACACAGCCGACGCGCGGATTCGGCTCGGTGGTGTAGAGACCCTGTTCTGCCAGACGCAGGGCTTCGGCCATGCAGGCGTGATCGAAGGCGCTGAAATCGGTCTTCATCCGGGGCGTTACTTTTTCTCGTCATCCGGCAGCAGTGGCATCTGCTCGCGCTTGAGTGCTTCGCGTTCCGCATCCTCCATGAGACGCTCGACTTCTTCCCGGAACTCGTTGGCATCCTGGAAGCTGCGATACACGGATGCGAATCGCACGTAGGCGACTTCGTCGAGCTGGCGCAATTCTTCCATCACCAGTTCGCCCACTTGCAGTGAACGGACTTCACGCTCACCCGTGACCTGCAGGCGATGCACGATACGCGCGATCGCCGCTTCCACCGCTTCGGTCCCTACCGGGCGCTTCTCCAGCGCCCGCATCATGCCGATACGCAACTTGTGCTCGTCGAATGGCACCCGGGTGCCGTCGTTCTTGACGATGCGCGGCATCACCAACTCCGCGCTTTCAAAGGTGGTGAAGCGCTCATTGCATTTCTCGCACTCACGGCGCCGACGCACCTGCGCACCTTCACCCGCCAGACGCGAATCTATGACTTTTGTATCTTCGTGATTGCAGAAGGGGCAGTGCATTGTCTACCTGTATCCGATGGAGCTGATCATTTGCCTGACGCATAGACCGGAAACTTCCGGCACATCGCCAACACCTTGTCTTTCACTGCCGCGATCTTCTGCTCGTTGCCGATATCATCGAGGATATCGGCGATCCAGCCAGCCAGTTCACGTATCTCGGTCTCCTTGAAACCGCGCGTGGTTGCCGCGGGCGTGCCGATGCGCAGGCCGCTGGTCACCATCGGCGGGCGCGGATCGTTCGGCACCGCGTTCTTGTTCACCGTGATGTTGGCCTTGTGCAGGGCTGCGTCCGCATCCTTGCCGGTGATGTTCTTGTTGATGAGGTCCATCAGAAACAGATGGTTATCGGTTCCGCCGGACACGATGTTGTAACCGCGTTTCACCAGCGCGTCGGCCATGGCGCGGGAATTATCCAGCACCTGCTGTTGATAGACCTTGAACTCCGGTTGCAAGGCTTCCAGGAACGCGACCGCCTTGGCGGCGATGACGTGCATCAACGGACCGCCCTGGGTACCGGGAAACACGGTCGAATTCAGTTTCTTCTCGATCTCTTCATTGGCGCGTGCCAGGATCAGACCGCCGCGTGGGCCGCGCAACGTCTTGTGTGTCGTCGTGGTGGTGATGTCGGCGATCTGCACCGGATCGGGATAGATGCCCGCGGCAACCAAGCCAGCGACATGCGCCATGTCCACGAACAGATAAGCCCCAACCGAATCGGCGATGTCGCGGAACTTCTGCCAGTCGATGCGGCGTGAGTAGGCGGAGAACCCGGCCACGATCATCTTCGGCTTGTGTTCATCCGCGAGCTTCTGCACTTGCTCGTAATCGATCAGCCCGGTGGATGTGTCGATACCATATTGCACCGCATTGAAAAACTTGCCGGAGAAATTGACCTTGGAGCCGTGTGTGAGATGTCCACCGTGCGCGAGGCTCATGCCAAGGATGGTGTCGCCCGCTTTCAACAACGCCAGATACACCGCAGCATTCGCCTGCGAACCGGAATGCGGCTGCACGTTGGCATAGGCGGCACCGAAAAGTTTCCTGGCACGCTCGATCGCGAGCCGCTCCGCCACGTCCACGTATTCACAGCCACCGTAATAACGCTTGCCGGGATAGCCTTCCGCGTACTTGTTGGTCAGTACCGAACCCTGCGCCGCCAGCACCCGCGGACTCACGTAATTCTCGGACGCGATCAGCTCGATGTTCTGTTCCTGGCGCTGCAATTCAGCACGCAAGGCCTGGTCGAGTTCATCATCGAAACCGGCGATGGTCATATCCTGGCTGAACATCAGATCACTCCGCAGATTAGGGTTGTGGTGGGGCAGGCAATTTTACCCCAGCACCGGGCTCGTCATGCGCAACATACGGGAAATCAAGATAAAGATGCTTAAAATACCGGGATATTCAGGTGTCAGGTGTGTAGAAACGCCTCGACTACACCGTTCCATGCCAGCGCCAGATTACGGCGGTTATACCCGCCGCCGCCCATGCCTACGATGCGACCCGCGCAATATTCTTCCGCCAGTTCGCACAGCCGGGTAGCCGCTTTTGCATGTGCCGCGGGCGTATAGCGCAGATGGGTGATGGGGTCGCCGGCGATACTGTCGGCGCCGCACTGGAACAGGATGAACTCAGGCTGGTATTCGGCAAGATGCTGCTCGACACGCTGCCAGGCCGGCGCGAATTCCACATCGCTGGCGCCCGGCGGCATCGGGATATTGAGCTTGCTGCCCACCGCGTCACCCTTGCCGGTCTCATCCGCAGCGCCGGTGCCGGGATACAGGAAGCGGCCGTCTTCATGCAGATCGGCAAAGATCAGTGCGGGGTCGGATTCATAGGCATACATCACGCCATCGCCGTGATGCGCATCGATGTCCACATAGGCGATACGTTTCAGGCCGTGTTCGCGACGCAGATATTCCACCGCGACGCCGATGTCGTTGAGCACACAGAACCCGGCCGCATGCCCGCGGCCCGCATGATGCAATCCTGCGATGGGCACGAACGCACGCTGCCAGTCCTGCTGCATGACCCCGGCGACCGCATTCAGGGTCGCGCCGACCACCTGCCTGGCCGCATCCAGGATACCGGGCAAGGCCGGCGTGTCGCCGCTATCCAGATAACCCACCCCTTCGCGGCAGCGGCGGGCCAGAAAATCCAGGTATTCGCGGGGATGGAACCTAAGCAATTCCGCCTCGGTGGGATAGCGCGCCGGGATCGGCAACACCCGCCGATCCAGACCGCGCGCGCAGGTCTCCTGCCAGAAAGCATCGAAGCGGTCCGGACCGAACGGGTGGTCGTCCCCGAACCCATACCGGGACTGGGCAGGATCGTGACAGACGGCAACCTGCATACCTGGTTCCTCAACATTAGCCCGGTGATATTATGCCCGCATGCGCCTGGTGGGCTCTTGAAAAAACAGCCCACTATTGCGGTGCAGGGATGCACCGCCATTTATCAATCAATTCAAGTAATTGATAAATGGAGAAGACCGGAAATCGAATTTTCGGTTTTCGAGTTGGAAAAGTACCATGGGTTCGATGCACCGCATCGAACGGACAG
>DASSKW010000006.1:0-9088 GCA_035690065.1 Gammaproteobacteria bacterium
GCGATAGGTTGTTCAAATTCGAGAAAATTCAGGTTCATAGGGCAATTATAGCCGGATTAGGCCGCAAACCTTACCGGCTGGCGGCAAGCTGCACAAGCCCCCACCTCAAGCATCGGCGGTTTCACGGCTGCTGGCCGCCGTGCGAGGTCCGTAGTGAAGCACCACCTGATCGGCACCCAGCCAGGCCTCAAGCTTCTGTACGAGGGCTTCCGAAGGACGCACCCGCCAATGATCCCCCAAGGGAACCGGGACGCTGGCATCTTTGCCTCGATAACCGACACATACCGCACATCCCCCATCCAGCAGATAGGGCTTCAAGGTCTCCTTGAGCCGCGCCGCGAACTCGGGGCTGACCTCCTTTGCCTGCCAATGGATATCGAGGCGCCGCACATAGCGCTCCCGCAACTTATCGACATCGAACAAGTCCTTGGCGGTGACACGCCAGGCATTGAGGAACTGGTCGAACGCCAGTCGACCTTCGGCCACCACGACTTTGTCTTTTACCGCCAAGGCTCGAAACCGGTTATAGGCTTCCTCGAACAAGGTCACTTCGATACGTCCGGTGCGATCGTCCAGTACCAGATTGACCCGGTTGCCCCGTTTGCGCAGATCCATCACCAAGCCAGCGACGATGACTGTGCGCGATGGTCCACCATAACCGTAGCCACGCTCACCGTTATTTGCAGGCGGCGCTTCGCTTGCCAATTCACCCAGCGATGCCGTGACTACCGGTTGCAGATCGCGCAGATAGCGCACGATGGGATGACCGGTGAGATACAGACCCAGGGTTTCCTTTTCACCCCGCAGCCGTTCGTCTTCATCCCAGTCTGCAACTGTAACCGGCGCGGTTACCTGTCTGGCTGTCGCAGCAGGGGCAGCCAATCCGAACATATCGTCCTGACCGGCCGCGGCAGCGCGGGTATTCTGGTCTGCCAGCGCCAATGCGTCCGGCAACCGCGCCATCAGCGTGGCGCGATTCGGGCCTAGTGCATCCATGGCCCCGGCCCGGATCAGCGCTTCGATCACCCGTCGATTGGACTTCTGCAGATCCACGCGCCGGCAGAAATCCTCGATGTCCTTGAAGACGCCGTTGCGGTTGCGTTCTTCGAGTACGCCTTCGATCGCGGCCAGCCCCACCCCTTTGATGGCACCCAGCCCGTAACGGATACTGCGTTCGTCGGCGACTGTAAATTTGTATTCCGAGAAATTGATATCCGGCGAAAGGATTGCCATATCCAAACGCCGGCATTCCTCGATCAACATCACGACTTTGTCGGTATGATCCATGTCCGACGACAGCACCGCCGCCATGAACTCGGCAGTGTAATGCGCCTTCAACCAGGCAGTCTGATACGACAGCAGTGCGTAAGCAGCGGCGTGTGATTTGTTGAAGCCGTAGCCCGCGAATTTCTCCATCAGGTCAAAGATCTGATCGGCTTGTGCCGCGGAGAGACCATGTTTGGCGGCACCTTCGCGGAAGATCGTGCGGTGCTTGACCATCTCCTCCGGTTTCTTCTTGCCCATCGCGCGACGTAAAAGATCGGCGGCACCGAGCGTGTAACCGCCGACGATCTGCGCCATCTGCATGACCTGTTCCTGATAGACCATGATGCCGTAGGTCTCTTTCAGGATCGGCTCGACGCGTGCGTCGGGATATTTCACCGGCTCCCTGCCATGTTTGCGCGCGACGAAGCTGGGGATCAGGTCCATCGGACCGGGACGGTACAACGCGCCCAGCGCGATGATGTCCTCGAAGCGGTCCGGTTTGGCGTCCTTGAGCAATCGCTGCATACCTGCCGATTCAAACTGGAAGATTGCTACTGTCTGGGCTTTCTTGAACACGCGCTCGTAAGTCTGCGAATCGTTCAACGGCAGCGCCGCGATATCCAGTAGCGGCTCACCTGCTTTCGTGCGCCGCACGTTGATCGCCTTCACCGCCCAGTCGATGATGGTGAGCGTACGCAAACCGAGGAAGTCGAACTTGACCAGACCCACCGCTTCCACATCATCCTTGTCCAGTTGCGTGACGGTGTGGGTGCTGCCCTGTTCGCAGTACAGCGGCATGAAATCCGTCAATGCGGAAGGTGCGATCACCACACCTCCGGCATGTTTGCCTGCATTGCGCGCCAGCCCTTCCAGGGAGCGCGCCAGATCGATCAGTTGATGTACTTCATCATCGCTCTCGTAGAGCTTCTGCAATTCGGCTTCATCGTCAAGCGCCTTGTCCAGGGTCATGCCAAGTTCAAACGGGATCAGTTTTGCAATCCGGTCCACGTAGCCATACGGATGCCCGAGCACTCGCCCCACATCGCGCACCACGGCGCGCGCTGCCATGGTGCCGTAGGTGATGATCTGCGAGACCCGCTCACGCCCATACCGTTCCGAGACATAATCGATCACCCGGTCGCGGCCTTCCATGCAGAAATCCACGTCGAAATCCGGCATCGACACGCGTTCAGGATTCAGGAAACGTTCAAACAGCAGGTCATACTTGAGCGGATCGAGGTCGGTGATCTCGAGCGCATACGCTACCAATGAACCGGCGCCCGAACCGCGGCCCGGCCCTACCGGCACCCCGTTCTGTTTCGCCCAGCGGATGAAGTCGGCGACAATCAGGAAGTAACCGGGAAAGCCCATATTGACGATCACGTCCAGCTCCAGGGCCAGACGTTCGCGATAGGGTCGTTCCTGTACCTCACGTTCTTTCGCGCCGAGCCCTGCGAGCATGATTACCAGCCGGCGTTCCAGACCTGCCTGCGCCTCCTTTCTGAGGAACTGTTCGATGCTGAGCCCATCTGATACCGGGTAGGCGGGCAGATAGTTCTGCCCCATCTGCAGAGTCAGATTGCAGCGGCGCGCGATCTCGACCGTGTTCTCCAGTGCCTCCGGAACATCCTTGAACAGTTCCAGCATCTCGGCTTCACTGCGCAGGTACTGTTGATCACTGTAGCGGTGCGGTCGGCGCGGATCATTCAGTGTCCGACCCTCCTGGATGCAGACGCGTGCTTCATGGGCCCCGAAGTCAGTCTGACGCAGGAACCGCACGTCATTGGTCGCAGCCATCGGCACGCCTTTGCGTCCCGCAAGCTCGACGGCAGCGTGCAGATACTGTTCCTCGCCCTCGCGTCCCGTACGCTGTAGTTCTATATAGAACCGGCCTGGAAAACGCCGCTGCCAGTTGGCAAGTACACCGGAGACCTCGCGTTCGGCAAGCAGTGCGTGCCCAAGTTCACCATTCAATCCACCGGACAAGGCGATCAGTCCTTCTGTATCTGTATCCAGCCAATCGGAATCGACCATCGGCAGACCGCGCTGCTGCCCCACCAGGAAACTTCGCGTAATCAATGCTGAAAGGTTCCGGTAACCTGTCATATCGCAGCACAGCAACGTAAAGACATGAGACTGATCGCTGTCCGGATCGCGTAACCGCAAGTCGGCGCCGATGAGAGGCTTGATGCCGCGCTTCTGGGCTTCCTTGTAAAATTTCACCAGCGCGAACAGATTACTCTGATCGGTAAGCGCAACAGCAGGCATCCCCTGTTCGACCGCGAGATCCATCAGTTCAGGCACACGGATAACACTGTCCAGCAGTGAATATTCCGTATGCAGGCGCAGATGGACGAAACGCGGGGCCATATTCACGTTCCCCGGTCGAGGCAACGTCTCACCGGACCAAATGTCCGGCGGTGGATTGCACACACACCGTGTTCAGAAAGCGCCATCAGATGAGCCGGTGTGGGGTAACCCTTGTGAATCGCGAATCCGTATCCAGGAAATTCATCATCGAAACGTGACATCGCAGCATCGCGTTCCACTTTGGCGAGGATGGATGCTGCGCTGATAGCAGCAACTTTCGTATCACCCTTCACGATCGCTTCCACCGGATACGGGATGCGCGGGCAGCGGTTACCATCGACCAGCACCCGTTCCGGTGCTACATTCAGTACCGCTACTGCACGCAGCATGGCCAGCATGGTGGCCTGAAGTATATTGAGTACATCGATCTCGGAATGATCCGACCAGGCTACAGCCCAGGCACAGGATCGCTCGCGGATCAGAATCGCCAGTTGCTTGCGTTGATCGGCGCTCAGTTGTTTGGAATCCCGGAGTCCGGTGATCGGCCGGGCTGGATCAAGAATCACGGCTGCCGCCACCACTGGACCCGCCAGCGGACCACGGCCTGCTTCATCAACCCCTGCGATCAGGTCGGTCTCCGTCTGCCACTGCATATTTGCCATACCATCAGTACTGGACCAATCATTCTAACCCGTGGTGACAGGGCGGTCTGAAAGCAGTTTCAGGATCGCCTCGGCCGCACGCTCACCGGCATTGCGCCGCAGAACTGCGGTGATTTCCCGGAACGCATCCAGCTGTATACGCCGTGCAGCAGCATTCTGCAGCAGCTCAAGTACGGCTTCACCTACATTGTACGAAGTAGCTTCGTATTGCAGTAACTCGGGAACCACCTCGCGTCCCGCCAGAAGGTTAGGCAGCGATACATAAGGCACTTTTAATAACCCACAGCCACGAATGACCGCATGAGTCAGTCCTGCCAGTCGATAGGCCACCACCATCGGACACTGCGACAACATCGCTTCCAGTGTCGCAGTGCCAGAGGCAAGCAGGACCACATCCACGGCAGACATCACTTCACGCGAATGGCCATCCACTACGGTGACAGGCAGGTCCGGTTTCAACATGCGGATCTGTTTCTTGATGGCAAAGCTCAAGGCATTGGTAGCGGCCGGTATCACAAACCTCAGTTCCGGCATTTTCTCACTCAGCCATTGCGCGGTATCGAGGAATAGCGGACCCAGTCGCTCCACTTCGGTACTGCGACTACCAGGCAGCAAGGCTACCAGTGGCCCCTCACAGGGTAGATGCAGACTCTTGCGCTGTTCGACTCTGTCGATCGTCGCTGGCGCCTGATCTGCGAGAGGATGACCAACAAATTCAGCCTTGAAACCATGTTTTTCGTAGAATGCGGGTTCGAATGGCAACAGTGTCAGTACCAGATCTGCCGCACGTCCGACTTTGAATATGCGCCGTTCGCGCCAGGCCCACACTGAAGGGCTGACGTAGTGCACGGTACAGATACCGCGTTTGTGAAGTTGCTCTTCGAGTCCCAGGTTGAAATCTGGCGAATCGATCCCGATGAACACATCCGGGCGATTAGCAAGGAAATGTTTGCGCAGTCGTCGCCGCAGCCAGAGCAGGCGCGGCAGGTGTCTTAACACTTCGACGAGGCCCATGATCGAGAGTTCTTCAGCAGAAGCTATCGTCTTGCAGCCAGCCGCGACCATCTCGGGCCCTGTCACTCCCTCGAACTGCGCATCCGGTACCCGCGCCCGCAATGCCCGAATCAGGTTCGCACCCAGGATATCGCCGGAACTCTCCCCTGCCACGATGCCGATACGAAGCATTTTTATATATTTCTGTCTAATTGATCGAAGATGAGCATGATCAGCGAGTGATGCTGCGTTCGCTTGTTTCCAGGAATCTTGCCATCAGTGCTATTTCTGGCTGAGTCACGGCAAGTTCACGTAATTTCAATATCGCTTCTTCCAGTCTCAGATCAGAACGATACAGCAACTTGTACGCCTGTTTGATATTGCGTATCTGGACAGCGTCGTAACCACGCCGCTTGAGTCCTTCGCTGTTGATGCCATGGGGCTCAACCGGAGTACCGGAGACCATCACATACGGCGGCACATCGCGGGTCAGATCGACATTCATGCCGGTAAAGCTGTGTGCGCCGATGCGACAGAACTGATGGACCTTGGTAAACCCGCCGAGGATGGCCCAGTCTTCCACGGTGATATGCCCGGCAAGCGTGGTGTTGTTCGCCATGATGATGTTGTCACGCAATACGCAGTCATGGGCGATATGTACATATGCCATGATCCAATTGTCATTCCCGATTCGGGTCTCGCCCCGGTCCTGAGCGGTCCCGCGATTGATAGTCACAAACTCGAAAAATGTATTACGATCCCCTATCTCGAGACGAGTGGGCTCACCATGGTATTTCTTGTCCTGGGGAGTGCCCCCGATGGAGGCAAACTGATGGATGCGATTATCGCGTCCGATGCGGGTCGGCCCCTGGACCACGACATGCGAACCGATCACCGTACCGGCAGCGATCTCAACCCCGGCGCCGATGACACTGAAAGGACCGACACTTACCGAATCGGCAAGTCTCGCTTCCGGATCAACGACCGCGCGCGGATCTATCAAGACTCGAATTCCCTTGCCGCACACATCAACTCGGCTTCGGTAACGATATTTCCATCCACTTCCGCGCGCGCCTTGAACCGCCAGACGCCCCGCTTGTCCCAAAGATACTCAACTATGAGATGCAGCTGATCGCCCGGTTCCACAGGTTTCTTGAATCGTGCTTTATCGATGCCTACGAAATAGTAAAGTGTATTGGCATCCGGAGAATTGCCGATGGTTGCAAATGCCAGCAATCCAGTGGCTTGTGCCAAGGCTTCCAGGATCAGCACTCCCGGCATCACTGGGCGATGAGGGAAATGTCCCGGGAAGAAAGGTTCATTGATCGTCACATTCTTGATAGCGGTCAGCGTCTTGCCCGGCTCGCATGCGATAACCCTGTCCACCAGCAGAAACGGGTAACGATGCGGCAACTGCTTCATGATCGCATGGATATCGAGCAGTGTTTCTTTTGACATTAGCCTCAGTCCTTCAGTTTCTTTTCAATTGATGTCATTCGACGTGCCATCTCGTCAAGTTGCCGGAACCTGACACTATTCTTGCGCCAATTGCCAGCCTCGTCCATCGGCAGACTACCCGAATAGACGCCGACCTTCTTTATAGAATGAGAAACCAGTGTCATGGCAGTTATCACGACGTCATCGCAGATCTCGATGTGTCCGGTAATACCGACTCCTCCTGCAATCATGCAACGCTTGCCGATAACAGCGCTACCTGCGATCGCGGTACAACCTGCAATTGCAGTATGGGCGCCAATCTGGACGTTATGCGCTACTTGTATCTGATTGTCGAGTTTTACCCCCTCTTCAATCACCGTATCTTCCAGCGCTCCCCGATCCACCGTCGTATTTGCACCTATTTCCACATCATCACAGATACGTACGGCACCAAGTTGCGGAACCTTGACCCAGGTTCCACCATCGCGGGCGATTCCGAATCCATCGGCACCGATAACAACCCCCGGATGCAGCAGGACCCGTTTGCCAACCGAAACCCCTTCACAGAGAGTCACATTGGCAACCAGCCTGCTACCCTCTCCGAGGTGCGCCCGCTCCATCACAATACAACCCGGGCCCACCTCAGCGCCACGCCCGATAACAGCATTTGCCGCAACTACTGCGCCGGGGCCGATCCATGCCGACTCATGGACTTGTGCAGTGGAATCGACATGCGCCGACTTCTCGATACCCTTCCTGGATAGTCTGGGTGGCATAAGCAAGGCGGCAATCTGTGCATAAACCAGGTACGGGTTCGCGACAATCAATACCGGCACCGGACATGCCGCCGCATCCTGCGGCGAAACGATCACTACCGACGCACGTGTGGTCGCCAGATAATGCCTGTAGTGTGGATTGGCCAGGAATGCGATATCACCCGGAACCGCATTCTGCAAGGTAGCAACTCTCTGCACTCTGGTATCGGTATCACCAGAGAATTCACCAGCGTAGCGTTGCGCAAGTTCCGCTAACGTGAATCCATTGGCCATCACATATCACTCAGTCTATTTTTTTCCCGGTTTAGAATCTTTCGATTGAAACTCTTTCTGCAATTGAGCCAATACCTGATCAGTGATATCTACAGTATCATCTGCGTAGAATACCCCCTCACCGATGATGAGGTTGTATTTCTTCTCCTTCGCGAAAGTCTGTACAGCCTCGACAATGGTGTGCTGCAACTTTCCAAGTTGTTCATTGCGCTGCTGGTTCACATCGTCCATATAGTCGCTCTGCTTCCGGTTGAAGTCCCGTTGCAAGTCCTGTAGCTGACCCTGCATATCCTGTAACTGACTGGAACTCATCACCGCGCCATTCTTGTTGATGTTGTCCTGCAGATTCTTGATCTTGTCCTGTTCTGCTATCAGGTCCTTTTGTCTGCCCCCGAATTTCTTCGTCATGTCTTTCTGGGCAGCTTGTGCCTGCGGAGACTGTTGCAGCAACCGCTCCATACTGACCACGCCCACCCGGATTTCAGCCGCCGCTACCGTGCCGGACCACGCAATACCCAGTACTGCGCATATAAGTGCGATCTTGATCATGGAAGCTTTCATAACAAACTCACTCCAGACTGGTTAGTAATAAGTCCCTAAGGTGAACTGGAAGCGCTCCGTCTTGTCTCCCGGTTTTGGATTCAGGGGGAAAGCATAACTGAATTTCATGGCTCCCAATGGGGTCAGGAATGTCGCTGTCACGCCCGCCGATACCCGCAGCTGGCTCCAGCGGAAATCCCCTGGATTATTGAATACGTTGCCTGCATCCATAAACAGAGCATAACGGCCAGAGCCGCTTTCCGACCCCGCCTTCGAACCAAAATGAGGCAGAATCAGTTCATTTTGCATATAAACCATGGTCCGCCCGCCAAGCGGGTAAGATCCCGAGGAATCGTAAGGCCCAAGAGTCCCAGGTTGCCAGCCGCGAACTGTATCCGGCCCACCAGCAAAAAAATTCTTGAAGGGCGGATACTGGGTAGTCTTTCCGTATGGCGCACCATAATCAAATTCGCCGTTGATACCGTAGATGAATCCCTTGAATAGCGGAATGAAAGCCAGTTGATCATACTGAAAAATGTAATATCTCAGATCACCACCTGGTATCGCCGTTGTCAGGCTGAGGCTTTCGCGCGCACCGTTATCAGGAAAGATAATTCGGTTACGGGTATCGTGCGCAAAACTCAGTTGCGCCTCCAGCGTATTGTAAGCCAACCCCGGCATCAGACAATAAAAACCGAACCCGCGTATCGGGTCCTGGCAAGCCTGTTGTACGTAAAAAGTACTACCATTGGCAGGGTTCTGAACAAAAGAGACGATCTCGCTGGAAGTCCCCGGCTGAGAAGTAAGCTCATTATGGCTATATGTACCACC
>DASSKW010000007.1:0-5087 GCA_035690065.1 Gammaproteobacteria bacterium
TCTCGCGAGACGCGGCTTCAAACTGGATGTCACGACATATGCCGGATTGGAGGACAGACGCAAGGAACTGCAGACGCGCATGGAACAGCTGCGCAATGAGCGTAATGCCCGCTCGAAAGAGATCGGTATGGCGAAAACCAAAGGCCAGGACACCGCGACACTCATGGCACAAGTTGCGGATCTTGGCAGTAATCTGAAATCGGCCGAAGAAGATTTCGGCAAGGTGGAATCGGAACTCGAAGCCATCCAATACGGTCTGCCGAACCTGCTGCACGAGAGTGTGCCTGACGGCACTGACGAAAATGCCAATAAGGAAGTGCGCACTTGGGGCGAGCCACGCAAATTTGATTTCTCCCCCAAGGATCATGTGGATCTGGGCGCGACACATGGCTTGATGGATTTCGAACTGGCAGCCAAATTGACCGGCGCCCGGTTCGTGGTCATGAAGGGCGTATTGGCAAGACTGCATCGTGCCTTGATCCAATTCATGCTCAATCTGCATGTGAACGAACACGGTTACGAGGAAATCAGCGTTCCATTCATGGTGAACGAAACTTCCATGCGTGGTACCGGGCAATTACCGAAATTCGAAGAAGATCTGTTCTCGGTACAGGGCGAGCAACGCTGGTTCCTGATCCCGACTGCGGAAGTACCGGTCACCAACATGGTGCGGGGCGAAATCCTCGAAGCCGATAGCCTGCCGCGCCGTTATGTGGCGCATACACCGTGTTTCCGTGCCGAAGCAGGTTCGGCAGGCAAGGATACCCGCGGCATGATCCGGCAGCACCAGTTCGAGAAAGTCGAGTTGGTGCAGATGGTGCGCCCGCAGGATTCCTTTGCTGCGCTGGAGCAATTGACCGGCCATGCTGAAAAAGTATTGCAGGCACTGGGCCTGCCTTACCGGGTGATGGCATTGTGTGCCGGCGATGTCGGGTTCTCAGCGGCCAAGACCTACGATCTGGAAGTCTGGTTGCCGAGTCAGAATCGCTATCGGGAGATATCGTCGTGCAGCAACTGCACCGATTTTCAGGCGCGCAGGATGCAAGCGCGCTGGCGCAATCCGGAGACCGGCAAGCCCGAGTTGCTGCATACCCTGAACGGCTCTGGCGTCGCGGTAGGCCGTGCCATGATCGCCATCATGGAGAATTATCAGGATGCAGAAGGGCGAATCCACATTCCCGAGGTACTGCACCCTTATATGGGTGGTGTGACCCTTATTTGAGGGTACGGTGGGTTTCCGGCTGCCGCAACACTTCCAGTACCTTGAGTTCAAGCTTCCGGCCACCGGGGACTTGCCATCCGATGGTCTGTCCAACCGATAAGCCCAGCAAGGCACTGCCCACAGGAGCTGTGATCGAGACGCGACCAGCAGTACCGTCTGCCTCTTGCGGATAGACCAGTGTCAGTTCGTGGACGGTGCCACTGGTCTCATCGACGAACCGCGCAGTGGAATTCATGGTGATGACATCGGTGGGGACCTTGTCGGATGCGACGACATGCGCCCGGTGCAATTCCTGCCATAGCGTATCGATCCCTGGCAGGCCGCGTACTGCAGGCGAGTCGAGCAGGTGTTCCAGCGTATCGAAATCACGTTCTGTGACACAGATAGAGGGTGCTTGTTCCATGGTGCTGCTCCTGCGGGAATAGGGGAAAAGGCAAAGGTTCCCATAAACTCCATGGAATCCTGCCTGCTTCATGTCTCAGATATGGGTACACGGAGTCGGATTTCAAGGCTACGTGCCGGTTCTGGTCTGACCCTCCGGGTTCCGGTATCCTTGCAACCCCGAAGTCGACGGTAGATTGAAATCAGCCCAGCGAGCGGCGAGACACCCCGGAAGGGTGGCAGAGTGGTCGAATGCACCGGTCTTGAAAACCGGCAAGGGCGCAAGTCCTTCGTGGGTTCAAATCCCACCCCTTCCGCCAAATCGAAGATTCTCAGCACCCGGATTCTTGAGCACCCTCAACACAGTGAACACGCGTCACCCTCGTATCCTAGTGATCCGCAACGACAAGCTCGGTGATTTCATGCTTGCCTGGCCAGCGTTGGCATTGCTGCGCGCGAACCTGCCTGGGGCCCGTATCACGGTATTGGTCCCGAGCTATACCGCACCACTCGCTGAGATATGTCCGCACGTGGACGAGGTCATGACCGATCTGAAACTACCGGGTATCTGGCGAAGTGCGCAGATGCTGGCACGTGCGATGAAACAAAAAGAGTTCAACGCGGTGATTACTCTGTTTTCCAGCTTCGATACCGGACTGGCTGCCTGGATAGCAAAGATTCCATATCGTCTTGCGCCAGCCACAAAACTCGCGCAGGTGTTCTACAACAAGCATCTGACACAACGGCGCTCGAAATCTGCCAAACCCGAATACGATTACAACATGGATCTGGTCAGGAAATTTCTCGACGATCAGGACATCCGTGACATCAGGCCGGTATCGCCTCCATACCTGCAGTTCGAGGAGATGGAGATACGCGAGTTGAAACGTCAGTTTCGCGATGCACACCACATACCCGGATCGCACAAGTTGGTGTTTATCCATCCCGGACATGGAGGTTCGGCAAGTAATCTTTCACTGATCCAATATGCAGCCTTGGCGCGAAACCTGTATTCACGCCTTGGTCATCACGTGGTATTGACGGCGGGACCTGGCGAAGAGCCTCAAGTACGTGAGCTCTCTGCCTTGCTTGCGACGGTACCGCATTCGAGCTATTTTTCCCGTACCGGGCTCGTGCAGTTTGCCCGTTATCTGCAGATGAGCGATGTATTCATCAGCGGATCTACCGGTCCACTGCATATCGCAGGAGCGCTGAACCGTTGCACGGCGGCATTCTACCCACGGCGCAGGTCCGCGACCGCACTGCGCTGGCAGACGGCAAATGATCAACATCGCCGTCTCGCATTCATGCCACCGGCCGGAAGCGACGAGGATGATATGAACGACATTGACCCGGTGCAGTGTGCTGGCGAGATAAGTAACCATTTCCTGCAGTGATCTGCGGGCATGAAATCAGACACAGGTAATCACATCATGCAAAAACAAGGGCCCTTGCAGCGTCTGCTGGTAGCAGTCGCCGTTATTGCTGCAGCCTGCGTCATGGTCTTCCTTGGTGCGATCGTCATGGCAGTTATATTTGGAGCGGGGTTGGTCTTGTTCATCGCCTTCTATGTACGCTTGTGGTGGATAAGGAGGCGTCTCGGCCTGGATCTGCGTCCACGTCATCCAAGGCGTACCCAGGGTGGCAACACCATCGAGGGGGAGTACACGGTGGAGCACGAGAAACCGCCACATGATCCTTCCACTTAAAGGCAGCACCTGGAAATTTCTCGTTTGCTGTCGGTAAAAGCGAAGATTAAGTGGTTTGGCGGCATTCACGTTAGCCATGGCATCGGCTAAAATATGGCCACTCTGTGGTCAGACCGACGATCCGGCGAACCACATCCCGAATTTGGCAAACAGTCATCACGTGTCCCGCAAGGGTACACGAGTAGTCTATTGAGCATGTCACGGCTTGCCGAAGTTTACTTATGGAGAAGAAATGAAGCCTTACAATCAATGGCGCCCGCATCCCTGGCATGGCCTGGACCTCGGTCCCGACGCCCCGGCAGTCGTCAATGCCTACATCGAGATTACGCCATTCGATGTCGTGAAATACGAGGTGGACAAGAGTACCGGCTATCTGCGGGTGGATCGGCCACAACGCAGCTCGGCGCACATGCCGGCACTCTATGGCTTCATCCCGCGGACCTATTGCGGCGAACGCGTTGGAGCGCTGGCGGGGGAGGGAATCCCCGGCGATAAAGACCCGCTGGATATCTGCGTGTTCTCAGAACGCCCCATCTCACGCCCTGAAGTGCTGATGAGCGCGCGTATCGTCGGCGGTTTGCGCATGATCGATGGCGGTGAAGCAGACGACAAGATCATCGGCGTACTGGAGAGCGACAATCTGTGGGGCCACGCGCGGGAACTGGCCGATCTTCCGCATCTGATGGTGGAACGGCTGGTGCATTATTTCAGCACTTATAAATGGGTGCCGGGCAAGAACCAGAAAGTCGAGATCACGGAAATATACGGACACGAAAAAGCTTACGAAGTCATCAAGGCTTCACACGCCGACTATCTGGAACATTTCGGCGAGAGTGGTTTGCCTGCAGGGATATAGAATGCGTTTACCGCCAAGCACCCGCGTCTTCAATCCCACCGATCATCCTTGACCTGCACCATGCCTTCTACCACCCGTACCGGGAAAGTCGCCGTTGGTTCATAGGCTGGCGGCGCCAATACCTCACCATTACGCACATCGAACTGGGCACCGTGACGGGGACAGGTGATGACGCAACCTTTGAGCTCTCCACCCGTGAGGATTCCACCATCATGGGTACAGACATCCTCGATAGCATACAGCGTACCGTCGATGTTGAACACGGCTATCAAGACATCGTTGATATCGATGGTCTTGTATTGACCGGGCAGGATCTCATCCACGGAGCCGACATTCATCCAGTTAGCCATTTGTAAATCTCATAAGTATGCGAGTGTACATCTCGATCAGTAATACATTCCAGTCTGCAGCTTCGCTTCTTCAGACATCATGTCCCGGCTCCACGGTGGATCGAATACGATCTCTACATAGGCTTCCTTGACCAGTGGGACTGACAGTATCTTTTCCTGTACATCAGCAGAGAGGATCCCACCCATACCGCAACCAGGCGCAGTCAGGGTCATCTTCACATCCACACGCTTCTTGTTATCGTTCGTGCTGCTTAGTTTGCATTCATAGACCAGCCCCAAATCCACGATGTTGATAGGGATCTCCGGGTCATAACAGGTCTTCATCTGTTCCCATACCAGTTTTTCCACATCGGCGTCGGTATGATCTCCCGGCAATTCAGGTTCATCCGGTGGTTCCAGACCGAGCGCATCTGCATCCTTGCCGGCGATGCGCAACAGATTTCCATCCACATAGACAGTGAAGCTGCCGCCCAGAGATTGCGCGACGTTGACTTCAGTGCCTTCAGGAATGATAACTGGCGTACCTGATGGGATCATTGCTGCAGAGCAGGCGCGTTTCAATATTACGG
>DASSKW010000008.1:0-18159 GCA_035690065.1 Gammaproteobacteria bacterium
AGGGAACATGGGCAGGCCATCTGCTCCACCATACGGCCCGACCGCCGTGCGTCGGAGTGCGATCACATGCGCGCAGGTGCCCAACACGGCGGCGATGTCTTCCACCAGAGTCCGGACATACGTGCCTTTCGAGCAGCGCACCATCAATCCCATGCTGTCGGCATCGTGCCGGAGCAGCGTCAGCTCCCGGATGTTGACCGTGCGTGGGGCACGTTCCACTTCCACGCCTTCGCGCGCCAGATCGTAAAGCCGCTGACCCTGATGCTTGAGGGCGGAATACATGGGTGGTATCTGCTGGATCTCGCCCTTGAAACCGGACAGCGCCCGCTCGATGACTGTCACGGTCAGTTTCGGTACTGCACGGGTCTCGACGACTTCACCTTCGGCATCGCCGGTGCGGGTGCGCACCCCAAGGCGCGCGGTCACGGCATACAGCTTGTCGGAATCGAGCAGGAACGAGGAGACCTTGGTGGCTTCACCGAAGCACAGCGGCAACAAGCCGCTCGCGAGTGGATCAAGGCTACCGGTATGGCCGGCCTTGCGGGCGTTGAACAGGCGTCGCACATGCTGCAAGGCCTGATTCGAGGTCATCCCGGTGGGTTTGTCCAGCAACAGCACCCCGTTCACATCGCGATATTCGCGACGTCGCTGTCCCTGCGGTCTGGTTTGCTTTGCTTCGTGCGACAACGGCTCGTCGGTCATCAGGAGTCTGTCTCTCCCGGACCTTTCTTGTCGCGATTGGCCTGATTGATCAGCGCGGTGAGATGCGCAGCCCGTTCGAGTACGTCGTCCTGGGCGAAATGCAATTCCGGGATGCTGCGCATCTTGAGCATCTTGCCCAGCAGATGACGCAGGTAACCGGCCGCATGTTGCAGCGCGGCGAGTACTTCCGGTTGCGGTCCGTCTTGACCCAGCACCGAGATCAGCACCTTGGCATGGGACAGATCACGAGTGACGTCGACTTTGGTCACCGTCACCAGTCGCACCCGTGGGTCCTTGACCTCGCGACGGATCAGCTCCGACAGCTCACGCTGCAACTGCCCGGCGACCCGGCTGGAACGTTCGAATTCGCGTGCCATATCAGCAGCCCACTCGCGTCAGATCGCGCGTGCGACTTCCACACGCTCGTAACATTCGATCTGGTCACCGGCGTGAACGTCGTTGTAATCCTTGACGCCGATACCGCATTCGGTGCCGGCCCGGACTTCGGCGACGTCATCCTTGAAACGGCGCAGCGATTCCAGCTGACCTTCGTAGATGACTACGTTGTCGCGCAAGACGCGGATCGGCAGATTGCGTTTGACCGAGCCTTCGATCACCAGGCAACCCGCGACTGCGCCCATCTTTGAAGACCTGAATACATCGCGCACTTCCGCCAGGCCGACGATCTGCTCGCGCAGCTCGGGCTTGAGCATGCCGCTCACGGCTTTCTTCACATCATCAATCGCTTCGTAGATCACGCTGTAATAGCGCACGTCCACGCCGGACTCCGAGATCAAGCGACGCGCGCCGCCATCGGCACGCACGTTGAAACCGATGATGACCGCTTTGGAGGCCATCGCAAGATTGACGTCAGACTCCGTGATACCGCCGACACTGCTGGCGATGACCTTGACCTTGATCTCATCGGTCGAGAGCTGGGTCACGGCATCGCGTAATGCTTCGGCACTGCCCTGTACATCCGATTTGATCAGCAGGTTGAGTCCCGCCAGCGTGTCTTCCTGCAACTGCTGGAACACGTCGTCGAGTTTGGCAGCCTGCTGACGCGCGAGTTTCACGTCGCGGATCTTGCCCTGGCGATACAGCGCGACTTCACGCGCCTTGCGTTCATCCGGCACCACCACGGCTTCGTCGCCGGCATTCGGCGTGCCGGACAAACCCAGCACCAATGCCGGCATGGAAGGCCCGGCCTCTTCGATGCGTTTGCCGTCTTCGTCGAACATCGCACGTACCCGGCCGAATTCCTGGCCGGCGAGCAGGATGTCGCCATTCTTGAGCAATCCACGCTGTATCAGAACGGTCGCGACCGAACCGCGGCCTTTCTCCAGACTCGACTCGAGCACGAAGCCGGAAGCCGGGCCGGAAGCAACTGCCGCCAACTCGAGTACTTCGGCCTGCACCAGGATCGAATCGAGCAACTTGTCCACGCCCTCACCGCTCTTGGCGGAGACCGGCACGAAGATATTTTCGCCACCCCATTCTTCGGAGATGATCTCGTGCTGCGCCAGCCCGCTACGCACGCGTTCAAGATCCGCTTCCGGTTTGTCGATCTTGGTGACTGCGACCACGATCGGCACTTCGGCGGCCCGCGCATGCTGAATCGCCTCGACGGTCTGCGGCATCACGCCGTCGTCAGCAGCAACCACCAGCACCACGATATCCGCGACGTTGGCACCGCGTGCACGCATCGCAGTGAATGCAGCATGACCCGGGGTATCCAGGAACGTGATGACGCCTTTCTCGGTCTCGACACGGTATGCGCCGATATGCTGGGTGATGCCGCCAGCTTCGCGCGCAGCGACTCGTGTGCGACGGATGTAATCCAGCAATGAGGTCTTGCCGTGATCGACGTGACCGACGATGGTCACCACCGGTGGACGTGTGACCCGTTCGCCTTCGTGCTCGACCTGCAACACCTGTTCCTCAAGAGCGTTTTCCTTGAGCAGCTTGGCCTTGTGACCCATCTCGTCGACCACGATGGCCGCGGTGTCCTGATCGATCACCTGATTGATGGTGGCCATGGCGCCCATGTTCATCATCACCTTGATGACCTCGGTCGCCTTAACAGCCATGCGTTGCGCAAGTTCACCCACCGTGATGGTCTCGGGTATCGAGACTTCACGCACCTGTGGCCCGACCGGTTTCTCGAAACCGTGCTTGGAATCCATCTGCAAGTTGACCGCGGATTTCGTCTTCCCCGGTTTTTTCTTGCGCCGCCCGGAGGTGGCATGCGCCACATGCAATTCGGTACGGCCGTATTTCGTTTGCTTGTCATCGGCCGAAGCCGGAGTCGCGGGCTTGCGCGGCACTGCAGCGCGCATCCGGCGATCTTCCGCTTCGGCTTCGCGCCGCGCGTCGGCTTCAGCCTTGCGGCGCTCGGCGTCTGCCCGCGCCTGAGCGTCTTCCTCGGCCTTCTGCTTGGCTTCTTCTTCGTGCTTGCGCTGACGTTCGGCGTCTTCGACCGCCTGTTTCTCGGCACGTGCCGATGCCAGACGATCCTCTTCCTCGCGCAGCTTCGCCAGCTCGGCTTCGCGTGCTGCATCTTCCTCGGCGCGACGCTTGGCATCTTCCTCGATGACTGCGCTGCGTTTCACATAGGTACGCTTCTTGCGCACCTCGATGCTGACCGTCTTGGCCCGGCCTTGCGAACCAGTGAGTTTGATTTCCGATACGCTGCGACGCTTGAGTGTGATCTTGCGCGGTTCGCCCGCGACACCTTCGCCGTGGCTATGCCGCAGATGGGTCAGGAGCTGCAGTTTCTGTTCATCACTGATAGCCGCATCCGGGTCGACAAGTTCGATACCGGCTTCAGCCAATTGGGTAAGCAACCGATCGACCGGCGTACCTACCACTTCGGCAAATTGTTTGACTGTAACTTCGGCCATGGCGACGTTCCTCGCTCGTTTTACTTCTGCTGCGCCTCTTCACCTGCGAACCAGGGTGCGCGCGCGGTCATGATGAGTTGTGCAGCACGGGTCTCGTCGAGTCCTTCGACGTCCTTGATATCGTCCACCGCCTGCTCGGCCAACTCTTCCATGGTGGTGATGCCTTGAGCGGCGAGCCGGAATGCCAGCGCCTTGTCCATGCCTTCCATATCCAGCAGGTCCTGCGCGGGCTCGGTATCGCCCATCTCTTCTTCGCTGGCGATAGCCTGGGTCAGCAACACGTCACGGGCGCGGCCACGCAGTTCCTCGACTACTCCTTCATCGAATTCCTCGATGTTGAGCAATTCTGCTGCCGGCACGTAGGCGATCTCCTCGATGCTGGAGAATCCTTCCTGTACCAGGATCGCGGCGACGTCTTCATCCACATCGAGCTGTTGCATGAACAACTGCTGCAGCGTCTGCATCTCGGCTTCGCTCTTCTGCGTCGCCTGTTCCTGGGTCATCACGTTCAGTTCCCAACCGCTGAGCTGGGTCGCAAGCCGCACGTTCTGGCCGCCGCGGCCGATGGCCTTGGCCAGATTGTCCTCGGATACTGCGATATCCATGCTGTGCGATTCCTCGTCCATGACGATGGATTGCACTTCAGCCGGTGACATGGCGTTGATGACGAACTGCGCCTGGTTGTCGTCCCACGGCACGATATCCACGCGCTCACCCGACAGTTCATTCGATACCGCTTGTACGCGCGAACCGCGCATGCCTACGCAGGCGCCGACTGGATCGATGCGCGAATCGTTGCTTTTCACGGCAACCTTGGCGCGCGCACCCGGATCGCGGGCCGCACCCTTGATCTCGATCAGGCCCTGTCCGACTTCCGGCACTTCCAGCTTGAACAGTTCGATCAGGAATTGCGGCGCAGTGCGCGTGACGAATAACTGCGGACCACGCAGCTCAGCACGTACTTCGCGCAGATATCCACGGATGCGATCACCGGTACGTACCGCTTCACGCGGGATCATCTCTTCGCGCGCGATGAAGGCTTCGGCATTGTTGCCGAGATCGATATACACGTTGCCGCGTTCGACCCGCTTGACCACGCCGGTGACCAGATCACCAACTCGTTCCTGATAGGCTTCAACGACCTGCGCACGCTCGGCCTCGCGCACCTTCTGCACGATCACCTGCTTGGCAGTCTGTGCGGCGATACGGCCAAAGGCGACCGATTCCATCGGCTCCTCGATGAAGTCGCCCACCTTGGAATCCGGCTTCACGTCGAGCGCATCCATGAGCCGCAGTTCGTGTTCCGGTTCTTCCAGCACTTCGTCGTCGGCTTTCACTTCCCAACGGCGGAAGGTCTCGTAATCGCCGGTCTGACGGTCGATGGCGACGCGCACCTCGATCTCACTACCGTGCTTCTTGCGCGTCGCGGAGGCCAATGCTGCTTCCAGCGCTTCGAAGATCACGCTTTTGTCCACGCCCTTCTCGTTCGAGACGGCATCTACGACCAGTAATATCTCTTTGTTCATGGCCCTGTCATCCAATTTGCTGCAACGCAGCACGTTTTCGCTCAGTATGTCCGGTAAATGGATTTACCGTCATTTTCCAGCCGTCTGCGACTGGGAAATGGAGAAAATCGCGGATTCATTCCGCGGTTTTCGAGCCTGGAAAAACCAGGGATGGCTTTTCCCGCTCGATCAGAACTTCGGCACCAGATGTGCCTTGCCCATTCGCGTGAATGGCAAGCGGAACAGCGTGCCCTCCACGTCCACCAAAATCTCTTCGCCCTCGACGCCCGCAAGGATGCCTGCGAAGCGGCGCCGTCCATCGAGCGGCAGCGTCAATTCCAGTTTCACGCGCTGCCCGGCGAAATGCTCAAAATCCGTCAGCTTGCGCAACGGCCGGTCCAATCCCGGCGAAGATACTTCCAGGGAATACGCTCCCGGGATCGGGTCCTCGACGTCCAGTACGCTGCTTACCTGCCGGCTGACCCGCTCGCAATCATCGAGCGTCACACCGTCCGGCTGGTCTATGTAGAGCCGCAGCAGACCACCATGGAACTCCAGTTCCACCAGCTCGTAGCCCAGGCTGGCCACCACCGGTTCCAGCATATTCAGCAGCGTCTCGCGCATCCTGACCCATCCAAGCACAAACAAAAAATGGGCTCGAGGCCCATTTTCCAGTTGATCCTGCCGAAAGCAGGACCCCAAGACAACAAACCCCGGCTTGGCCGGGGCTCGAAACGACGGTGCCTGACCGTCGCTGGACATGAAAAAGCCCCTGCCGGGGCCCACGTCACCAGAAACTTGGTAGCGGGGGCAGGATTTGAACCTGCGACCTTCGGGTTATGAGCCCGACGAGCTGCCAGACTGCTCCACCCCGCACCCGACAGCCCGCAAATATATAGAAGAAAGGGGAATTTTTCAAGGGAACCGGGGGCTTATGAGCCCGTCTTTATGTTCCACACCAGCCGTTTAGAAGGTGATTGCCCGCGCGCACAGTGCCATGAGCGGGCCTGGCAGTATGCCCAGCAGCAGGATCGCGATACCGTTGCCGGACAAGACCCAGCGGATATCCATACCCGCCTGCACCGGACGCGCACCTTCTGGAGCACGGTCGAAGTACATCAACTTGACCACCCGGATGTAGTAATACGCACTGATGATGGAGAAAAATACTGCAACTACAGCCAACCATGTCATGTTGGCGTCGATCACGGCACGCAACACGTACAGTTTGGCAAAAAATCCGACGAACGGCGGTGCGCCTGCCATACCGAACATCGCCGCCAGCATCACTGCGGCAAACCAGGGGCTCCGTTCGTTGAGTCCCTTGAAATCATCAAGCTGGTCCGATTCGAAACCCTTGCGTGCCAACAGGATGATCACGCCGAAGGCTGTCGTCGCCATGATCACGTAGGTCAGGGTGTAGAACATCGCCGACTGATAGCCGGCAGCGGTGCCCGCCAGGATGCCCAGCAGGATGAAGCCCACATGCGAGATGGTGGAATACGCCAACATCCGTTTCAGATTGGTCTGGGCGATCGCCACGATACTGCCGATGGCCATGGACAGGATCGAGATCACGATCAGCATGATGCGCCACTCGTCGTGCAGACCACCCAGCCCCTCGACCAGCAGGCGCATGAACAGAGCAAACGCACCGATCTTCGGTGCAGAACCCACGTACAAGGTCACCGGAGTGGATGCCCCTTCGTAAACATCCGGCAGCCACATGTGGAAAGGTACTGCACCAAATTTGAAACACAGACCGAGGATAATGAAGCCCAGCGAGAACACCAAACCAATACTGGCAGCTGGTGCTTCGGCGATATGCACGCCTAGTCTCGTAATATCCAGAGTACCGGCCGTACCGTAGAGGATAGACATGCCATATAAAAGAGTGCCGGATGCGATAGCTCCCAGCACAAAATATTTTATGGCAGCTTCCGAGGCGACCCCGTTATCGCGATCCAGTGCGATCATCGCGTAGAGCGACAACGACAGCAGTTCGAGGCCAAGATAGATGGTCAAGAAATTGTGTGCCGAGATCATGACCATAATACCAAGCATGCCAAACAGGCCCAGCACGTAAAACTCGCCCTTGAACAGATTACGGTCAGCGAGGTAATCCCGCGAATACAGAAATACCAGTGCGACCGTGAGATAAGTAAACAGCTTGAGCACGTTGCCCATGCGATCATTAATGAACATGTTATCGAAGGTCAGTAGTCCGCTGCCCTGCGCCACTGTCACTGTGAGCCAGGCGGTCGCAGCGATCGTCGCCAGTGACAACCACCATGTGACTGCACGATTCCGGTCACTGAGGAATACATCCACCAGCAGGATCAGACAACCCATACCGAGCACGAACATCTCGGGGATCGCCGGGGTGAATGCTGGTAATGTAAAGTTCATGGAACGCCTCTGAAATCCGATGTCACAGTTTCGATTGCACGACGTGATGCACCAGGTTCACCACCGATGCATGCATGACATCCAGTAATGGGGCTGGCCAGACGCCAAACACAATCACCGGGATGGCGCAGAGTCCCAGCACCAGGAACTCGCGCTTGCTGATATCTTTCATCTCTGCCACGTGCTGGTTGCCGATCGGGCCGTATAACACGCGCTTGACCAGCCACAACGAATACGCCGCACCCAGAAACAGCGTGAAAGCTGCACCGAATGCGATCCAGAAATTCGCCTTCATGGCGGTGAGGATCACCAGCCACTCGCCCACAAACCCAGAAGTGCCTGGCAAGCCGCAGTTGGCCATCGCAAACAGTACGAAGAAGAATGCGAAACCGGGCATCAGATTGATGACGCCACCGTAAGCATTGATCTCGCGAGTGTGCAGCCGGTCATACAGCACACCGACACAGAGGAACATCGCACCGGAGATGAAGCCGTGCGAGATCATCTGGATCATGCCACCCTCCACGCCCATCACGGTGCCGTTCAGGCTGGCGGTCTTCTCGAAGATCATGAACAGGAGGAAGAATCCCAGGGTGACGAAGCCCATATGCGCCACCGACGAATATGCCACCAGCTTCTTCATGTCCACCTGCACGATGGCGACAAAGCCGATATAGATGATGGCGATGAGCGACAAGGCCACGATCAGCCAAGTCAACTCCTGGCTGGCATCCGGTGCGATCGGCATGCTGAAGCGCAGGAAACCGTAAGCGCCCATCTTCAACAGGATCGCGGCCAGGATTACCGACCCGCCGGTGGGTGCTTCAACGTGCGCATCCGGCAGCCAGGTATGCACCGGCCACATCGGTACCTTGACCGCGAACGCCAGCATGAATGCGATGAAGATGAGTATCTGCGCAGTCAGTCCCAGCGGCATCTGCTGGAAGGTCTGGATATCGAAACTGCCGGACTGCACATACAGGTAGATGAGCGCCACCAGCATGAAGACCGAGCCGAGGAACGTGTAGAGAAAAAACTTGATGGTCGCATACACGCGTCGCGGTCCGCCCCAGATACCGATGATGATGAACATCGGGATCAGCATAGCTTCCCACAGCACGTAGAACAGTAACCCGTCCATGGCCGAGAACACACCGTTCATCAAGCCTTCCATGATCAGGAACGCAGCCATGTACTGCGCAAGCTTGAACTGGATGACTTCCCAGCCGGCGATCACTACCAATACGGTCATGAACGTGGTCAACAGGATCAGCGGCATCGCGATACCATCGACACCCAATGCATAGTTCACATTGAAGGTGCTGATCCAGGGATGGTTCTCGACGAACTGCATGGCGGCAGTCGAGGTATCGAACTGGGTCCACAACGGGATGCTGATCGCGAATGTCACCAGCGAAAACAGCAAGGCCAGCCAGCGCACCGAAGTCGGTGCGATGCGCCCGGCTGCCAGCACGATCAGGCCGCCGGCGATTGGCAGCCACAAAAGCACGCTGAGGATAGGAAAGTGTCCAGTCATACTAATTCGTATCCGCTATTAGAACCACGGCTAAAAAAGAGCTCTTGCCAATCACTTGAGTAACAGCCAGCCGAGCAGGAAACACAGGCCGATGATCATGGTGAATGCATATTGATACAGATAACCGGACTGGTAACGGCGCAGGATGCCAGCGAACCAGCGCACACCGCGCGCCGAACCGTCCACAAGTATTCCGTCAATGATGGCGGTATCGCCGCCCTTCCAGAATGCCCGGCCCAGTGCGCGGGTACCTCCGGCGACAAAGAATGCATTGATCTCGTCGAAGTAGAATTTGTGCGCCAGCAACTGGTACAGAAAACCCGTACGCTGTGCGATACGCTCCGGCAACTCTGGGCGTTTCATATAGAAGAACCAGGCCACCAACACACCCGCGAGACCGATATACAAGGTCGGCGAAGTCAGGCTGCCCAGCACCATGGCGCTGGGGCCATGGAATTCCTCGGCCAGTTTTTCCATCACATGGTGTGTCGGCGCGACATAGATCGAAGAGCCGAAATACCCACCGTACAACACTGCCTTGCAGGTGATCCAGCCGATGATTACTGACGGGATCGCCAGCATCACCAGTGGCAGAGTCACCACCCAGGGAGATTCCTTGGGTGGATGCGTCAGACCATGGTGATCGTGGCCATGCCCATCATGCCCGGCATGTACGGTAAAGCGTTCCTTACCGTGGAAGGTCATGAACAGGGCGCGGAAGGTATACAGCGAAGTGACGAATGCGCCGAGCAATACACACCAGTATGCAAAACTGCTGCCAGCACGCTGCGATTCATGCACCGCATCGATGATGGTGTCCTTGGAGAAGAAGCCGGCAAAACCAGGAAATGCGATCAGGGCCAGTGATCCAGCTACGAAAGTCCAATAGGTAATCGGCATGTATTTGCGCAGACCGCCCATCTTGCGCATATCCTGTTCATGGTGCATCGCGATGATGACCGAGCCTGCGGCAAGAAACAGCAATGCCTTGAAGAACGCATGGGTCATCAGGTGGAACATGCCAGCCGCATAAGCGGATGCGCCCAACGCCGTGGTCATGTAACCCAATTGCGAGAGCGTCGAATATGCGATCACACGCTTGATGTCGTTCTGCACGATACCGACCAGGCCCATGAAGAATGCCGTGATCGCGCCAATCACCATCACCACCGAGAGTGCCGTATCCGACAACTCGAACAGTGGCGACATGCGCGAGACCATGAAGATACCTGCAGTAACCATGGTCGCAGCATGGATCAGCGCCGAGATCGGAGTCGGGCCTTCCATAGAATCCGGCAGCCACACGTGCAGCGGCACCTGAGCTGATTTACCCATCGCGCCCACGAACAGCAGGATGCAGATGACGGTCGGCACGGCCCACGCATAACTGCCAAACAACTGGATGGTCTGGCCGCTCAACGACGGCGCCTTGGCGAACACGTCCGCATAGTCGAGGCTGCCGGTGTAGGTCAGTACCAGTGCGATACCCAGCAGGAAACCGAAATCACCGACCCGGTTCACCAGGAAGGCTTTCAGGTTGGCGTAGATCGCAGTCGGTCGCGTGTACCAGAAACCGATCAGTAGATAGGAGACCAGTCCCACCGCTTCCCAGCCGAAGAACAGCTGCAGGAAATTGTTGGACATGACCAGCATCAGCATCGAGAACGTGAACAGCGAGATGTAACTGAAGAAACGCTTGTAGCCCGGATCCTCGTGCATGTAGCCGATGGTATAGATATGCACCATCAACGACACGAACGTGACTACCGCGATCATCAATGCAGTCAACCGGTCAACGAGGAAACCGACCTGGAAGCGGATACCGTCGGCGATGCCCCAAGTGTAGATCGTCAGGTTCTCGGCAGTTCGGCCACCGAAGGTCAACTGCCAGAGCACATAGAACGACAAGACACAGGAGATACCGACCCCGATGATGGTCAGCCAGTGTGAAGCGGCACGTGGCACGAAACGCATCAGCAGACCGACCACGAGTGCCGCTGCCAGTGGCGCCAGCACGATGACTAGAAAGATGGTTTGCATCGTCTGGTCCATGTCAGCCCTTCAAGGTGTCCAGTTCTTCGACGTTGATACTCTGACGATTGCGGAACACCACCACCACGATGGCAAGTCCGATGGCCGCTTCGGCCGCAGCTACAGTCAGGATGAAGAACACGAATATCTGACCGGCCAGATCATTCAGATAATGCGAGAACGCGATGAAATTGAAGTTCACTGCCAGCAACATCAGTTCGATGCACATCAGCAGCAGGATCACGTTCTTTCGGTTCAAAAAGATTCCCGCCATACTGATCGCGAACAGCGCACCGCTCAGCGCCAGAAAATCGAACAGATTGATCATGACTGCGCTCCTGGCTTCTTCTCGCTCGGCATCTTCACGATGCGGATACGGTTATGCTTGGCACTGACCTGCACCTGTTTTGCCGGATCCTGATGCCGGGTTCCGGCACGACGCCGCATGGTCAGCGCTATGGCCGCCACGATGCCGACTAGCAGGATCACTGCCGCCAATTCGAATGGATACGCATAGTTGGTATAGATGACGTTGCCGAGCTCACGGGTATTGCTGTAATCGGCACCATGCACTGTCGCCGTACCGAAAGTCACCCCCAGGTTTCTTGACCACATCACATAGCCGATCTCGGCTGCCATGATCAACGCCACCAATAGCCCGATGGGGGCATAACGTGCGAAACCCTGACGCAAGGTTGCGGTATTGATGTCCAGCATCATCACCACGAACAGGAACAGCACCATCACTGCGCCGACGTATACCAGCACCAGCACGATGCCCAGAAACTCCGCTTCCAGCAGCAGCCAGAGCCCGGAGCTGGTCATGAACGCGAGCACCAGATACAGTGCCGAATAGACCGGATTGCGCGAAGTGATGACACCCAATGCCGCGCCGATCAGCACCGCCGCCAGTACAATGAAGATGATCTGTTGCACCATGTATATACGTCCTCAGCGATACCGTGCGTCAGCGGCACGGTCTGCGGCGATCTGGGCTTCGTACTTGTCGCCGATCGCCAGCAATTTTTCCTTGGTCATGATCTGCTCGCCGCGCTTCTCGAAATGGAATTCGGTGATACTGGTCTCGACGATGGCGTCCACCGGGCAGGCCTCCTCGCAGAAGCCGCAGTAGATGCACTTGAAAAGATCTATGTCATAGCGAGTGGTACGCCGGCTGCCGTCTTCGCGCATCTCGGAATCGATGGTGATAGCGAGCGCCGGGCAGACTGCTTCGCACAACTTGCAGGCAATACAGCGTTCCTCACCATTCGCATAACGGCGCTGCGCATGCAGGCCACGATAGCGCGGCGACTTCGGCGTGTGTTCTTCCGGATACAGGATCGTGGTCTTGGGCGTATAGAATATCTTGAGGGTCAGCCACAGCCCCTGGAATAGTTCCACCAGCAACAGACTCTTGATCCAACTGCGTACTCTGTTCATGTCTGCCTCATGCGAACCAAGGGCCGACCCGATACAGGATCAGCACACCCTCCACCATCAGCCACACGATGGTGATGGGAATGAAAACCTTCCAGCCCAGCCGCATGATCTGGTCATAACGATACCGCGGGAAGGTGGCCCGGAACCACAGGAAGCAGAACAGGAAGAATGCGGTCTTGACTGCAAACCAGACGATGCTGGAATGGGTGATGAACGAATCGCCGAGGCCCTGGAACGGCGACAGCCAGCCGCCCAGGAACATGGTCGCAGCCAGCGCCGAGACCAGGATCATGTTGGCGTATTCGGCGAGGAAGAACGACGCGAACGCGGTGCCGGAATATTCGACGTGGAATCCGGCCACGATCTCGGACTCGCCCTCCGCCACGTCGAATGGCGCGCGGTTGGTCTCCGCCACACCGGAGATGAAGTAGATCAGGAACAACGGCAGCAGCGGCCACAGATACCAGTGCCAGATATTACCGCTCTGCCCCAACACGATGTCATTCAGATTCAGACTGCGACTGGCCATCAATACGCCGACCAGCGCGAAACCCATGGCGATCTCGTAGGCAACCATCTGGGCCGCAGAACGCATCGCGCCCAGAAACGCATATTTGGAGTTTGATGCCCAACCCGAGATGATGATGCCGTACACGCCAAACGAAGTCAGCGCGAGTATATACAGAAGTCCCGCATTGATATTCGACAACAACATGCCGTTGTCGAACGGCACCACTGCCCAGGCGGCGAATGCCGTACCGATCGAGATGATCGGCGCGATCAGAAACAGGAACTTGTTGGCTTTGGTCGGCAGCAGCACTTCCTTGAGTACCAGCTTGAGTACGTCGGCCACCCACTGGAAGGTGCCGTGAAAGCCAACACGGTTGGGACCGAGACGGCCCTGCATGTAACCGATGACCTTGCGTTCCAGCAGAGTCATGAAACCGACCGCGACGATCAGCGGCACCATGATCGCGATGATCCCACCGACTGATTTCAATACCAGTTGCCAGGCAAATGGCAACGCTGTCCAGTACAGGGTGAGGTTGTGAAACATCGCTGACATCAAGCTTTCTCCAGTTCGATGTTGGCGTGTTGCGGGCTGAACCCCGCAGTCGCTGTCATGCCCGCTGCCAGCCACACTTCACCGGCATGCACACCATCGTCGATCCGGACCGGCAAACGTACCGTGGTGCCATTGCATTTAGCTGCGACAAGTCCGTTATCGACCAAACCCAGTCTCTTCGCATCGGCTGGCGACAGCGTCACGTAACCGGCATCCCGCGCATCACGGGTTTCCTGCAACGGTCTGGAGCGCCGCACCAGTGAATCGACAGCATGGATGGGTGTCTCGGCGATACGCCGCAGCCCCTTGCTGGCGCCCTGCACTGTCGCCTGACGGGTACCGCGGAATTGATTATCCGGCGTCACCTTGCCCAGCAAACCATGCAGTTCATCGCGGATTTCTTCTGACGAGGCATAGTCGAAATCTTCCAGGCCACTCAGGTTGCCGAGTACCCGCAATATCTTCCAGGCCGGACGCGCTTCTGCCTGCGGCCTGGCCATACCGGTGAAACTCTGCCAGCGGCCTTCGGTATTCACGAAAGTCCCGGATGTCTCGCCGAACGCACAGGCCGGCAACAACACGCTCGCATATTCGCGCATCGCATCGGTGACGAACGGCGTGATCATCACCACACCTTGCGCTGCCTTGAGCGCAGCAACTGCACCGGCACTGTCCCAGCAATCAAGCTCGGGTTCCAGCCCCATGAGCAGGTAGGCTTTGCGTGGTTCTGCAAATATACGGCGCGCATCCAGCCCAACGGCTTCGTTCCTGGCGCCACCCGGCAAACGATGCGGCACGGCGCCCGCCAACCAGGCACCCGCGCTGTTGGCACCCTGACTGATATATCCCAGCGTCGCGCCCGTCACGTCTGCCAACGCCGCAGCCAAGGCACGGATATCGGCATACGCCGGATGCGCCGTCGCCAGATGCCCGAGCAGGACCGCCTTGTGTTCACCGCTGACGAGTTTCGTTGCTACCAGTTCATGTTCGGCAGTCGGTTTCTGTGCCGCCACCAGCGTCTTGAGATGTGCAGGTACGCTCTTGCCGGTCGCTTTCAGCACTGCAGCCAAACCAGCGGCCAGTTCAGCAGATGGCACATTCAGATAAGCGGCAACCGGGAACAGCAAATCATAACGGCGTGGATTCAGGAACATCACCGCCCCGTCCTTCAAGGCAGCCTTCCGCAAGCGATGTGCCAGCATCGGCACTTCCTTGCGGATGTTGGAGCCGATGATCAAGGTGGCATCGAGTCTTTCGATGTCCTCGATGGACTGGCCCAGCCACGGGAATAACGGCTCATGTTCGTCATCACGGAAATCCGCCTGCCGCATGCGGGTATCGATATTCTGGATGCCCAGCCCCCGCGCCAGCTTCTGCAGTAGATACAGTTCTTCGGTGGTGGAACTCGGCGAGGCCAGTACGCCGGCATCGCCACCGGCAGCGCGCAAGATGTTGACTACCGTTTCCAGCGCCGCTTCCCAGCTCACTTCGCGCCAGCCGTTGTGTTCCCTGACCATCGGATGCTGCAGCCGGTCATGGCTTGCAATACCCGCATAACTGAACCGGTCACGGTCCGAGATCCAGTTCTCGTTTACCGCTTCATTGAGTCCCGGTACCACGCGCATGATCTCGCCACGCAGTACATGTCCGTACAGGTTCGAGCCCACGCAATCGTGTGGCGAGATGGTCCCGGTCTGGGTCATCTCCCAGCCACGGCCATGCATCTTGAAAGGCTTGGAGTTGAGTGCGCCGACCGGGCACAGATCGATCACGTTGCCCGACAGTTCATGATCCACACTGCGGCCGATGTAGGTGCCGATACGCGAATGCTCACCGCGGCCGGTATCGCCCAGTTCCTGGATACCGGCGATCTCCTGACCGAAACGTACACAGCGTGTGCAATAGATACAGCGTGTCATGAAGGTGGAGATCAGTGGCCCGATGTCTTCGTCCTTGATGATACGTTTACTTTCCGAGAAACGTGCAATGTCGCGGCCATAGCCCATCGACAGATCCTGCAACTCGCATTCACCGCCCTGATCGCACACCGGGCAATCCAGCGGGTGATTGATGAGCAGGAATTCCATCACTGCGCGTTGCGCCGCGATGGCTTTCACCGAGCGGGTGAATATCTTCATGCCCTCTGCAACCGGCGTCGCGCAGGCCGGCAACGGCTTGGGCGCTTTCTCGGCTTCGATCAGGCACATGCGGCAATTCGCGGCCACCGAGAGTTTCTCGTGGTAACAGAAACGCGGGATATAGACGCCTTCGCGGTCCGCGGCCCGGATGATCATCTCACCCTTGTGCGCCTTGACCGGCTTGCCGTCGATCTCGATATTGACCAGTTCTTCAGTCATGTCTGTTTCGCTTTGAGCCGCGCGGTCAGGCTGCGTGCTGACGGGCGCCCGGGCCCACCATGCAGCAACCGTGATCGATGTGATACTGGAATTCGGCACGGAAATGTTTGATGAAACTCTGCACCGGCCATGCTGCGGCATCGCCGAACGCACAGATGGTATGGCCTTCGATCCGCTTCGACACGTCCACCAGCATGTCCAGATCTTCCTGCCGGCCCTGTCCGTGTTCTATGCGCGAGATCACGCGGTGCATCCAGCCGGTACCTTCGCGGCACGGCGTGCACTGTCCGCAGGATTCCGAATAGAAGAATCGCGACGCGCGTTCCAGCATCCGCACCATGCAGGTAGTCTCGTCCATCACCACCACGGCACCGGAACCGAGCATGGTGCCGGCGCTGCGCAGGGAATCGAAATCCATGCTGCATTCGAGCATCGCTTCGGCCGGCAACACCGGTGCCGAGACGCCACCGGGAATCACAGCCTTGAGCTTGCGACCTTTCCAGACGCCGCCCGCCAGTTCCAGAAGATCCTTGAAGGGAGTACCAAGCGGAATCTCGAAATTACCCGGCTTCTCCACATGGCCGCTGACCGAGAATATCTTGGTGCCACCGTTGTTCGGCTTGCCGAGGTCGGCGAACCATTTGCCGCCATTGAGGATGATGCTGGGTGCGGAAGCGAAAGTCTCGGTATTATTGACCGTGGTGGGCCGGCCGAAGGCGCCGAAGTTGGCCGGGAACGGTGGCTTGAAACGCGGCCAGCCTTTCTTGCCTTCCAGCGAATCCAGCAGTGCCGTCTCTTCACCACATATATAAGCGCCAGCACCAAGATGAGTATGAATGTCCACATCGACGCCTGAGCCGAGGATATCCTTGCCGAGGAAACCAGCCTTGTAGGCTTCCTTGAGCGCCTGCTCGAACCGTTCATACGGCTCATCCATGAATTCACCACGGATGTAGTTGTAACCGGTGTTGCTGCGCATGGCGTAACAGGCGATGGCCATGCCTTCGACCAATGCGTGCGGATTGAAACGCAGGATGTCACGATCCTTGCAGGTGCCGGGTTCCGATTCATCCGAATTGCAGACCACGTAACTCGGGCCGGTCGGATTCTTCGGCATGAAACTCCATTTGGTACCGGTAGGAAACCCCGCGCCACCGCGACCGCGCAGTCCCGATGCCTTGACCTCTTCCACCACCTGCTCGGGCGTCCACTTCTCCTTGAGAATCTTCTGCCACGCCTTGTAGCCATCGACCTTGAGATAATTCTCAAGCGTCCAGGGCTTGGAAAACTCCAGTGTACGGAAACAGACCTGGTTCAACGCGATACTCACTTCAGGTCCTCCAGTATCTCGTCCACTTTTTCCGGCGTCAGATGCTCGTGGAATTTATGATCCACCATCATCATCGGTGCACCCGCACAGGCTGCCAGACATTCTTCCTCGCACTTGAGGTAATAGCGCCCGTCCGCAGTGCTCTCGCCGGTCTTCACGCCGAGCTTCTTCTCGATGTGCGCCACGATCTCATCCGCGCCGCGCAACATGCAGGCGATGTTGGTGCAGACCGAGATGCTGTGCCGGCCCACCGGTTTGGTCTCGAACATCGAATAGAACGTGGCAACTTCATAGACCTTGATGGGTTCCAGTTGCAGGTAAGCCGCGACCGCATCCATGAGTTCCACCGTCAGATAGCCCTCGTTCTCATGCTGGGCTTCGCGCAGTGCGACGAAGATCGCAGAACGCTGACGGCCTGCCGGATATTTCCTGATCGCTTCGTCGATAAGTTGCAAGGCATGTTTCGACAGCACGGTCTTGTTCGCGGTCTTTTCCATCAGCGGTCCACCTCGCCGAATACGATGTCCTGGGTGCCGATGACTGCCACCAGATCCGCCAGCATGTGGCCGCGTATCATCTCGTCGAGTGCGGCGAGGTGCGCGAAGCCGGCGGCACGGATCTTCACCCGAAACGGTTTATTGGCACCATCCGAGATCATATAGATACCGAACTCGCCCTTGGGGTGTTCCACCGCGGCATAGGTCTCACCCGCCGGCACACAGTAGCCTTCGGTCATGTACTTGAAGTGATGGATCAGGGATTCCATGTCGGACTTCATCTGTTCACGGCGCGGCGGCGTGACCTTGTGGTCATCCAGCCAGACCGGACCGGGATTGGCGCGCAGCCAATCGACACATTGCTTGACGATTCGATTCGACT
>DASSKW010000009.1:0-33498 GCA_035690065.1 Gammaproteobacteria bacterium
CAGCAAACCGCTGACCAAGTCGGAGACCTATGCCTATCTCGTTGCCACCACCGGGTTGAGCCGCAAGCAGGTCGCGGGCCTGTTCAGCGATCTGGCTGACCTGATCGGCAAGAGCGTGGGCAAGAAAGGCCCGGGGACTTACGTGGTGCCGGGTCTGATGAAGATCCGCGTAGTCCGTAAACCCGCGACCAAGGCACGCGAAGGCATCAACCCGTTCACGGGCGAAAAGACCATGTTCAAGGCCAAACCTGCCCGTAACGTAGTGAAGATCCAGGCCCTCAAGGCCCTCAAGGACATGGTGAAGTAAGCCATTCCCGTCCGGAGCCGCGGCTTCGCGGCTCCGGGCAAGTCCTTGATGGCAGAACTGGATCAGCTCCCGGTGCAATGCCGGCGGAATGGATTACTTTCCGTTCAACACCCGTTGTTTTGCCAGCATCAGATCAGCCGGCCGCACATACAACAAGTCTGCCAGTTTGTGCATGAGTGCGTCTTCGTACTTGTCCAGCTTGCCGTCCTCCAGCGCCACCTGCCATAGCATCTCTATCAGTACGAGTTTGTCCGGCATGTCGAAATATTGATTCAATGGGCGCGTGAAACGATACAGCGATACCGCTTGGTCGGATTGAGTGCCTGCGGCTTGCAGCAGCGCTTCGGCTTCCGCCGGGTCAAGCTTGAACCGTTGCACCAGCAGCGCACTCGCCCGCTTCAGTTCCTGCGGCTGTTCCTCGAAATCCGCCCGTACCATCTCCACACACAAGGCCGCGACCGCCAGGCGCGTGTCGGCATCCTGATCCCGCGTGGTGGCGGCAGACTTATCGTTGAGACTGCGCTCCAGAAAATTGGCTAATGAAGCAAACATCGGGACTGGCTATCGTCGAGTATGGGGAACAGCAAACACTGTTACGGATGACAAGAAATGCAATGTCACGTTCCGTTCAGATAACGGAACGTGACATTGCAGCGTTGACTAGAAACCGAAACCGAATTTCAGGCTATAGGTCGTGTTGCCGGAGAGCCGGTTCGCTTCGAGCGCAAGGTGGATGCCCAGGTTGAACTGCAGACCCGCATATACTTCAGCGTTATTGAAACTGACGCTCTGCAAGCCGGTGGACGCATCCGGCGTGCTGTTGGTCCAGACTTCACCGACACCCGCATATGGTGTAAACGGACCGAATCCTTTCGAGATGGAGATACCCAGGCTCTTGGTGTTGAAATTGAGGTTATCGACGCCGGTCACATGGGTGAATGTCGCCCGAATGCCAATCGCCGGTTCGGCTACGCCTCCATCAAGAATCGCATAGCGGCCTTCCACCCCGTACAGCTTGATGTTCGAGCCGGGCACTGCACTGTACTCGCCGCCGATATCGATACCGAATGGCAGTCCCTTCGAGATCCGCAGATTCGCAAACGGGACCCCGGTGATATCGTTGTTGCCAGTGGCGGTATTCCAGGCGCTCGTATGCGCGACCTTGGTCCAGCCTCCATTCAAGCTGACATCAAATCCGGTGATGCCTTCTGGCGCCGCGCCCTGCAGCGCCTTGTAACTCAGGACTGCACCCATGTCCTGCGACAGGTCGCTGAAATCCTGCTGGGCAAGTTTCTGGATATCGATGTCATCGGCAGCAAAAGCACTGGTAACGAACCCCAGTAAAAGACAGGCAAGGATTAGGCGGCGCATAAAATCTCCTGTGATTAAAGCAAAAATCCCCGACGGCAAAAGTTTACCAGAAGCCCGCTTGCCCGTATCAGTCGGCGGCGAAAGTGTCTACTACCGCCTGCCGCAACTCATTCAGGCGGCCATGAAAGAAATGCCCGGCACCCTTCAATACCGCCAGCCTGGGCGCGACTGCCAGCCCTTTCGCCCAGTCGAGCACGGCCTGCGGTGATACCACCTCGTCGGCATCGCCTTGCACCAACAACCAGGGTCCGCGGGGTGCTTCGATAAGCGTAGTATCGAAGCGTTCCACCGCAGGCGCGACCGTCACCAGACGCTGCACGGGCCGCTGGTTCTGCGCGCGCAGGGCCACATAGGCCCCGAAGGAGAACCCGGCAAGCCATAACGGCACTCCGGGATGGCGCGAACCCAGCCAGTCCATCGCCGCCAACGCATCCGCCAGCTCGCCTGTGCCTTCATCATATCCACCCTCGCTCCGGCCCACGCCACGAAAATTGAAGCGCAAGCTGACCGCACCAAGGTCATTGAAAGCGCGCGCCAGGATATAGGCGACCTTGTTGTGCATGCTGCCCTGAAACAGAGGGTGTGGATGACAAACTACCGCTACAGCCCGCGGTACGTTTGCCGGACTGTCGAGCAATCCTTCCAGGATCCCAGCCGGTCCGGTGAACTGCACCGACTCGCTGCCGCTCACGAACTTGTCTCCGCATTTGCCGGGATATCTGCCGTCAGTGTTTCACGTTTTGACGGACCGAAACTGACGACTGTGTCACCCGGTTTGGGAGCAAAAGAAAGGTTCAGGGAATGCAACATCAGATTGCCCTTGGCGTGGACTGCAAGCAATTGCAGGGTTCCCGGTGCGCAATCAGCGAGATAGTTCTCGAACAGGTAATTTTCAGTCAATCGTGTTTTCTGAAAAACCCATCCACTGGTCAAATGGTTCCACAGATCTTCATACAAGGCTTCTTCACCGAATGCGATGCGTCCGCGCACCCCGCGCATGAACAGTTTTGCATCTGCCACGTCGGCTGAGTACATCGGCAACTGGAACGCCAGACCGCGCCCGAGGTGCGGCGCAAAGGTGCTGCATACCAGTGCATTGTATGCATCGTTACTGGTCGCTGCCAGCAACACGCCGACATCGTGCATCTCGAGTGAAGCTGCTGCCGATTCGGAAAGGATCTCACCGTAATACACCGGGATGCCGGCCAGGCGCGGCGCCCGTAAGCGATGCCAGGAAGTATCTACCATCAACACACTGGCATCTGCCGCGATCAACGTGCGTGCGAGTTCAGTGGTCCAGGGCGAGGCACCGACTATCAACAAACGATTGCGGGCAGTGGCTGCCAGACCGAGCGCGCGCGACACCCGTCCAAGCGTCAGACCGTGCACCAGCACCGTGACGAAGATGAGCGTGAATGTCAGCGGGACCAGGAGCTCGGCATCACGGTAGCCGGCTTCAGCAAGCCGTGGAGCAAGGACGCCGGCTGTGGCTGCCGCGACGATACCGCGCGGCGCGATCCAGGCCAGCAACAGACGTTCACGCTTGCGCATGCGCGCACCGATGGTCGCGATCCATATCGCTACCGGCCGCGCCACGAGCATTATCATCAGGATGACGAATGCACCATCCCAGCGCAGATGTTCCAGTACCGCCGTGTCCAGATTCGCCGCCAGCAGGACAAACACGATCGAGACCAGCAAGACGGCCAGGTATTCCTTGAAGCGACGCATCTCGTCGATGCTTGCCAGGCGCATGTTGCCGAGCACGATTCCCATCATCGTCACGGCGAGCAGCCCTGCTTCATCCTGGATAGCATTGGCCGCCACGAATACCGTCACGACTACTGCCAGCACCAATGGATGTTTGAGATATTCGGGAACCTGATCGCGCCGGAACAACATCCCCAGCACATAGGCCACGGCACCCCCCAGCAACGCGGCGACTGTCACTGCAGTGGCAAGGTTCCACAATACCTGTCCGGAGAACTGTCCATGTGCCGCATACAGGAAATAATCGAATACCAGCACCGCAAGCAGCGCGCCGATCGGATCATTGATGATCGCTTCCCATTTCAGATAGGAAGCCACCCGCCGTGTAAGCATGGCCTGACGCAGCAGCGGCAGGATCACGGTCGGTCCGGTCACCACGATGATGGCACCGAATACCAGTGCCACCGGCCAGGCGATGCCGCCGACGTAATGGGCCGTCACACTGTATAGCGCGAAACTCAGCGGCACACCGAGATAGACCAGCCGCCGGACACCAGACACAGCCTGCTTGAGTTCGTGGAAACGCAGGTTCAGACCGCCGTCAAAGAGGATGACGGCGACCGACAAATTGATCACTGTCCCAAGCGCATGGCCCAACTGTTTTTCCGGCATCAGGATATGCAATACCGGTCCGACCAACACACCGCACAAAGTCAGCAACACGATCGCCGGGATGCGGGTGCGCCAGGCAACCCATTGCGCCAGCACGCCGATGAACAGCACCAGCGCGATCACGGCAGGCAAGGTGACAGGGGCATATAAGTGCATGGCGTCTTTTTGTCCACTCAGGGCGCTCTGGTATCATACTTGGTTTTCCGTCCCCGCTTGGGGCGGCCGCTGTGAGGATCTCCGTATGAACGCGACCATCGAGCTTGAAAACCGCTATTGCGCTGCCAACTATCATCCGCTGCCCGTGGTACTGACCCGCGGCGAAGGCGTGTATGTCTGGGACGACGCCGGCAACAAATACCTCGACATGATGAGCGCGTATTCCGCAGTCAGTCACGGCCATGCACATCCACGCCTGATCAAGGTGTTGCAACAGCAGGCTGCACGACTCGCAATCTGTTCACGTGCATTTCATACCGACAAACTTGGCCCGTTCCTGAAGCGTGTCTGCGAACTCACCGGACAAGACATGGCGCTGCCGATGAATACCGGTGCCGAAGCGGTGGAAACGGCGATCAAAGCGGCACGCAAGTGGGCTTACAAAGTCAAAGGGGTGCCTGCCGACAAAGCCGAGATCATCGCCTGTCACGGCAACTTCCACGGCCGCACCATCGCCATCGTGGCGATGTCGAGTGAGGCGCAATACAAGGATGGCTTCGGTCCGTTCCCGTCCGGCATGCAACTGGTGCCTTACGGCGATGCCGCCGCACTCGAAAAAGCCATCACGCCCAACACTGCGGCCTTCTTGGTGGAACCGATCCAGGGTGAAGGCGGCATCGTGATCCCGCCCGACGGTTATCTGAAACGCGCGGCGGAACTGTGCAGGCAACACAACGTGTTACTCATCTGCGACGAGATCCAGACCGGACTCGGGCGCACTGGCAAATTACTGGCCTGTGAATATGAAAGCGTCAAACCGGATGGATTGATTCTCGGCAAGGCGCTCGGCGGAGGTCTGCTGCCAGTCTCGATGTTCCTGGCGCGCCGTGATGTCATGAACGTGTTCACGCCCGGCGATCACGGCAGCACCTTCGGCGGCAATCCGCTCGGTGCGGCAGTCGGGCTCGAAGCCCTGAACGTGCTGGTCGAAGACAAACTCGCCGAACGCTCCGCCGAACTCGGCGCTTATCTGCTCGACAAGTTGCACGCACTCAAGAGCCCTCTGATCAAGGCATTACGCGGCAAGGGATTGTTCATCGGCATCGAGATCGATCCTGCCAAGGCCCGGGCGCGCGAAGTCTGCGAACGCCTGATGCCGCACGGCATCCTCAGCAAGGAAACCCACGAGACTGTGGTACGTCTTGCGCCGCCGCTGGTCATCACTCGCGAACAGATCGATTGGGCGGTGGAGCGCATCGAGCTGGTGCTCAAGGAGATGAGCAAGATCCGTGCGACCGGTTGAATACGCGCTGTTTGGTTTACAAACAAAAAGCCGCGCATAGCGCGGCTTTTTGTTTGCGCGACGAATCCGTTCATCCCGGATCCAAACAATCTCCAGTACATGGAAATGCGGTCCGCATAACAGTTAATCAGTATGCGAATCATCGTCGATACCGGATTCTTTGTTATCGCCAAGATCGTGAATAGTCTTCTAATTGTATTGAATATGTGCGCAACATGATCGAACGTGTCGCGATCGTGTTTTGTGGACACGTTTTTGAAACGGGGGAAACTGCGGATGCGGTATAATGGTAACCCAATTTATTCATTATGCAATGCAAAAATACTGAACAGGAAACAAGTTTCATGGACACGATCGTCGAGATAAAGAAATCCGAACACAACGATGTTCACCGGCTCAAGCTGCGTAATCTCAAACCCGAAGATTACGACGATATCCGCGAGACCATGCTCATCGTCTATCCACACCTTGGTGCGTGGCCGCGCGAACATTTTCTCGCGATGCTGCAACGCTTTCCGGAAGGCCAGATCGGCATCGAAGATAACGGGCATATCGTGGCAGTGGTGCTGTCGTTGATCGTGAATTATGAAGAATTTGGCGATCATCACACCTACAAACAAATCATCGGTGGCGGCGAACTGTCGACTCACGATCCGGATGGCGATGTGTTGTACGGGATCGAGGTGTTTGTACATCCGGATTACCGCGACATGCGTCTCGGCCGTCGGCTGTACGACGCCCGCAAGAATCTGTGTCGCCAGCTCAACCTGCGGGCGGTGGTCTCCGGCGCTCGCATCCCCGGTTACTGCAAGCATTCGGATCGGATCGGCCCGGACGAATATATCGATCTGGTCAGGCGCAAGGAGTTCCGGGATCAGATCCTGAGTTTCCAGCTGGCAAACGATTTCCACGTCCGCCGCATCATCCGCGATTACATCCCCAACGATGTGGAATCCTGCGGTTACGCGGTGTTAGTCGAATGGAACAACATTTTCTATCAGCGGAAAAAACCTTCCGCGGTGAATCCCCGCAAATCCACCGTGCGGGTCGGCAGTGTGCAATGGCAGATGCGTTCGGTAAAATCAGTCGAAGAATTGATGCAGCATATCGAGTTCTTCGTCGATGCCCTGGCCGGTTACAAATGTGACTTCGCCCTGTTCCCGGAATTCTTCAACATTGCCTTGATGGGACTCACCCCGGATGAATCACCCGCTGAATCGATCCGCACGCTGGCGCAATTCACCGGGCCGGTGTGCGACGCAATGCGCAGTCTGGCGTTGTCCTACAACATCAACATCATCGCCGGCAGTATGCCGGTCTATGAAAACAGCGAGCTATACAACGTCTCCTATCTGATGCGACGCGACGGCAGCATCGAATCGCAATACAAGTTGCATCCGACCCCGGACGAGCGTGCTTACTGGGGTGTGCGTGGTGGCGACAAACTCAAGACCTTCGATACCGATGCGGGCCGGATCGGCATCCTGGTGTGCTACGACTGCGAATTCCCGGAACCGGCACGGATCCTGGCCGACCAGGGCATGCAGATACTGATGGTACCGTTCTGGACCGATACCAAGAACGGCTATCAGCGCGTCCGGCATTGCGCGCAGGCGCGCGCAATCGAAAACGAATGCTATGTGGCGATCACCGGTAGTTGCGGCAACTTGCCCAAGGTCGAGAACGCCGACATCCAGTATTCACAGTCGGCCGTGTTCACGCCGTCTGATTTCGCGTTCCCGCACGATGGTGTCGCAGCGGAAAGCACCCCGAATACCGAGATGACGCTGATCGTCGATCTCGACCTCAACAAACTCAAGACGCTGCATGAACGCGGTGGCGTGCGCAACCTGCGTGATCGTCGGCAGGATCTCTACCGCGTGGACTGGTTGGGGCCGAAATAAGCGCGCGTCAGGCCGGCATGGGTTTGTCGTCGGCGAGGTTGATCAAGCCGCGGATGTGACGGTAGATATACCAGATCCAGACCACAAGAAACCCGAGCCAACCGATCACGAACCCGACCAGTACCAGGTAGCTCGCGCCGATCAGCACGCACCACAGGATCGCGTACCAGAAAGTACGGATCATCCAGGCATGGTGGCTATCCATGACGGTGCCATCGTCGCCACGTTTCACATAGTTGATGATGAGCGCGACGATGCTGAGGATGCCGGTGATGGCGCCCAGCAGATGCAGGATGTACGCCGCGATCGTGAAACCGTGGCCTTGCTGTGATTCTGTCATGGGGAAATTCCTCGTTCGATGTTTCAGGTTGAATGGGATTCGACGCCGGGGAATTCAAGTCGTACCCGGCGGTTCTGCCTGCCTTTCTTCTCGATCCGGGTGACCGTGACAGCACCGATCTCGCCTATATGGGCGACATGCGTGCCCCCGCACGGTTGTAGGTCGATGCCTTCCACATTCACCAGCCGGATGCGACCGGCGCCACGTGGCGGCTGCACTGAAAGGGTCTTGACCAATTCCGGATGTGCGTCCAGTTCTTCATCCGTGATCCAGCGGAACAAAACTGGTGCATCGCTCTGGATCAGGCCATCCAGTCTCTCGTTCACTTCATCTTTGTCCGGTGTCTCCGGCAGATCGAAATCCAGCCTGCCATAACCGTCGCCAATCTGCCCGCCGGTGACCGGCGCGATGATGATCGCAGATAACAGATGCAGGCAGGTGTGCATCCGCATCAGCCGATGGCGGCGCGCCCAGTCGATTTCCGCGGTGACTCGCATTCCAGCTTTCAGCCATGTGACCGGTTCTGCCGGAATGTGCACGATGCTGCCAGGCGACGCGCCCTTGCGGGTGTTCGTGATCTTCAGTTCGTGACCGTCATCGAGCCGCAAGGCGCCGGTGTCGCCAGGCTGTCCTCCGCCTTCCGGATAGAACACGCTGCGATCGAGTTGCACACCGTGCTCATCCACGGTGACCACCGTGGCTTCGCAGCTACGCGCGTAAGCATCCTCGCGGAATACAGCTTCAGTCATTTCCGGTTCCGCCTGCAGGTTCAAACTTGAGTGCGAGCGAGTTGATGCAATACCGCAACCCGGCAGGTGCCGGACCATCCTCGAAGACGTGGCCCAGATGCGCATCGCACTGTGCGCACACCACTTCCACCCGTTGCATGCCGTGACTCGTATCCGCATGTTCTTCCAGGCTGGTGGTCCCGGCCGGTGCCGTGAAACTGGGCCAGCCACAATGGGACTCGAACTTGGTAGCGGAAGTGAACACCGGATTGCCGCAACACACGCAGCGGTAGATGCCCGCCGCATCGTTGCTCAGGTATTCGCCGGTGCCGGGGCGCTCCGTCGCCTTTTGACGCGTTACGGCATATTGCTCGGGAGTCAGCTCTGCGCGCCACACTGCCTCCGGTTTGCGAACCTTGTCCATGCACATCACCAGATCAGGAGCGCAGGTTTGCGTCTCGACAGGAAATGATCGAGACCCAGCACGCGCCCACATTGCGTAAACATGAGTGCAAACAGGATGATGATGAACAGGCTATCGTGGTTCTGCGGATCCCAGAAGGTCGCGCCTTTCATGAACCAGAAATTCAGCACCATGAACAGGCCTACTGCAGCGGCGAACCGCGACAGCGCTCCCAGCACCAGCGCGAGGCCCACGCACAGCTCACCGATCACGACCAGCCAGGCGAAGGACTGATAATGTGCCGAGGCGAAGCCGAGGAAGCCCTGATAGAAACCGAACGCGGTCTTGGCGGAAGCTTCCAGATAACCATGCAGGCCATCCGGCCAGGCCCCGATATGGGACAACTTTCCGCTTACTGCCACGAGCCAGAGAATCCCCATGGCGACGCGCAGCACGGCCACCGGCCAACCTGCGACGCGATCATTTAACAGGCTTTGACCCATGATATTTCTCCTTGAAATATGAAAGCTTACACAGAATCGGGCACCAACATTCCGGACGCAGATGTTGTCGGCGGAAACTTAGCACACTCGCCTCTCTTGTTCCGACCCCGCTCCCGGCATGGGGTTCCGGGCCGAAGCTGCGGAAATCGGCATTACAATCTGGTAACCTATGCGCCGATAATCAAAGACCCTGTCGCCATTCCTGAAGGGAGATATCCGATGCGGAGCCGCTCTTTCGCCATCGTGCTTGCCTGCGCTACGGCTGCAGTTAGCCTCGCCGCCAACGCGGCCGGTGATCCTGCTCAAGGCAAAATTGACGCCGCACCCTGTTTGGGTTGCCACGGCATCGAAGACTACGTGAATGTGTATCCGACTTACCGTGTGCCCAGGCTGGGCGGACAACATGCTGCCTACATCGTCCAGGCCCTCAAGGAATACAAATCCGAGGATCGGGATCACAAGACCATGCATGCGCAGGCGTCATCGCTGACCGAACAGCAGATGGAAGACATCGCCGCTTATTTCCAAAGCCTGGGTAACCAGGATAACGGCAAGCACTGAATTCAACATAGGGCATGACCATGAAGAAATCTCTCGCGATTTGCGCTGTCATCGCCGGCCTATTCGTTACCCAGGCTGTACTGGCCTCGGGCAGCATCGAAGCTGGCAAACAGAAATCCCAGACCTGTGCCGCGTGCCATGGTGCCAACGGCATCAGTACCTCCGACCAGTTCCCGATCCTCGCGGGACAATATCGGGACTACCTCATCCAGGCATTGCACGAATACCAGAAAGGCGATCGCAAGAATCCAATCATGGCCGGCATGGCGAAGCCTTTGAGTGAACAGGATATCCAGGATCTGGCAGCGTATTTCTCCAGCTTGCCAGGACCGTTGGAAATGCTGCCGCGCGGAAGATAAAACCTGCTTTGACATCGTAAACATGAAGCCCCGCGATGCGGGGCTTCTGCTTGCAGGCGCCTTGAATCCCGTCGATAGCGTGCTAGAATCCGTCCCGGATTATGTACACGAACCGGCGAACCCGTACGAAAGGCGGGGGCGCAAAGTCACCGGTCTAAGGGGTGCAAACCCTATGACGGCGGGATTACCGAATGTGCCACCCCCTATGTCCGGGTTCCCCCCCTTCCGGACAGGCTTTTCGGAACCCCCTTGATCCCGTCGTCGTTTGCACCCCTTCTTTATTCTTGAAATCCGCCTTGTATCATTTCCTGCCTGTCAGTGCTTCGCGGCTGCCGGCGGGGTCTGGGCCTGTAACGCCAACGAGACCTTGCCGGTATTGGTCTTCAGATTGATGGCGTCGCTACCCTTGCCCTGGTAATTAATCTGGCTGCCGGTTCCCTGTTTCTGGGTACCGCCGACACTCAGTCCATCCACGGTCAAATGTGTATCGCCGATGTTGGTGGCGAGGGCGACACTGCCGTAATCGGTGGTGTGCGCCTGCACCGTGATCTTGCCCACATTGATGGAGACGTCCAGCGGTCCGCCGGGGACATCCAGCATGACCTTGCCGATGTTCATCTGGGCTTCGACTCCGCCGCCGATTCCTGTCACCTTCAACTTGCCGATATTGATGTGGCTTTTGACATGCACTTTGGCAGGGACTGCGATGCTCCATTCCTCGTTGACGTCGTCCGCTTGCGTATCCGCCGGATACTGCACACTGAAATCGAGCGCGCCCTTGTCGAGGGTATGGCTAATGGTCGCGGTGCGTATCGCTTCGGGCGCCTTGCTCTTGGTGAAGATATCCCAGAAAAAATTATTCGACGGTTCCAGCTTGACGCTGACGTGCACCTCGGCATCCGGACTTGCGGTGACCGCGACCGAGCCGATATTCGCATGTGTGACCAGGGTAGTTACATCGGCAGCCGGTAGTGTCGATGTCAGAGTACGGGTCTCGCGTCGAGGCGTGCAGGCGTGCAGGCGACAAGCATGAATAAAAGCGGCAGAAACAGGACAATGCGGCGCATAATCGTCTCCGGATGAATCTGTGTTCGGCACGGGGAGCAAATACTCCCCTGTTCCAGCCAGGCTCGCAAGTCACCCCTTCAATGGTAAATGGACTTTACAAACGCGAGGCGACACGACATGCTTTTGATACGACATCAGGGAAGGACCCCGCACTCATGACTGAACAATCCGCCATCCGCCATATATCCGACACGGCCCTTTGGGTCGCTACCTATCGCGCCATGGAAAGCGAGCGTCCGGACGCGTTGTTCTACGATCCATTCGCGCGCCAGTTGGCCGGTGAACGCGGGCAGCATATCGTCGACGAACTTTCCAGACACGGCATGCAAAGCTGGCCGATCGTAGTGCGCACCCAAGTGCTCGATGAACTGATCCTGAAAGCCGTCGAGGAAGACGGTTTTGACACCATCCTGAATCTTGCCGCCGGCCTCGATACACGACCGTATCGCCTGACCTTGCCGGCGACGGTTCGCTGGGTGGAAGTCGATCTGCCAGACATGATCGAGTACAAACGCGGCATCCTCAAGGATGCGACTTGCTTCTGCCGTCTCGAACGACATGCCTTGGACCTGAAGGATGCGGAAGCGCGTCGCGCCCTGTTGGAAAAAGTCGGAGCCGCTGCTACCCGCATGCTGGTCATCACCGAAGGTCTGCTGCTCTACATGGACGAAGAACAGGTCAAGGATCTGGCCTGGGATCTGTTCCGGCAACCCGCGGTCAAACGCTGGCTCACCGATCTTGCTTCACCACGTCTGCTCAAATACATGCGCCGCATACAACAGCACATGCCGGACGATGCGGCCTTCCGGTTCGCACCGCCTGATCACACTGATTTCTTCCTGTCACGCAGCTGGCATGCGAAAGCGTTCCATTCCACCTGGGAAGATGCCAAACGACTGAACCGTCGCGAGGTGAAGTTGGCCTGGCTGTGGGACGTGCTGGGCTGGGTGATCCCCGGCGCGCGTGAACAAGGCCGCAAGATGAGTGGTATCGTGGCACTGGAACGTTCCTGATCCACCAATCTCAGCGGCGTCCATCCGTTTCGATATCATCCAGATAATCGCTCCCCAGCATCCGCATCTGATCCAGGATCCATGCCTGTCTGCGCAACAAATACGCTGATGGATCATTGACATCAAAGCGGTCCGGCGCCGGCAGGCTCGCTGCGAGCAAGGCCGCCTGCCCGGGCGTCAACTGCGCGGGCGTCTCATTGAACAGATGTCGTGCGGCAGCGCCGACGCCGAACACGTTGTTATCGAACTGGGCAACATTGAGGTACACCTCCAGGATCCGCTGCTTGGGCCATTCCAGTTCCATCAGCGCGGTGAAATAGGCTTCGATCCCCTTGCGGAAATAGCTGCGGCCGGACCACAGCCACAGATTCTTGGCAGTCTGCTGGCTGATAGTGCTGGCGCCGCGCACCCGGTGGCTGTGTTCATTGTGATGCAGTGCTGCATCGATCGCATCCCAATCGAACCCGTGGTGATACGGAAAATCCTGATCCTCGGAGGTGACTACGGCAAGCCGCATCGCAGGAGCGATGTCACCGTAATCGATCCAGCGGTAATCGACGTGATTTTGCCTGGCGTTGTGGGCACGCAGATATAACGTGCGTTGTTGCATGAACGCAGACGTGGATGGATCCACCACACCGCGGAACGCGACACCGACGGCGGTAGCGAGAAACCAGCACCAGCTTAATATCAGTACGCGCCGCCAGAGCGCCGACGATACTGCGTGCAGCCGCACCTTGCTCATCTGGTCTGGAGTCCACGCCGCGTCAGCAGATACACGGCGAAACTTGGCAGCCAGTGGCTACCTGCATACCGTTTTGCACTGATCGCCGCGATGCCGGCATCCGCATGTGCCTGTGCTGTAATCTGCAACGCGCGGCGGCGTGCGTCGTGCGCCGGTAACGATGCGGCGATGCCTTCCAGCATCCAGGCACGGCTCAGATTGAGTCCGTCCAGATGTGCGAGTTTCGGATCGGCGGGATCGCGCGGCGCGGCGACCGGCAACCAATCTGTGCCGGCATCAGCCGATAACTGCGGCAGAAATCCGTCGAGCCAGGCAGCAAATTCCGCAGATGGCAAGACCCTTCGCATCAGATCGGTTTCTGCCAATGTTGGTGACAGAAAATCCTGGCCGGAAGGTTCATACGCCAGCGGCGCATCACAATCTGCCTGATAGAGCCGGCGAGCGTGTTTCAGGATGTTCGTACGCATGGCCGCATCCTCCACGACCTGCGCCCAATCGAATGTCAACGTCAACGCGAACGCGCTATTCGCATGTTCCCCGCCCCGGACAGGATGGCTGAGTTTCGGCAACCAGTCCGTTAACCGCTGGGCGGCGATGTGCTCCAGCGGCCGGATTGCGGCACCCCAGCGGCGTGCTTCAGCATCGTCCCATTCTGCCAATTCGGCGGCGAGTTGTAACACCCAGGCGAGGCCATAAGGCCGCTCGTAAGAGACGCGGTTGGGAGCTTCAAAATAACGGCATTCGCTTGTCAGATTCGCGGTCGAGAGATGCCGATCCAGTAATCCAGCGATCCCGCCTGCAAACTGCGCTTGCGGGAAGCTGCGCAACATCCGCACCAGCATCCAATGACTGTGTACCGCCGAATGCCAGTCATAGCTGCCATAGAACGCCGGATGCAATGTGCGTGGCGGCAATACATCGGTATCGCTATTCAGCATGTGCATGACGTGATTGGGATACTCGCGTACTACATTGTCGAGCACGATACGTACCAGACGGGTGGCCTTGGCTTCATCCAGCATGCTGCTGCCTCACTGATCGATAACGATTGCTGCGCACAGGCTGACATGCGGCTCCGAACCTGCGATGATTCGCGGCCTGTTGTCTGCTGCCCTGGGGCACCTTACCGCAATGACGATCCGCGAGGAGTACGGCATGTCCACCCAGAATTCTTCCATCCGCCGCGATATCGGCCTGATCGCGCTCATCATGACCGGCATCGGTTCCATCATCGGTTCCGGCTGGCTGTTCGGTGCCTGGCGAGCAGCGACGCTGGCCGGCCCCGGTGCCATCTATGCCTGGCTGATCGGCGCGGCCATCATCCTGATTATCGCACTGACTTATGCCGAACTCGGCGCCATGTTTCCTGAATCCGGTGGTGTCGTACGTTACGGGCTCTATTCGCACGGCTCGCTGGTAGGCTTCCTGACTGCCTGGGCCAACTGGATCTCGATGGTCACGGTAATCCCGGTGGAAGCCGATGCTTCAGTGCAATATACGGCTTCCTGGCCGTGGGCCTGGGCACACGGTCTGTACGCCAACGGCGAACTTACCGCATCCGGGCTGACGTTTGCGGCGGCGCTGATGGTGGTGTATTTCCTGCTCAACTTCTGGAGCGTGAAGTTGTTCGCACGCACCAACACCGCCATCACCGTGTTCAAGCTGATCATCCCGGCAGCGACCGCCATCGCGCTGATTGCGGCCGGTTTCGACAGCGCCAATTTTCATGTCGGAGTAAACGGCGGCAGTCATGTACTGAATCTCGCCGCCATCCTCACCGCGGTCGCGACCAGCGGCATCGTGTTCAGTTTCAACGGTTTCCAATCGCCGGTGAATCTGGCCGGCGAGGCGCGTAACCCGGGCCGTAACGTGCCGATCAGCATCGTCGGTTCGATCCTGATCTGTGCGGTCATCTATGTGTTGTTGCAGATCGCCTTCATCGGGGCGGTGCCGGCCAGCGATCTCCTGCATGGCTGGCACGGGCTCGACTTCAGCTCGCCGTTCGCGCAACTGGCATTGGCACTCAACCTGAACTGGCTGGCGCTGTTGCTGTACACGGATGCCTTCATCAGTCCCAGCGGTACCGGCATCACCTACACCGCCGGCAATGCGCGCATGATCTACGCGATCGAGAAGAACGGCACCTTGCCGAAGATCTTCGGCAGCGTGCATCCAAAATATGGTATCCCGCGTCCGGCAATGTGGCTGAACCTGGTCGTGGGCTTCTTCTTCCTGCTCTGGTTCCGCGGCTGGGGCTTCGGTGCCGCGGTGATCTCGGTCGCGGTCATTCTTTCCTATCTGGTGGGACCGGTCAGCGTGGCGGTACTGCGCCGCACTGCACCGGATATCAAGCGTCCGCTACGCCTGCCGTTACTGACCTGGTTATCCGGCATCGCCTTCGTATTCGGTACGCTGTTGCTGTACTGGGCGCGCTGGCCGCTCACCGGCGAGATCATCGGCCTCATGATCGTCGCACTGCCGATCTGGCTGTATTACGAAGCCAAGGGCGGCTGGCGGGATTTTCGGCGCCAGATGAACGGCGCCTGGTGGTTGGTATGTTACCTGCCGGCCATCGCGATCCTGTCCTGGGCCGGCAGCAGCCAGTTCGGCGGCCGTGATTTCATCCCGTATGGCTGGGATCTCGTGGTGGTCGCGATCTGCGCACTCGGTTTCTATGTCTGGGGCTTGTATTCAGGCTGGCGCACACCGCACCTGATTGAAGCAGCCGAGCAGCGCAGCGCTGAACAACATGGCTGAATAACAGTCTTGCAACCAAAGCCGCTGCATCTGCAGCGGCTTTGGTTGAGACGTGCACATTAATTTACAAGTCGACTACTTCGATCGTATCTTCGACCAGCGCTTCCCCGAGAAACAGGCTCCCCACCCGGGCAAAACGTTCCGGATTATCCGTCGCAAGAAACTGCGTCGTGCCTTTACCGGACTTGCGTGCAAGCTGTTCTGATGCCAACAGCTCTGTGACCGCTTGCGCGACGATCTCACTCGAATCCACCAGCACCAGTTCGTCGCCGGCGACCCGTGCGATGGCTTTTTTCAGTAACGGGAAATGCGTACAGCCCAATACCAGCGTATCCAGGCCCTCCCGTTTCTTTTCATCCAATAGCGGGTGCAGATATTCGCGTGCCACGGATTCGACCAACGCGCCGTGCGTCCAGCCTTCCTCGGCAAGCGCGACGAACAACGAACAAGCCTGCGAGAAAACCCTGGCATCGGCACGGCGAGCATGGATCGCGCGCGCATACGCGCCACCGCGCACGGTACTCTCGGTGGCCAGCACGGCGATATGCCCGGTAATCGAAGCCCGCACGGCAGCCGCGGCACCGGCTTCGACCACGCCGATCACCGGTAACGGAGTGAATTCCTTTTGCAGCGCCGGCATCGCCACCGCAGAAGCGGTGTTGCACGCCACCACCAGCAGTTTGATGCCGCGTTCGACCAGATGCGCCGCGGCCTGCACCGCGTAACGGCTGACGGTTTCAGCCCCCTTGGTGCCATACGGCAGGCGCGCGGTATCGCCGAGATACACCAGGTATTCGTGCGGCAGCCGGGTACGGAGCGCCTTGAGCACGCTCAAGCCACCGACGCCGGAATCGAAGATGCCGATGGGCCGGTCCGCTTCCGCGACCGGCCCGTTCAAAGAACCCATTTGCAGGCCTTGGGAAAACCGCTTATTCAGGTGCGCATTATTGCGCACCTGCCGGTGCCGTCGCATCTTCGGCCCGGATATCCGGGTCGTTGATATGTTCCGCTTTCCAGATCATGGCGCGATGGATCCGGTTCCAACCGCTCGGATGATCGAAAAAGATGAATTCTTCCACCGGCCCGGGATGCATCTTGCGGTATTCCGAAAGCTGCAGCGCGGCCCTGGCGAATCCATCCGGTTCGCGCGCCGCGTTCAGACCGAAGGCATCGGCCTCCGCCTCAGTGGTGCGGGTCAGCGTGTTGGTCACCGGCGTCATCAGGAACATGTACACCGAAAATAATGCGATCAATAATGGCAACCCGGCGACATCCGCAACATCACGTATGCCCCAGCGCACACCATAACGCGCGTGCAGCTTGCCGAAGGCCCATTGCACCAGGGCGAACCCGATGACGATGATGATGCCGAAGAACGCGATACCCTTGTAGACGTGGTTCAGCACATAGTGACCCATCTCGTGCCCCATCACCGCCTTGATCTCCGCCGGCGTGCTGCGATTGAGCAGATTGTCGTTGAGGCTGATGCGGGTGGTGCCGAACATGCCGCTGACATTAGCGCTGATACGCTTGCTCTGTTTAGACGCGTTGAACTCATACACGTTATCGGCCGGGATGCCGTTGGCGCGCGCCATCGACAGGATCTGTGCCTTGAGCGGGCTGTCCGGCAGTGCCTTGTAGGTATTGAACAGGGGGGCGATATACACCGGGGCGATGGTGGCGCTGAATACGCCGAACACGATCAGGACGACTGCACCCCATAACCACCAGCTGCGTTGTACCTTGCGGATGACGGCATAGACGATGATCAGCGCCAGCGTGCCCAGGATCAGACCTACCAGCAGCCCCTTGAATTGATCGCCCATCCACTGACCGAAGTTCTGATTGGAAAGTCCGTACTGGTGTTCACGGAAGAAATCCTGATACAGCGACAAGGGAAAGCCTAGGATTGCCGTCAATATGATGTACTGCACGGAATAGATCGCCGTTTGCAGCGATTTGAAACGGGTCAGCTTCTCGGCCAGATCGCGCATCCGCGCCGACAGGCCGGTACCGAGCAACAGCCAGGCCACACCCAGACCATAGAGCGCGCCCCACAGGATCAGCCAGTATCCACCTTCGAAATAGGCATCGGATTTGGCCCGGGCTTCCGGGGAAAGCTGCGCCATGTAGGCTTGCGTGGCAGCTTCCGGATCAAAGTGCGCTACCGGAGTCGTGACGGGATTTGCATCAGGCTTGCCCTGGGCTGGGGGAGGTTGTATTGCCATCGCTGCAGAGGCAAACACCATGACGGCGACAAACGCTATAATCAGGCGCTTCATTGCAAATCTCCTCGTGTCTGTAAGATCGGCGGATGCGCGAAAGTATAGGCGGGAAATACCAAACCGCCAGTAATTTCGAGGTGACAAGAGTTGGTTTTGCAGATAAATTCTGCCGTCATTCCGGCCAGGGACATCACCGGCCGACAACGACCGAATCGGCAAGCAGGGACCCACGTTGCATGAATCCAGTGTACCGTCTTTTATTGCTCAGCAGTTCGCGTACCGCAAAGACGGGGTTTTTGCAGCATGCGCGACAAGACATCGATCGCTTTCTGAATGGTGAGGTCAAGCACGCCGTATTCCTGCCTTATGCCAGCGTACGTTCCTCCTACGACGAATACACCGGACGTGTTCAAGACTGGTTCGGGCAGCTGGGTTGCGAGGTACACGGCCTGCATCGCGCCGCTGATTTCGTACAGGAATTGTCCGCGGCCGATCTCATCATCGGCGGCGGCGGCAACACCTTTCATCTGCTGCACGAGCTCTATCGTCACGACCTGATCGGAGCCTTGCGACGCCGTATCTCCGAGGGTATCCATTATCTGGGCTGGAGTGCCGGTTCCAATATCGCCTGCCCCAGCATCCGCACTACCAACGACATGCCGATAATCTGGCCGCCCAGTTGTGAAGCCCTCGACCTGGTCCCATTCCAGATCAATCCACATTACACCGATACCCATCTGACCGGGCATCAGGGCGAGACGCGTGCCGAGCGGCTCTCCGAATTCATGGTCTTGAACCCCGATATCCCGGTGGTAGCTCTACGCGAAGGCAGTGCCCTGCAGATCGAAGCCGGGAAGATCCGTCTGCTTGGAGAACACACAGCGCGTATCTCACGCGGTGAGCGCAGTTGGGAGGCGACCCCCGGCAGTTGGGGCGCTGAGATGCTGCAGCACGCCGTTGCTTAGTACTCAGCCCATAACATCGGGAAACCCTGTCGCCAACCCCTGATGACGGGCGCGGGAGAACGCGCTACAGTGCGGCCAGCCCCGTTCGGAGAAAACCCATGCGTGCCCTGCTTGCCCCGCTCTGTACCCTGTTACTTCTGGCTGGATGCGCCAGTAACCCGTATGCGGCGCCTGCTGATGTGTCTGCGCCTCCCGGCAATGCACAGAAATTGCCCTCGGGGCTCGCCTATCAAAGCCTGCGCCCGGGTACCGGCAGCGAACATCCGGACCTGGATTCGATCGTGACGGTGAATTACACGGGCTGGACCACCGACGGCAAGATGTTCGACAGTTCGCTGACTACCGGCGAACCTGCCACATTCCCGCTCAACAGACTTATCAAAGGCTGGCAGCAGGGAATACCGCTCATGGTGACGGGCGAGAAGATGCGGTTCTGGGTTCCCGCGGAACTCGCTTATGGCGTGCATCCGACCAAGCCGGGGGCCCCCGCCGGCATGCTGGTATTCGATGTCGAGTTACTGAAGATCACACATCCGGACAAAACCGGGAACTGAATCTTTACCTGAATATAGAGATCGATGCGAACTGTCCATATGTCTGCCAAACAGCAGGTTATGTCGCAGTAATCCGGGGGAATCGATTTTTCATATTCCCGTCTTTGTTGTGCGTACCGTCTCCGGCAGACGAGTACGGTACACTATGCCCGTAATCAACCTTGGCTGAATGACATGCGGAGGATCATCATGCGCGCATTGAACCTGCTTGCCATCGCGGTCGCACTCGCGACGAGTGGTTGCACCTGGGTCTCGGTAAGTTCACAGGCTCAACAGCAGGGTGTGATCGCACTCAGTCTCGACCGCGTCGCAAACTGCCGCTTGTTGAGTCAGACCACGGTCTCGATCGCCAACAGTGTCGGTGTATTCCAACGCATGCCTTCGGATGTCGAACATGATCTGACCAATCTCGCGATCAATGACGCTGCCAAGAGCGGCGGCGATACCGTCGCGGCACTTTCACCGGTCAAGGATGGCGCACAGACGTTCGGTATCTATAAATGCCTCAACAGCAGCGGTCGGCGTGCTGATGCCAGTCCCGCACCTGCTGCCTCTACTACCGGTACCGCAACAAAAACCACGCCGTATCGTCCGCCGCTCGACTAATCAATCGTCCGCAAGTGCCCGCTGTAACGGCCCCAGGTAATCCTGATAATGCCGCCAACGCCCCCTGGAACTGGTATAGATCGGTTGTCTGACCTGGGCTAGGCTGGCAGTCTTCACTGCGCGCCGGGTCTCATTGAAACGCAGACACGCGTCATCCCATGGTAATCCGCAGAATTCCAGCAGCCGCCGTGACTGTGCTTCGGTATCGCCGATCATTTCTTCATAACGCACTTCCAGCATGCGTCCTTCCGGTAATACCGTGCGCCAGTGCATCATCAACTGCTGATAAAGCCGGTGGAACCGCCCCAGTTCTGCCAGGTCATAACTGAATGCATGACCGGTGGTGAACAGCTTCGAGAAACACGAGACACAGGTATCCAATGGATCGCGCACGCAATGGATGATGCGTGCAGCGGGGAATACCAGATGAATCAATCCGACCAGTGCCATGTTACCGGGAAGTTTGTCGGTTATACGCATCGCACCCGGAGCAAGCTCGGCAAGCGCGGAACAATAACGTTCACCGATGCGCTCAAATCCGGCATTTTCAAGCTGTGCCAGTCGCACTGGCAGTTCGTCGTCATCTTCCACGGTACCCAATTCCAGACGCAAACAACGCCGCAACAGGTGCAGCTCCCCGGCGCCATGTACCCGTGGATGGCTGGCGAGTATCTGTTCCACCAGAGTGGTACCGGAGCGCGACATGCCGATGATGAATATCGGCAATTCGCTGGCTACTCCGGTAGCTGTATGCGTCGCCATGAATGCAGCATCGAAGTAATGGATAAAATCATGGAAGAAATGTGCCTGTCGGGCTTCATCATAATCAAGCGTGGCGTGCTTGAGTCGATTGCCTTCCAGGTAATGCTCGAAGGCGCGGGCAAATTCAGCCTCATCTTCATGCACTTTGCCCAGGACGAAATGCAGCATACTGGCTTGCGTGACGGGCAGCTCGGTCAGTTTATCTTTCAATGCCTTCAATTCCGACCTCAGTTCATCGTCGCTCGCAAGTCGCTTGATACTGGCCAGATTGTGCCAAGCGCCGACATAGCCGGGGCGATTCTTCTATGGGCGCGTATCGGTAAAATTCTGATCAACCCCGTATCCACACATACTCGCGGTCCGCAAGGGCCGCGAGTTTTTTTAATGTTCGCAACCCTGTCCGGACCGATTGAAAGATCAGCATCTCGCCATAAAGTCCAGACAGGATCTCAAGCAGTACCGGCACGACACTGGCAATTCACTCACGAATCCAGCACCTCGATGATTTTCCCCATAACTGTCGGTGTCAATTTATCCGCTAACTCCACTGCAGCCAGCGTTTCCTTGAGTTGTTCAACCCGTGAAGCACCCAGAATCACGCTGCTGACGTGTGGATTCCTCAGACACCAGGCGATCGCAAGTTGCGCCATACTCATATCCAGTTCCCGGGCAATCGGTTCGAGCTGACTGACTTTTGCGAGCCGGCGCCGGCCTTCCTCACTCTGCAATTTTTCCTTGAGCCATCCATAACCCGGCAGGTTCATGCGTGAATCCTTCGGAATACCAGCGTTGTATTTGCCGGTGAGCAGCCCCGAGGCAAGTGGCGACCAGATGGTGGTGCCCATGCCGTGATCTTTATACAAGGGCGCGTATTCCTGCTCCACTCGCTCACGCACGAACAGGTTGTATTGCGGTTGCTCCATGGTGGGCGGCGTTAACCGCAGCTCACGTGCGACCGCGTGCGCTGCATTGATCTCATGTGCAGACCACTCTGAAGTTCCCCAATACAGAACTTTGCCCTGCTGCACCAGGGTGTGCATGGTGGTGACGATCTCTTCCATCGGCACCTCCGGGTCGGGGCGGTGACAGTAATACAGATCCAGGTAATCGACTTGCAGGCGTTTCAGCGCCTGATGACAGGCTTCCACGATATGCTTGCGCGACAATCCGCGCTGGGTCGGCTTGGGGTGATCGTGGCTGCCAAAGAATACCTTGCTGGATACGCACCAGGAATCGCGCGACAAACCCAGATTCCTGAGTGCCTGCCCCATGATGAGTTCAGATTGACCGTTGGCATAGGTCTCAGCGTTGTCGAAAAAATTCACGCCGGCGTCATGGGCGAAGCCCAGACATTGCTCAGCCACTTTCATATCAACCTGATTTTTGAACGTGACCCATGAACCGAGCGATAAAGCACTGAGTTTGAGACCCGCGTTTCCCAATCGTCTATATTCCATGCCGTACTCCGAACGATTTACTCTGCTGCTATCTTATCGCCTGCCAGTCACTAAAAAAACGGGGCGGTATTCCGCCCCGTTGCAATCCATCAATCGGCGTGCAATCAATGCAGGGAAGCGAGCTTGACGTGCTTATGGTCGAGTGCGTGTGCCACATCGAACATCGCCTGGTTGAGAAGCTTGTGCGTGATCATGTCAGCCTGGGCACTGACGTTGGTATTGATGTCTTCCATCACCTGGTTGTGCAATTGATGCGAGAGCGCCTTGTCGAACAGATAACCCGACCACCACGTGCCATCCGATGTGGTACCGGCGGTGACCAGCGTGTGGGCGAGCGCCACACCATGAAGATCGGCAGGGGCAGCCGGAAGCTTGATACCTGCTTCCGTGGCGCGCTTCACTCCATCCTTGACGGCATAATCCATGCCGGTGATGAAGGTCTGAACTTCCTGCTGGCCATATTGCTTGGTGAGCTTGGCGACTTCCGCGTTCACGGTCTTTTCGCCGAGCATGGATACCAGGGCCTTGGAGAAGCTGAAATTCTCCGCACCGCCGCCGGCCTTGACCAGCGCCGCGGTGACCGTCAGCGCGGGCGCGCCGTTATACACAGGACCGCCGAACATGTTGGTCGCCGCTGGTTGAGAAGCAGATGCCGTGCTGCTGCCAGAGCTCTGGGCAAACGCACTGCCAGCCACCAGCATGGCCACAGCGCCTATCGTCGCAAGTTTCATCGTGTATCTGTTCATTGCAATAATCTCCTTCGTTCGTTAAATACACTGCGCGTGTGCGCAGAATCAGGTAACCATCCCGCTGGTGATCCTTTTCAGGTGCTCGAGAAAACTGCCTTCCGGATGCAAGGCATCGAGGACCTGAAGGGCACGTTGCGAGATCAATCCATGGAAACTGTCGCCCAGTTCACTGGCTACGGTGGCCAGCGCCAGACTCTGACGGATGTAGGACGCCGCCAACTCCACGATCAATCGTTGATCGGTAGCCACCGCAAGTGCGTCTGCGGCGGAGATCTCTCCAGCCAGCATGTGACTGTCATCCGCTACCACCATGAGCCAGCGCGCGTGTGCGCCGGGGGCCAGGCAATAACGGTGGATGTCTCCCTGACAACCGCCACATTCCACGGCGCAGGCTTGCATGCACAAAGTAGTGATAGAGACGCCACGCGCACGTGCATCCCGTAGCGGTTGTGCGAGCTGAGCCGCCTCATTTGGTTGGATGGCGATGAGCAGTGTCGTGTTTGCGTCATCGATGTCCGCACGCGCCTGCTCCATCAGCTCGTCGTAGCCTTGCAAATTGAACACCGGAGGCGTTTCCGCTGTTTGCTCCAGCGCCGCCAGATTCTCGCGCACCGCCGTCAAAGTACGCTGATGCGTTTTTTCTATACGCTGCACCATCCGTTCCGGGGGCGTGGCGACATAACGGACACCGTCACGGGTGTCGAGCCGGCGTGCGGCGCCGCGCTGTACCAGCTTTTCCAATACGGGATAGACACTCGCCCGCGGCAGGCCCGAAGCCTTGGCCACTTCATAGCCGTTACGGGTACCCCCACTGGCAAGACTTACGTACGCCCTGGCTTCATATTCACTGAAGCCGAGTTCCTGCAACAAGACGTGGATACCCATGGGTTAAATTCTATAGTAGTTGTTCAAGTAACTACTATAGACTTGACCCAGTAACAAAGCAAGTCGCCGGACGACCCGGTTCTGCTGATGAAGCTGGCAGAGATCAGCGGCAAAGACCCGTGGGCCGCCGTCATCTTTAAAATCAGGCGCTTACAGCAGCGTCTGCTGTTTCTGTAAAAAACGGCAGGGCGCCGGCGACACACTCGCAGGCGCCTGAAGTGTGCAGTGGCATGGGTGGGTCCGGAAGACAGCGCCAAGGCGGCTTATCGCGCCCCGGCAAGTCCGGCAGTGGTCGTATCCAATGTAGTGTTACATTGGGTGTTACCCATTTGGTCTGGAATAATGTCGCAGACGCGAATACTTTGGAGCCCCCATGAACGATTCCCTGGCCCGGCACTATGCCGATCACATCGCCACCGTCAGCAAAAACTTCGACGCCGCACTGGATGCTGCCGGTTTCGAACAGGTTGCCTTGTTCGCCGGCAGCCATCACGTGGCCTTCCTCGATGATTACGAATACCCGTTCAAGGTCAATCCACAGTTCAAATACTGGCTGCCCCTGCTGCACGCACACGATTCCTTCGTCCTGTATACCCCCGGTAAAAAACCCGTGCTGGTGTATTACCAGCCGGATGATTACTGGTACCTGCCACCTGAGGCGCCTTCCGGGTACTGGGTCGAGCATTTTGACATCCGCCTCGTCAAACAACCGGACGAAGCCAGATCCGCGTTGGCGATTTCAAAAAAATGCGCGTTCATCGGCGAGTGGCAGGAACACTTCGGAAACTGGGGATTTGCTGCCGTGAATCCGGATCCGCTGATCCAGCGTCTGCATTACGCACGCGCATCCAAGACCGAATACGAGATCGACTGCATGCGGGCCGCCAATGCGCGTTCCGCCAAGGCCCATCGCGCTGCCGAACGGGCGTTCCGTGACGGTGCCAGCGAATTCGAGATACATACTGCTTTTTGCACGGCCTGCGGACAAAGCGATGACGAGTTGCCCTATCACGCCATCATCGCACTCAACGAACATGCCGCGACGTTACATTACCAATTCTGGGACACTACCAAACCTGCAAGACATCATGCGTTCCTGATCGATGCAGCCGCACAGATCAACGGTTATGCGGCGGATGTGACGCGCACCTACTCGGCAAACCCTGATGAATTCTCGGTATTGATCGAAGCACTGGATACCGAACAACAAAAGCTGGCTGCCAAGGTCCGGCCCGGCCTCGATTACATGGCGTTGCATATCGAAGCGCATCATGTCATCGGAAAATTGCTGCACGACTTCGAGTTCGTAAAACTGCCTGCTGCCGGGATCGTGAGCAGTGGCATCAGCAGTGCCTTCTTTCCGCATGGTCTCGGCCACTTGCTCGGTCTGCAGGTCCACGATGTGGGTGGATTGCAGGCCGCTCCCGAAGGCGGCGAGATCCCGCGTCCCGAAGGCCACCCTTATCTGCGCACCACTCGGCCGTTGGCGGAAAATGCAGTGGTCACCATCGAGCCGGGGCTGTATTTCATCCCGTCGCTGTTGTCGGCGCTCAAGAATGGAAGCCAGGGCCACCACGTGAACTGGAGTAAAGTCGATGAATTCCGCAAATTCGGCGGCATCCGCATCGAGGACAACGTGGTAGCACGTCCTGCCGGTCCCGAGAACCTGACCCGCGACGCGTTCCGTAAACTGCATCACTAAAGGTGTGGCGGAACCATTATCCCTTACCGCGGGTCAGTAACTGTTACGTCCTTGGGGATAAATTCACCCGATCAAAATTCCGTTACAGGGAGAACAGGCATGAAACGATTACTGCTGTTGCCATTGCTGGCATTCCTGGCAATCCAAGCGCCGGTTTTCGCTGCAGACGCCCCGGCCGCCAAGCCGGCTGTCGTTTCTGAAAAACCGATCCCCAAGGAATCCCAGACTGTCACCCATCACAGCGCGACGATCGACGGTCACTCGATCGACTACACCGCGACGGTCGGCACGCTCTTGATTCGGGATGACAAGGGCGAACCCAGCGCCAGCGTCTTCTATATCGCCTACACCAAAGACGGCGTGAAAGATGCCACGAAACGTCCGGTCACCTTCCTCTACAACGGTGGCCCCGGTTCTTCCTCGATCTGGCTGCACATGGGAGCTTTCGGCCCGATGCGCGTGATCACCAGCGATGCCAAACCGACTCCGCCACCGCCCTACGATCTGGTCAATAACCAGTATTCGTTGCTCGACAGGAGCGACCTGGTATTCATCGATGCCATCGGCACCGGTTACAGCGAAGCGGTCGGCAAACACCAGGGCAAGGATTTCTGGGGCGTGGACCAGGACGTGGAAGCATTCGGCAAGTTCATCCAGCGTTACATTACGGTCAACAACCGCTGGAACTCGCCCAAGTTTCTGCTCGGCGAAAGTTACGGCACCACCCGTTCGGCGAATCTGGCCGATTGGCTGCAGGGAAACGGCATCGCCTGCAATGGCGTGATCCTGGTGTCTTCGATCCTGAACTATGGCGACACCATGCCGGGCACCAATCTGGAATACGTCAGTTATCTGCCGAGTTACGCAGCGATTGCCTGGGAGCACGACAGGATCCCCAACAAACCCGCCGACCTCGCCGGCTTCGTGCAGCAGGCGCGCGAGTTCGCGGTGGGTGAATACCAGAGAGCCCTGTATCTCGGTTCGCGTCTGTCGCCAACCGAATATAACGACGTGCTGGCGAAACTGCATCAGTTTACCGGGCTGTCCGAACAATATCTGAAAGATGCCAACCTGCGCGTCGATCCGTCGCGCTTCCGCGCCGAACTGCTGCGTGACGAAGATCGCACCGTGGGCCGCTACGATGCACGCTTCGAAGGCATCAACATGGACAATGCCGAAGAGACGCCCGATTACGATGCCTCCGATACCGCCATCAGTTCGGCCTTCACCGCCGCCTTTCACTGGTATCTTGGCAACAACCTGAACTACCGGAACGACACACCTTACAAGGTGACCAACTTCCAGATCATCCGCAGCTGGGACTGGACACATGCACTCCCTGGCCGCCGTTCGTTCCGCAAACCGCCGCTGCCGGATGTCGCGGCGAACCTCGGCGAAGCCATGCGTCAGAACCCGCACCTGCAGGTGTTTTCCGCCAATGGCTATTACGATCTGGCCACTCCGTTCTTCAAGACCGAGTTCGATCTGGACCAATTGAACCTGCCAGCCAACATCTACAAGAACATCCAGTTCCACTATTACCCGTCCGGCCACATGATCTATCTGAACGTGCCTTCGCTGCAGAAGCTCAAGGGCGATCTGGCCAGGTTCTACGACAGCGCCGACTGAGTCTCCCCGGAACTCCGCGAGATACCGCCGCAGGCACAAATCTGCGACGGTATCTCCGGCCGGATCTACATCTTCAGATTGGTCGTTTTTTGACCATCCTTGCTTCACCGTCCAAAGGGCGCAAAATACCCTCTCGCCCGGGAACGCCTGTGCGCTGTCGGGGTCTGATACGCCGCACTCCCTGATAATCTTCTTCAAACCAATCAATAAAGAGGACTCTCCCGTGAAACGTCTAATCGTATTGATTCCCATGTTGCTCGCCTTGGGAACCGTCAGCGCTTTCGCCGCTGACGCACCACATAAAGGCGGAGACAAAGCGCCTGCCGCCGCAGGTTCCGCACCGAAGGCGGAACAATCCGTGACCCATGGCAGCGTCACCATCGGCGGCGAGACCGTCAAATACACCGCCACCGCCGGCACTCTCATCCTCAAGAACAAGGACGAGAAACCCATCGCCAGCATGTCCTACGTGGCCTACACCAAGGACGGCGTCTCGAACCCCGATAACCGTCCGATCACGTTCCTGTACAACGGCGGCCCCGGTTCATCGACCATCTGGCTGCACATGCTCGCGTTCGGTCCCAAGTACGTCGAAGTCGGTAACGGCACCCTGACCCCGCATGCACCGTACAAGTTGCTCAACAACAGCAACAGCCTGCTCGATGCGAGCGACCTGGTGTTCATCGATGCGCCCGGTACCGGTTTCGGCCGCGTGCTTGGCAAAGATGAAGGCGGTGAAGGTACGCCCAAGGATGTATACGGCATCGATGAAGACGCGCATGCGTTTGCACAATTCATCACCCGCTACATCACGGAAAACAATCGCTGGAACTCGCCCAAGTTCCTGTTCGGCGAAAGTTATGGCACCACCCGTTCTGCCGTACTCGCCAATATCCTGGAGACCGACGACAGCGTAAGTCTGAATGGCGTGATACTGCTTTCCGCGATCCTCAACTACGACATCAACCTGGATTTCCCGGAAGTCAATCCCGGTGTCAACCTCTCGTATGCGCTGGGGTTGCCGAGCTACGCTGCGACCGCGTATTACCATCACAAGCTGCCGCAGCAGCCGCAGGACCTGAAGACTTTCCTGGGTCAGGTCGAGCAATTCGCGACGGGCGATTACCTTACGGCGCTCAACAAGGGTGACCAACTGGATGCCGCTACCCGGCAGCAGATCGCCGAGAAGCTGCATCAGTACACCGGCCTGCCGACCGCCTACATCCTGAAAGCGAATCTGCGGGTATCCGGCGGCGAATTTGCACATGAACTGCTCGGCGATACCGATTCGATCACCGGCCGTCTCGACTCGCGTTACAGCGGCCCGAGCATGGACCCGATGGCAGAATCGGCCAGCTTCGATCCGCTGGATTCGTCGATCGATGCGCCGACAGTCGCCATGTTCAACCAGTACGTGCGCAACACGCTGGACTTCGGCAAGGACATGACTTACAAACCCGAGATCAACGTGTTCCCGATGTGGGACTTCAAGCATCAGCCCCCGGGCGCGCCGTTCGCATTGCCGTTCACGCCCAACGTGATGCCGGATCTGGCCTCGGCGATGAAGTACGATCCCAACCTGAAAGTCCTGTTGATGGGCGGCTACTTCGATCTCGGCACTGCGTTCTACTCAGCCGAATACAACATGCATCAGTTGCCGATGCAGGCGCGGCTGCAGAAGAACATCAGTTATGAGTTCTTCCCTTCCGGACACATGGTCTATCTCAATCCCGAAGCGCATAAGGCGTTACATGCCGCGGCGGCGAAGTTCATCGAAGCCAATTACCGGCACTGAGCAGCCGATTCCATACGCTATTTCAGGGGCCCTCCGGGGCCCCTTTCTTTTAATGACGGCAGATCCCATGTAAGTTCAGGGTTCTTTTTTAATGGTTTTATGTAATCCAATGCAAAAACGGCCATGTGCATTGGACAAACAAAACCGAAACGCAGGCGGGAATTACTTCTCCCATACTGATTTGACAGAACCTAATCCCTTGCGGGAATTGGACGTGCCGGCGGGTTGCAAAATAAGTTTTTCCATGCCTTATAAACGTTAACGGCCTGAACTATACCTTACGCTGAGGGGGAGTTCCGTACATAGACGTTTGGTAGGAACCCCTTTTCTCAGGGATTGAAACTAAGGAGTACCTTGCCATGCGTAAGTATATTCATGTTTTGTTGTCGGTCGTCTTGGCGTTGTATGCAATCGTATGCGGCGCACAAAATACACCTGTCAGCCATGTCATCAACGCGAACAATACCGACGTCTTTTCAGGTTTGTATGCCGTGGTCTTCAAGCAGGATGCGGTAACCCTGTCGGATGTCCCGGATGTGGCGTCCGCAATGATCTACCGTTCAAATGGGACATTCGGTCACAACTATCAGCATATTTTCAAGGGCTTTACAGCCCGTCTTTCACCTGAAGCGGCAGCAGCACTGACTCAGGATCCACGCGTTGCCTATGTGGAACAAGTACCGCACATGTATACCGCCGGCATTGAGACCTCGCCTAATTGGGGACTGGATCGAATCGATCAGCGGCACTTGCCGCTCAACAGCAAGTATAGCTACCAAGGCGATGGCACTAACGTGACCGCGTTTGTCGTAGACACCGGCATTCTGCTCACCCACCAGGATTTCGGCGGCAGGGCCGTTTCAGGTTACGATTTCTTTTCCACGTACGGCGTATCCTACTGCCCGGGAAATCCTGCTTACACTGTTCCGGGTACCGACGTTCCCGGTCCCCGGGAAGCTGGCCATGCGACCCATGTTGCCGGTACCATCGGCGGTGCAACCTATGGGGTGGCCAAGAATGTGACGCTAGTGGATGTCAAGGTGATGGATTGCTGGGGCGAAGCGCGAACTGCGTCCGGCGTCACGGACAGCAGTGTGTATGAAGGATTGGAGTGGATTCTCGCGCATGGTATTCAAAATTTTAATCCACCCTGGGTTGTAAACCTTAGTATCCAAGGATCGCATGATCCGGTCCTGGATGGCGCGGTGCGCAACTTGATTAACGCGGGTGTGGTGCCGGTCATCGCCGCGGGGAACAGTGGTTCCACGCAGTGCCTGTTTACCCTCGCGAGCCCGGCCACGCCGGATTCGCCGGCGGATGTAAATACAGCCACCGATACCGGTGTTTCAGCGCCCTCCGTCGCACTGGTGGTCGGGGCAACCACCAGCAGCGACAGCGTGGCGACGAGCTATTCCAATCAAGGTTGCGCGAATATCTTTGCGCCTGGAACCAGCATCACCTCAGACTGGGACACGAGCAATACGGCGACGGCGGTTGAATCGGGGACCTCCATGGCGACACCTCACGTTGTTGGTGCAGTGGCGAGATATTTTCAGAATCATCCGCCAAGTTCCACTCCGCATAATGCAACAGTACCAACCGATGCCTACAATTACATTACCGACAATGCCACGCAGAACGCCTTGAGCGGGGTGGCGTCCAATACGCCCGATTCTCTCCTGTTCGAATTCGGCCCACCTAACGCATCATTGGTCTATGGAGGTTGCAACGGCTCGAGCAGCACGTATAACGGTACCTGGACATCTTCGACGCCGGACGTCACCTATGACGTGCAGTTGCAGCCTTATGGGGCCACAAGCTGGTTGACCGAGTACGATAGCACCTCTACATCCGGATCGATCTCGGTGGGTCCCAATGAGGAGTTCCGGATACGGGTCAGCGGGTACGATAACGTCACGGGTGAGCAAAGTGACTTCACCGTATTACCCTGGCGCACCGCGAGTTGCACCGGGAGGCAGTAGGTTTGCAACGGATCCATCATGAATTGGAAGGTTTGTTGTGTCGTGTTATTGATGGGGGCGGCTACTGTACAAGCGGCAGTCGCCTCCAATCTCTTGGCGCCCGAGCGGAGAACGCTGACCGCATCCCCTTCAGCGAGTTACACCACGAAAGGAGCAGGATTTGGCACTGACCTGAGTGTAGGCGGAGGCTTGGCGATAATCGGTGACGGGGGGGCAACCATCAACGGCCAAGGCGCTGCCGGTACCGCTTATTTATTCATCCGCAATACCACAACCGGCGCATGGGATCAGACTCAGCAACTCGTGGACCCGGGACTGATCGCCATGGATTCATTTGGCAACGGTGCCACCGACGGGAACACCCTTCTTGTAGGGGCAGGCGCGGCCTCCGGCAATTTCAACGCGTTTCTCGGCGCAGTCTATGTGTATGCCAAAGATGCCAGCGGCCAGTGGCAAGAGATCCAGAAGCTACAGGCCGCGGATGCGCAATCCGCCTGGTTCTTCGGGACTACGGTTGCGCTGGGACCGGACTTTGCACTGATCAGTGCACCCGGTTATCGCACCGCGAGCGGCCCGCGTGGCCAGGGCGCCGTGTATGTATTCACCAAAAACAGCAACGGGCAGTGGCAGCAAACGCAGGAGATTACGGACCCATTAGGAGGTGCATACGATGCATTCGGCACCTCGATTGCATTGGATGGGGACACGGGACTGGTGAGCGCCAACGAGGGACTGGCGTATGTGCTGACACGTGACAGTGCGGGCGTCTGGAGTATCACCGCAACGTTGAATCCTCCGGCATCGGTGTCGTCGCCCTATCTGACGGAGCCCTATGTTGCTCTGCAAGGTGACGAGGCGTTTGTGGGCGTAGTCGGAGCCTCGGCGGACGACACGACATCTATCGACACCATTTCAGTGTACCAGTTTGATAACAGCTTGGACCAGTGGCAGTACCTTCAGAGTTTGGACCTTGCCGCACAGAGCGCGGGATTAATCGGCAGCACGCCCATTTCGGTCCATGGATCCCAATTGTTAGTCGGCACAGGAATAGTCTTAGATAATAAATCTTCTTGGGCCGTATTTTTATATAATCAGGATTCTACCAGCGGACTGTGGCAGTTAACCCAACGCATAAATGGTCAACCAGGTGATGATAACAGTGCAGCTACAGCGTTCGATGGAGTGAATTGGTTGGTCAGCGTACCGTTTCAAAACCTGGCGTCTCAAACGCCCGGAGTTGTTTACGTTCTTGGTCCCAGCATCGATCTTTCGCTTGCCGGTCAGGCTGACGTTTCCAGCATCGACCCCGGTCAAGTGGTACACATTACCTACACCATCACCAACCATGATCCGGCGCTGACGGCGACCAATGTGGAAGTGATGTTGACCGTCGCCGACGCAACTATAACCTACGAAACTGTGAATGGTGCCCACTGTACCGCTGGCACCACCTCGACTACGCTCGTCTGCAATGTGGGTGACCTCGCGCCCGACGCCATGGCGTCTGTAACTGTGCCAGTGAGCATCAGTTACGGTCCGGGTGGGTTCACCACGACTGCACGGGTCTCGGCGGATCAAGGTGACGCGTCGCCGGGAGATAACAGCGTATCGACTACGACGCTCGTGCAAAAACCGCCCGCAACAGGCGGAGGCGGATTTGAAAGCGGTATGGGTTTGGTATTTTTGGCTTGGTTGCTTGTTATGAACCGATACGTCATCGATAACAGATCTGAAATCAACATCAAGCGTTAATCATCCTGGCGGTCAGGTTACCCTCATTTTTTATGGTGCTCGATTATTCCACGCCGTTCAATAATCAGTACAAACCCCACACAACGAAGGTTTCTGGCTCAAGGACAATTACTGCCCCAACCGGGAATTCTGGCCCCCTTCTCTTATTACTCAAAGCGTGCAAAATACCCCCTCCCACCCGGAACGCTGGCTCGTTTCCGGGGTCTGACTAAGCCACACCCTGTCCGGCAAATTACCAGACCAACAAGAGGACACCCCCGTGAAACGTCTATTCATCCTGTTACCCCTATTCCTGGCTCTCGGTTCAGTCGCAGCCTTGGCAGAAGACGCGCCCCATAAAAGCGGCGACAAGAGCCCGGCTGCCAGTGCGGCCGCCCCCAAGGCGGAGAAGTCCGTCACCCACGGCAGCGTGACCGTCGGCGGCGAGACCGTCAAATACACCGCCACCGCCGGCACTCTCATCCTCAAGAACAGTGAGGACAAGCCCACCGGCAGCATGTTCTATGTGGCCTATACCAAGGACGGCGTGTCCAAC
>DASSKW010000010.1:0-24809 GCA_035690065.1 Gammaproteobacteria bacterium
GGTGGGTGCCCTGGTTGCGATCGTCGCGCTGTTTTTCACCCACCTTCACATCGCGCACCCGCTCATCACACTCTCGGTCGTGGTCCTGACTGCGATAGTATTCGCGCTGGGCGGCTTCATCAATGCCGTGTTCGCCAAGAAATTCGATGATGTCACCATCGTCCCCACTTTCATCCTGACGCCGTTGACCTATCTCGGCGGTGTGTTCTATTCCATCCATTTACTGCCGCCGTTGTTCCAGAACCTTTCCAAGGCCAATCCCATCCTCTACATGGTGAATGCGTTCCGCTACGGCATCCTGGGGGTGTCGGATATCGGCATCGGTACTGCGTATGCCATCATCCTGTTGTTCATCGTCGGCCTGTTCGCCTTCAGCCTCCGGTTACTCAATAAAGGTACCGGGCTACGCAGTTGATTCGGCGCGGCGGTTTTGGTGCTTCTTTCGCCTGCTTTTTGTCGGCCCAATTCAGCAATTCCTCGCCCAGTGTCGGCTGATATTCGCCCGGGCAATCGGTAAGGAATCCGATTGTCGCGCGGTTGGTCGGCGAAGGACTCATCTGTGTGGTATGCAGGCGGACGCACTGGCCGCCGGATCTGGTCACAGTTTCATCTGCATTGTTCCGATAGGTGCCCCCATTCTGGAGATCGGGCGACGGCTTGCGCGGCGCATCAAGCAGGTGCTGCAGGTCCAGGTCAATGGCTTTCGCTTCTGGCTCCATGAATACCGGTTGTTGCCAGACATGTGCCGGGACACTCAAATCCAGTGTTTGCGGTTGCTGCTCCGGTAGCGGGATCGGAAGTGACAAAGGTCTGATCAGCTTTGCATCTTGAAGCAAGCGTTCTTGCCGCGGTACCGGTTTCGGCGAACGGCTTGATGGATGCATGGTCACTGCGGGCTGCAACAGAATCGAGACTGCATCCGGATGCCGGTCCGGCAAGACCGGCGGTTGCCGCAGCAACAAGACGAAGCCGAACAAGGCACATAGCGCGAGAACCAGCGTCAGCGACAGGGTCGTGCGCCGGTCAGGTTGCCAATCCCTTACGGCCACAGGAGATGCGTTCGACATCATCCACGCCTTTGCGTCCGTGGCTCATCCCGTACGACTCATGTCTGAACGCCCGGTTCAGGGAGTATCGCGGGTGACTCCTGCATAGTATTGCGCGGATCGTTCCGCACTTACACTGGTATTAAGCGCGATATACAGGATGATCAGGCTCAACACCGCGACCGCCAGCATGTCCCAATAGATATCCAGTCGTCCGGTCCCGCCCATGGACACCGGTCCGATCCAGCTCAACAGCCACATGCCGCCGAAATAGGGGATCAGCCATAGGGCATGTCGCCAGTCACGTGCGCCTTCGCCATTGTTGAAAATCAGATACAACGCAAGTCCCGCCAGCAACAGCACGAACAGGAAATTCATCACATAGAATCCCGCCCAGAACAGCACGAAATTGGATGCGATGAACGCGAGTGGAGCGATGGTCCAGGCCCGCCACAGCCGGAATGGCCGTTTCACTTCCGGCATCACCCGCCGCAGTTGCAATAGCACGATACACCCGAGTCCGTAAGACAGCACAGTGGCCGATGAAGCGTAATCCACCAGCTTCTGCCAGGACGGGAACGGAAAGAAGAACAGCAGACCGATCAGGAAACTGACGATCAACGCCACCCACGGCACGCCGAAGCGATTGATCTTTTGCATCTCGGGAGAGGCCAGTTTCTCATCCGATGACGCCATCAGCATGCGCGCGGTCGCGGTAGTCCAGATGTAACCGCAGGCGGCCGGCGAGATGATCGCATCCGCGAATAATGCATACGCCCAGAACGATGCGCCGATGGTGATCGCGAGTCCCGCCATCGGCCCGGAGATACCGCTGAACGAAAGCCCGCCCCAGCCATCGCGCGCAAGCACGTCCGGCGGCACTGCAGCGACGAAGGCATACTGCACCAGCACGAAGATGATCGCGCCGATGATGATGGTACCGATCACGGCGATGGGGATATTGCGTGCCGGGTTCGCCGTCTCGCCGGCCAACTGGATCGCCTGCGTGAATCCGAACAGCGAAAAGAAGACACCCGCAGTGGAGATCGCCGTGAACATGTTCATCACGTTGCCAGTCGCCTGCGCCGGTACTGACAGATTTCCGGGATGATGCGAGAAGATCAGCAACACGATGATGGTGCCGATGGGTGCGCAGACCTTGATCCAGGTCGCGATGGTGTTCAGCATCAGGATCAGACGCAAGACCAGAAAATTGAGTACGGTGAGCAGGCCCAACACGATAATCGCGACCACCACACCGGCGCCGGTAAGCAGCCCGGTCGCCGGATGTACCATCCCTGGCAGATAACTGTTGGCATACGTGACTACTGCCATGGCCTCGACCGGCGCGATCGATACGTAGGCGAGGAACAGGATCCAGCTCCAGATGCGTCCCACCAGCCGCCCGTGGGTGATCAGGCTCATGTACATGAGCCCGCCGCTCCTGGTGAACATCGGACCCAGTTCGGCATAGACCAGCGCGATCAGGCCCACCACCAGCGCGGCGATGGCCCAGGAGCCGATACTGAGAGGCCCCGCATCCTTGGCCGCGTGCATGGGACCGAATAGCCAGCCCGAACCGATCATGGAACTGACGCCAGCGAATAGCAGGCCGACCATACCGGCGTCTTTGCGCAATTTGCCTTGGGCCACGGGAAGTCTCCTGGGACAGTGGGTTACGAGAGGCTAGCGAAGCTCCCCTGAGCATGCAAGCATAGAGACTCCGATCACCATGGCCAGCAGTATGCCAAACATGGAGCCAGCCAACAGCGTCATACGCGAAGCGGTTCTGATGGATATCCCGGCGATCCACCGGGTACACATGGCATCGATAAGAGGTCTATGCGCTTCGGCATACAGCCCGGACACGATTGAAGCCTGGGCATCTAATCCTGACATGGGCAGATACCGGCGGATGTTGGCGCCCGGCTGCCGATGTCTGGTGGCCATCGAAGCTGCTGATATCTGTGGTTTCGGTTCCCTCGAACTGGGGAAATCCCGACTGGCGTCACTGTTCGTGCATCCTGACTATGCCGGTAGCGGCGTCGGCGGTGCGCTGCTGAAACAGCTTGAAGCTCTGGCACTGGAGTCGGGAATAGACAATCTGCATCTCGAAGCCTCGCTGAACGCGCGCGGCTTTTATGAAGTGCATGGCTACAAAGTGTACCGGATGGCGAAGCACTGCTTCTCTACCGGATTGGAAATGGACTGCGCAGAGATGCGGAAATCTCTCTCTGCAGTCGGCGGATGATCGATACAGAGTCTGCATCAGACAATCATCGGGCGCGCGGATTCTTGTCACTGCTCCATGGGTTTTTATAATGATTTTCGGGTTCGACTGCAGTCGGCCGGGTTTCGAGGGTCAGCGGTTGATAACCGGCGGTACTTGAAGCCATGTCAGACAATGCTGATAAGGCGCTGGCTGAACCGCTGAAAGCGGCATCCGCCAGGGCATCGAGGGGCCGGAATACCGCATATTGTTTCTGTCGCAAAGAGACGTTGCGTCCCGGAGTCGCATGATCCGCGGTAATTGCGCACCCATCGGCTGTCATCGAACGCACCATGAAATAATAGCGATTGCGCATGGGCGAGTTGTCATAGATGTCGATCGCCATGCGGTGGTCGTTGGTGTCATCCCGATCATAGACCTCGATCAGTTGCAATACGTCCGCCGGGAACGCCTGCAACTGTGCATTGCTGATCTGATACGCGTACCAGGGCGCCAGCTCCATCAGAAACGCGCCTTGTTTGCCCCAGCCACGCTGCACGATTCCCTGGTAAGCCATCGCCGGTGTTGCGCCACCACCAAATGAATGCCCCACAAACCCGACTCGGGTGAGATCCATGCGATCTGAGAATTGATCGGCAGCGGCCTGGAATCCCTGCCAGAGACTCGAATAACGTCCTTCGTTGCTGGTGAAAGCTTCCGGATAACTGGAAAACACCACGATATAACCACGACTGACCATGTGTTTGATCAGGTCGGCATATGTGCTCCACTTGCCGGGACCGAAGCCATGCGAGAAAAATATCACCGGCCGTTTGCCGTTCGCGCCTGTCGGGAAAAACACCTGTACGGGTTTGCGGCTGAAGCCGGGATTCGGAATGGTCTGGATGTCCGGTGTGTAAGGGCCATCGACACCGTAGCCCGAAACGATTGCGGGTATCTGTTGATCACAATCCGTATCCTGGTGTCGATTAAGGAGCAGTACAGCATGTGCGGGGCTGGTCAGGCTGCAGGACAGCATCATGCTTGTCAGCAAAGCGGCCCATCGTGAGGATTTCATCTCTGACACTCCGATGTCGCAAACCCGGCAATTACAAAGCTGACTTCAGAATGCCTTACTGAAGACACCCATCGGGTAAACCCGAATACAAGCTCACGCCGGCATGCGCTTTGTTCTCAACGCGATGGGTGATCGCCGGTTGACCTTAACTGGAAGCAAGTGTGCCGCGACTAAAGCCCGCAAAGCGCGATACCAGCAATACCGCCGCCACGGTCAGACCGCCGATGAAACCCGCCCAGATCATCTGCGGACCGAGATGCAACGGGATACCGAACAACCAGGCCAGCGGAAAGCCTACGCACCAGTAGGCGATCACGGTGATGATCATCGGGATGCGGGTATCCTTGTAGCCACGCAAGGCCCCCGCGGCACTGGTCTGCAGACCATCCGAGATCTGGAAGATCGCACCCATATACAAGAGTCCGACTGCAACGTGTGCGACTCCGGGATCACGAGTGTAAATGCCGACGATGAAGTGCGGGAACAACAACATGCTGAGTGCCGACAGCACTTCGAATCCCACGCATAATCCAATCCCGGTCCAGCCGGCGAGACGCGCGGCTTGTTTGTCCCCGCGCCCCATCGCCTGCCCGACGCGCACCGAGATCGCGAGTGCGATGCTCATCGGCACCATGAACACGAATGACGCGTAGTTCATCGCGATTTGATGTGCCGCAACAATGTCGGCACCCAAGGTCCCCATCATCAGGCCGACGCCTGCGAATAACGACGATTCCATGAAAATACCGACCCCGATCGGTACGCCCAGCCAGATCAGTTCACGTTGCGCGGACCATTGCGGCCATTCGAATCTTGCGAAAATTTCCAGCGGCCAATACAGGCTGCGGCGGTACATGTAAATCAGCAGCGCCACACACATCAACCATTGTGTGACAGCAGTCGCATAACCGCAGCCGCTGGCACCCAGGGCAGGCAGGCCAAGCTTGCCGTACATGAGTATGTAATCCAGTACCATATTGATCAGCAGCCCACCGCAGGCGATCGTCAACATCGGACGAGTGTGGCCGATACCCTCGCTGGTGAAACGCAAGCTCTGATACAGACACACGCCTGGCATGCCCCATGCCAGCGCATCGAGATAGGCGCCAGCATTCGGAATGATGTCGGATTCGATATGGATCGCCTGCATGAACGGCATGGTATTGCGCAGCAACACAAACCCGCCCCACCCCAGTACCTGCGACAGCCAAGCCATCTGCCGCACATAGTGACCGACCTCGCGCTGCTTGCCGGCACCAAACAGATGCGCAGTGGTCGGAGATTGCGCCATCAATACACCGAGGGTGAACAGGAACACGGGCGCCCAGATGTTCGCACCGACCGCGACAGCGGCAAGAGTGTGCGCACCGAGCAGGCCGGACATGATGGTGTCGGTAAGCCCCATACCCACCAGTGCCAGATTGTGCACCACCAGGGGACCGCCGATGGCGAACAGGGCGGCGGTTTCCCGGCGCAGCGCGGCGCGGTTTGAAATCAGGGATGAAGGCGTGATGCCCATTTAGCGCATACTGCAAAGGAGGCGGCGGGCCAGCATCATAGCAATTTCACGCGGCACGGGTGACTGTGGCATCATGTTGTGTCGGCCAGCGGCCGGTGCCTGATTTTCCAGTCCGGAGGTATGTCATGTCCCAGACCCTACGTCGCGTCGCCATCGTCGGCAGCATGCGCATCCCCTTCTGCCGCATGAATACCAATTACATGCGCCTCGGCAACCTCGAGATGCTGACCGCCGCGCTCAAGGCGCTGGTGGACAAGTACAACCTCAAGGGCGAGATCATCGGCGACGTCGCCGCCGGTGCGGTGATGAAACATTCGCGCGACTGGAGCATGACTCGCGAGGCCGTACTCAGTAGTGGTCTGCATCCACACACTCCTGGACATAATTACGATCGTGCCTGCGGCACCTCGCTGTCGGATGCGATCGAGCTGGCGAGCCGCATCGCGGTAGGCGAACTGGACAGCGCGATCGCCGCCGGCGTGGATTCAGCCAGCGATGTGCCGATCGTGTTCGGCCGTCATTATCAACAGATCCTGCTGGACCTGAACCGTGCCCGCACTTTCGGTCAGCGCATGAAAGCGATCTCGCGCTGGCGTTTTCGCGATTTGAAACCGCACTTCCCGGCAGTGACCGAATCGCGCACGGGCCTGTCCATGGGCCAGTCCTGCGAGCTGATGGCGAAGGAATGGAAACTCACCCAGCAGGAACAGGATGAACTGGCGTATTCCAGCCATATGAAAGCGGCGGCGGCCTGGAAGGAAGGTTTCTTCAACGACCTCGTCACACCTTTCAACGGGGCGAACGCCGACAATAACGTGCGCGGCGACACCAGTCTCGAAAAACTCGCCCGGCTCAAACCCGCATTTGATCGCAGTGGTGCCGGCACCTTGACTGCGGGCAACTCCACGCCGCTCACCGATGGCGCGTCTGCAGTCTTGCTCGCCAGTGAGGAATGGGCCAGGGTGCATGGTTTGCCAGTGCTGGCTTACCTCGCCTATGGCGAAGTCGCAGCAGTGGATTTTGCCGGCATGAATGGTCCGCGCGAAGGTCTGTTGATGGCGCCAACCTATGCCATGCCGAAGATGCTGGATCGCGCCGGTCTGAAACTGCAGGATTTCGATTTCTACGAGATCCACGAAGCCTTCGCCGCACAGGTGTTGTGTACGTTGAAAGCCTGGGAATCCGCTGAATACTGTCGCACCAGACTCGGCCGTGACACGCCGCTCGGCAGCATCGACCGCAGCAAACTCAACGTCAAAGGCGGCAGCGTCGCACTCGGCCATCCGTTCGGTGCCACCGGCGGTCGCATCATCGGCGGTCTGGCCAAGCTGCTGGCGGAAAAGGGCTCAGGTCGCGGTCTGATCTCCATCTGCACCGGTGGCGGGATGGGTGTGACAGCAATCCTGGAACGCTGATCGAATCGGATCTGGGCAAGCCCGGCCCCTCCTTGAATCCTCGTCATTGCGAGTGCAACGACGCAATCCGGTTTTGATAATCGCTAATCCCCGCGGTTGCTCCCTTGCTATGCTCCTCGCAATGACGCGGGTTATTTATCCGTGGTTTACCCTCAAAGATTCGACGTGCAATTCGGGCAACGCGTCGCCTTGATGTTGATCGTCGAACAGCAATGCGGACAATCCCTGGTCGTCGGCGCCGCCTCTGTCTCGGCTTTCTTGAACTTCTTTTGCGCATTCTGCATGACGCTCACCAGCAAAAATACCGAGAATGCCACGATGATGAAGCTGATTACGGTATTGATAAACAAGCCGTAGTTCAACGTCACCGCACCGGCGGTATGCGCCTGTGCGATCGTCGCATACGGACCAGCCTGTTTCGCCCCTTCTTTCAACACCACGAACAGGTTGGAGAAATCCACATTGCCCAGCAACATCCCGATGGGGGGCATGATCACATCATCCACCAGAGATTTGACGATGGTGCCGAATGCCGCACCGATGATGATACCGACCGCCATATCTACGACATTGCCGCGCATGGCGAAATCGCGAAAGTTCTTGAGCATGGACATGGGTTGACTCCTCATCAGGACCGGGGGTTCTTACTCAACGGGCATGGCCCACACAAGCGCTGGAACTATAGACGCAAACCGGTTCGGCGAATAGCGAGCAACGTGCCATAATCTGCCCAGCCCCCAATCTCAGGACCACTACCCGCCGATGTCAGCACATGCAAAAGACCTTGCTGAGACAGATGCCTCACACTTGGGCGTGTTGCTCGTCAACCTCGGCACCCCGGACGCTCCCACCCCGCAAGCGTTGCGCCGTTATCTGGCGGAATTCCTCTCGGACCCGGATGTGATCACCTTGCCGCGGTTGCTGTGGTGGCCGATCCTGTACGGCCTGGTGCTGCCGTTCCGGCCCGCCAGGTCTGCGGAAGCCTACCAGCGCATCTGGACTGCCCAGGGCTCACCGTTGCTGCACGAGACCCGGGCCATCGCAGTCGCGCTCGAAGCGGAACTGGAATCACAGCTGAAGATACCGGTAACCGTAACTACTGGCATGCGTTACGGACAACCTTCACTGGCGCATGCCGCGCATGAACTCATGCATACGCTCCCCACCACGGTGGTGGTGTTGCCGCTGTATCCCCAATTCGCCCAGGCGACGACCGGTTCGACACTCAAGCAACTGAATACGCTTGAATCCGCTACCTCGGCACTGGCCGTCGGACATGCGGTACGCGATTATCACGACCACCCCTCATATATTGCGGCACTCGCAACGAGCGTAAGGGACCACTGGCAACAAAACGGGCGTGGTCAGAAACTGCTGATCTCGTTCCACGGTATCCCGCAACAGGTCGCCGAACGCGGCGATCCGTATCCAAAACACTGTCAGCGCACTGCGCAGCTGCTGGCAACAGCACTCGAACTCAAAGATGATGAATGGCAATTGGTCTTTCAGTCGCGTTTCGGCCCGGCGCCGTGGCTGCAGCCTTACACCGATATCACGCTCAAGCAACTCGCTGCCGACGGTAAACGGAATGTAGATGTGATCTGCCCGGGATTCGCGACTGATTGTCTCGAAACCCTGGAAGAGATCGCCTTGCGTTATGCCGAGGTATTCCGTGCTGCAGGCGGTGAAGCGCTGCGTTACATCCCGGCGCTCAATTCGCGTCCGGATCACATCAAGGCGTTGGCGCAGATAGTGCGGGCCCGCCTGGGGCGTCCGGAATCCGAGATGCCGGTAATCACTGCCTCCTGATTCGGACGATGCTGGGCGATTTTCTCGAAATCAGTATCTCTACTCCCGAGATCCTCGCCTCGGTGGAATTCTATGAGCGACTCGGTTTCCGCCATGCACCGGTGGGCGAGACCTGGCAACACCCTTATGCAGTGATGACCGATGGCCGTATCGCGCTCGGCCTGCATCAATATATATTCCCGTCTCCTGCGCTGACCTTCGTGGTCCCCGAGTTGCGCAGCAAGCTTGGTGGCTTCACCGAGGCCGGTATCGAGTTTGCCTTCTGCAAGACGGCGGATGACGAATTCAACGAAGCTGGCTTCACCGATCCCGATCAACAGATGCTCACCCTGCTGGAAGCACGCACTTATTCGCCGTTACGCACCGGCCTCGGCGATTCCATCTGCGGCTATTTCCTTGAATACCGGATGGGTGTCAGGGATTGCCGGATAAGCCGGGATTTCTGGGAACGCATGGGACTGGTGACCGCTTCCACGAGCCCGGATCGGGTGACGTACGTACAACTCGCACGCAGTGGTCTGAATCTGGGGCTGCAGCAACGCAGACCAACTTCTGCGCCACAACTGGTATTCATCCATGAACAGTCCGAGTCTCTGCTGCCGCTGCTCGAGGCACGCGGTATCGCGTTCTCGCGTGATACGGACCACGACACCGCCGGACTGATCCGGATCGATACCCCGAACGGGCTGGAACTGTTGATACGCGACCGGGAATAGCATTCATGGGACCGGGGAACCCATGCTAGAGTGGGCGCCCGACATGCAAGCAAAGGGAATCGGTCATGCATCCCACTTTATCCGGCCTGCTCAGTACAGTACTGATTGGCGCAGTGGTGCTGTTCATACTGTATCGGCGCTTTCGCCGTAACATCGGCCGCCAGCGGCTACGCCCAACCGCGATGTGGATACGGGTGGGAATCCTGAGCCTGGTCTGCGTCCTGCTGCTGGCCTCGCCTTTCCGCACCGGCATGAGTATCGTGGCTGCCGCCGTCGGTATCGTGATCGGTATCGGGCTGGGATTCTATGCACTCGCACACACCCGATTCGAGACTACGCCAGAAGGACGTTTCTACACACCCAATGGCTACATCGGCATGGGGGTAACGGCGTTGCTGATCGGCCGGTTGATCTATCGTTTCACCGTGGTCTATCCCGTCATTCACAGCGCTGCGCAACAGGCGGCGCAAGACCCGCAGTTGCAAGCCTCTCCCTTCGCGGCATACCAGCGCAGCCCACTCACGCTCGGCATCTATTTTCTACTGGCAGGCTATTACATCTGCTATTACGTCAGCGTGATTCTGAAGAGTCGCTCACTCCGCTGACCAGGTGATCTGCAACAGGTGCCGCGGTTGATCTGCACCGCGCTTTCACTCAGTTGCTGAAGATACGATCCAGGTGGTTCATGTCGTTGATCACCAGCCAGGTTCCACCGTCCGCTGTCACCACTTTTTTCCAATGCTGGAGCCGGTCCAGGTAATTCTGGGGGTTGACGTTGTCGGAATGCAGTTTGGTCACATCCACGGCGATCACCTGGGTGCCATCCAACGGCAGCCGTGACTTGCGCACATAGCCCCTGGGTAGATCCTGTTCCAGATCCGAAAACACCAGGATATAACGATGGCCTGCACCGGTCTCGTCGAGATCCTGCGCGGCCTGCAGCAGGGCGCCACTGACATCCGTCCTGTCGCTCGGATGCAGGTCGGCGAAGTACTGATTCAGGCGCGTGCGCAAGGCCCGCTTCTGCTCGTTCGCCACCGAAGGCCGATCGTCGAACGTGACTTTGGCGACGATGTTCTGCTCGGTAAAGCTGGCACTGTCGATACTGGCGACCGCCAGTGAATCGCCGCTTACCAGGGTCGCGAGCAGGTAATCGATCACCGGATTGGCGTTGTTGAGTTTGCTGCTGTAGCTCTGTGAAACGTCGAGCAGGACATATACGGCGCGCGCATGCTTGCCGCCGGTTTCAGTACACCCAGCGACCGACAACAGCAGTACGGCGATAGACAAGGCGATCAGACGACGCATGCTGCACTCCTCACGCGGTTTTCTTGTGGCTGTGGGCGTGGCTGGTACGCAAACTGTGGATCCAGCGTTCGCCGAGCAACATCGGCGAGACCAGCGTGTCGTAGAACGTCACCAGCAGACGGCTCACGGATTCGGCGATGTTGCCCACCAGCCGCAGGCCGAAAGCACTGACTCGTAATGCGGAAGCGGATACCAATCCACCCACAGTCCGCCCGGAATGTACGAACATCTCCAGCGGGATCGCGGCCCAGGCCAGCAGGAACGGCAGGATGAAGCCCAACACCATCTGTGCCAGCGACGGCAGCCAGCGATACTGGAACGCCGCACTGGTCGCTACCGTACCGCCCGCCAGTTGCTGGATCAGCGCTTCCTTGTCCGCCGCCAACAGGTTACGCATGAAGCCGAGGCTTGATTCGATACAGGCGAGGATGGTCAGAAATACCAGCATCAGCACCAACACCCGGCGCCGCATCTTGTCCTCCATGGTGCCGACGGCGGGAAACAGGTGCGTGAAACGCAACGAATCCATCAGGAACACGCCGACCGATATCTCCATCGCGACCAGCATCAGCGCCGCCACATCCGAGGCATGGAACGGTCCGATGTAACTGGCGCCACCCACCATCTCCGACATCGGCATGGCGATCAGGTTGAAGTTGATCACGCCACCGACGATGGTGACACCAAGCAACAGCGTCGCGATGAAAAACTGTGTGACTGCCGAGGATTTCAAGGTCTCCTCCACGTGATCGGTGCCGTCGATGATCTCCTCCAGCCGTGCGATCTGATTGTCGATCTTCTGGGTGCGTTCCCCCAGGCCCGCGAACATCTTCTCCAGACTCTCGAGCTTGCGGTTCATGTAACGCCACATCGGCAGCATGCGCTGCAACAGTTCATGCCGCTTGCCGGCCGCTTTGCGGTAGGCACCCACCACATCCTTGCTGGATTTATCCAGCATGTCCTGTACGTTGCGCAGGATGGTGCCGACCATGGGATCGCCGTTGGCGGGAATCTTGGCGATCGAATTCACCGCTTCCACCCACGGTGGCGGCATCGGCGGCACTTCGCCGGAGCGCTGGAAATCCTCTTCTACGCGCGCGCCCATCTCGCTCAACTGGCGATTGAGTGCGGGATACGCGCTCAGGTCTCGATTTACATACGCCGCCACCCGTTCGAATTCGCGCTGCAATCTCTGCACCTGATGTTCACGCGCCTGTACCAGCATGACTTCGCGATTACGCTCGCTAAGCCGTTCCGAAGTGCGCATCAGCGCCTTGGCCGAGAGCCGCATGCCGCGGTACAGCAACCCGCCCAGATTGCGCAGTAACCGGTGTGCCGGGATGCGAGCGACATACAGGACCACGATCAGCAACACCAACCAGATGATGGCAGAGACCGTCGGCGAACTTGACCAGAGTGTCAGCAGCTTTTCAGCGGACATATTTGTTTCTCCCGGATTCTGGTCTGCACCCCGGTTGCCAGTTGCAGAGACTGGATTGCAGGCCATCCACGTCATAGCATGATGCGTGGAATATTTGGTGCCCTCACGATAAGAGCACACTGTTTATGGATTGAAGATAATAAGTAAACAGGAAGATTATCGTGATGGGATTCGCAGTCTGGCGACTAAAGCAGGCAGCGATATGGTTATGTATCCAATGCTTAAGTAAAGTGGTCAAGCTGGACGGAAAATGGTGCAGATGCGTTTGAAGATCAAGCGTTTTTGAGTATCGTCATTCGCGCTGCATAAACCATCATCATCTCGAACATGCGCCTGAAAACTATGCCTGGATGCGAGCCAGCCAGACTGAAAGACCCTTGGCGTTGAGGTCGATATCCATACTCAGCCAGGTATCCACGCTAGCCTGATCGAGGGTGCAGCCATGTTCACGTACTTTCTGTACCAGCCAGGTATGCAGTTTGGGTTTGATGGTAGCGATACGATCCTGATCGGCCGCACAGGCTTTGGCGATCTTCACATGTGCGTCGATACCCGCGTGCATGTCGCCGACCAATCTCGCTAAATCGTTCACCCGGCTATAGTGGGTAAGAAAACAGGCTTGTGGTTCGAACGACATGATCCGGTCCAGCGACGCATGGGCCTGCTCCGGATCGAAATGCACCGGCGTGGTGGCCGGAAATATGAACGCGCCTTTTTCGGTATCGAATACCCGGTACGAGATCCCGAACGTATCGCCGGTGAAGACACTGCGACTGTCGGCGTCCACGATGCAATAGTGATGCAGCGCATGACCGGGCGTGTGGATGAAATGCAATTCGGAATCGCCCAATCGGATGCGCATGTCATCGGTCACGTCAACCACGCGTTCGACGGGAATCGGCGGAATCTCGCCATACAAACGCATGAACTCGGCTTCGCCATACACCGCCTTGGTTCCGGCGATCAGTTTCGAGGGGTCGGTGAGGTGTGCGGCACCACGCGGATGTACCAGCACTTTTGCATTGGGCAGGTGACGCATCAGTTCGCCGGCACCGCCGGCATGATCCAGATGCACGTGGGTCAGTAATACGTAATCCACCGCGGCACGATCGATCTCTTTCACCGCCAGTGCCGCCAGCAGCTTCGGTACCGAATGTGCAGTCCCGGTATCCACGAACGCCACGTGGCCATCGCGGACGATCAGATGACTGGCATCCAGCAATGGCCGTACATAATCGGTATCGATGGCAGTGATGCCATGCCCGAACTCAAGCAGCGACGGAATCTCTGTCATGACCGGACCTCTTGTGATCGGGTCATCTTATCGACGGCCGTGTGATCGTATCGGCATTCAATGGGTCTTGAAGACCCAGGGACTCATCAGCGGATAAAGCCTGCCGAGACGCTGTGCAAGTGCGCGTGCATCCTTGTAACTGGCGACCTGCCGGATGATCAAACGATGCCATGTCCTGCCCTTTACCGTGACCGGGGTATCCTCGGTGGGATAACCGGCGATGGCAAATTTGTCCATCCAGCGTGCGGTCTCGCGGTCATTGATGGAAGAAACCAGCGCCACCACCCATTGCCCATCGGTGGTCAGCACCCCGGCCCCGGTATGCACATCCGTCTGCGCGGCCCAGTCGGCGAGATTTACTTGCGTCACCGGCACGTTCATCTGCATGCTGCCGGTCTTCGGCATCATCATGTAATGCATCGGTTGGTCCATCATCATCATGGCATGACCCGGCGCCTGCATCTCGGCCTTGCCTTCCAGCAACGCGACCAGATCACCGTCGCTACCGGCCCGACCCCAGACATCGGTACCGCGGATACCGATCGTCGCCGTGCCGACCTGGATATCCACGTGCCGGCGTTCGGCTTTGCCGATCTGCTCGGTCGTGAAACGGAACACGCCTTTGAGGATATGCAGCGCACCTTTGAACAGGCTGCCTTGCGTGTCATGCATCATATCCATGGCCGGCGCGGCAAGTTCGGTGTTCTCGCCCAGCTTCACCATGCTGTGTTCGGGTAACGCAAGATACACTCGCCCGCCGGCGCCGGTCCGCAAGGTATCGCCATCGGCGACCTGCGCGCCTGGTTTGAGCGGGATCGTGAACGTCCCCTGCACCAGCCAGGCCGGTGACTGCACGGCAGTGACCACGCTGCCGGCAGGCGGTTCGGAAGCGCCCGCGGCACAGATCAGCATCAAGGCGGCAAAAAGTGATCCTGTAACTCGAACGGTTTTCATGCGGATACTCCCCGGTTCCCCAAAAATGTCTGACGATGATTTCGTCTGTTCAGGACCCGTATGGACGCCCGGATATTTCGGGTTCCGGCTCCTGTCCGCATCATATCGTTGCCTCGATGTCGGCACGCAAGCCTGAATCCTCGGGCACCGTTTTGGGCGAATAACGCTTGACGATACGGCCGTCCTTGCCGATCAGGAACTTCTCGAAGTTCCACTGGATATCGGTGCCACCAGTCCCGTCCTTCAGCCACTTGTATAAAGGATGCGCGCCGGCGCCATTCACTTCGATCTTGCTGGTGAGCGGGAAACTCACCTCGTAGTTCAGGCTGCAGAACTGCTGGATCTGTGCTTCGGTGCCGGGCTCCTGTCCACCGAACTGGTTGCAAGGCAAGCCGAGTACGGTAAGCCCGCTGCCCTTGAACTCACGCTGGAGCTTTTCGAGGCCGGCATATTGCGGAGTCAATCCGCATTCGCTGGCGACGTTCACCACCAACACCGCTTGCCCATCGAAATCCTTTAATGGCTTGGCCTTGCCGTCGATGGTCTTGATCTCGAAATCATGAAAATTACCCATGGCATTAACCTCTTGTGCGTTGTGCGCCGGTTTTACAACGGATTTTGCGCGCATCCGCCACTGCCACACAACACCCGCCGCCGCGACAAACGCGGCAACAACAAGTTGCCACGGCCAAATCAATTGCGGGAATAACATCAGGACAAAACCGGTAACACCCGTTGCGATTGCAGCGGCAAGCAACCAGCCACGCAAGACAAACACATCGGCAAGCGCCAGGATGGCGGTCAACAACCACCAATCGAGGAAACTTAAGGAATTCAAAAAATACTGCATTAATAAGCGAAATGTTCCGGGCAATATCGCGGATATTCCAATATCAGGCACTTTGAGAAAGCGGTTTCAGGTCGCGTTTCTTGAGATGCACCAGCAACAGGGAGATCGCCGCCGGTGTGATACCCGGGATACGCGAAGCCTGGCCCAGCGTCTGCGGGCGCACCGCGATCAGCTTCTGGCGCACTTCGTTCGATAACCCGCGGACCGCTGCAAAATCAAACTGTGCCGGGATCGCCGTCTCTTCCTGACGCCGGGCCCGTGCGACTTCGTCGCGCTGCCGTTCGACGTAACCGGCATAACGCACCTGGATGCTGACCTGTTCGGAGACCTCCGCTGCAACACCCGCTTCACCGATGCACGCCAGCGCCACGAGTTTGGCGTAATCCACGCCCGGCCGGCGCAACAGATCCAGCGCATGGGTCTCTTTCGCGAGCGGCGCACCCAGCAATTCAGTGGACTGTTCCAGTGTGAGATCAGCCGGTCGTACCAGGATGGTTTTCAGGCGTACAGTTTCACGTTCGATCGCATCGCGTTTGATGGAAAATGCTTCCCAGCGCGCATCGCCGATCAGACCCAGGGTGCGACCGATTTCTGTCAACCGCAGATCCGCATTGTCTTCACGCAGCATCAGCCGGTGTTCGGCACGGCTGGTGAACATGCGATACGGTTCCGGTGCGCCGCGCGTGATGAGATCGTCGATCAATACGCCAAGATAGGCTTGATCGCGCGCCGGCCACCAGGGCTGTTTATCCTGTACGGATAACGCAGCGTTGATACCGGCGAGCAGCCCTTGTGCGGCGGCTTCTTCGTAACCGGTGGTACCGTTGATCTGGCCGGCGAAATACAGGCCCTTTATATATCTGGTTTCAAGTGTGTAATTGAGATCGCGCGGATCGAAGAAATCGTATTCGATGGCATAACCCGGACGCGTGATGTGCGCGTTCTCGAAACCCTTGATGGAACGCACCAATGCGTACTGCACATCGAACGGCAGACTGGTGGAGATGCCGTTGGGATAGACCTCGTGTGTATCGAGGCCTTCCGGTTCGATGAAGATCTGATGTCGTTCCTTGTCGGCGAAACGCATCACCTTGTCTTCCACCGACGGGCAGTAGCGCGGCCCGACGCCTTCGATCACGCCGCTGTACATCGGCGAACGGTCCAGCCCACCCTTGATAATTTCGTGAGTGCGCGCATTGGTATGCGTGATGTGGCACGCCACCTGACGCGGATGTTCGTCACGCGAGCCCAGTAACGAAAATACCGGCACCGGTTCGTCGCCCGGCTGGATATCGAGTCCGCGGTAATCGATGCTGCGCCCGTCGATGCGCGGCGGGGTACCGGTCTTGAGTCGACCGACCCGGAACGGCAACGCGCGCAACCGCTGCGCGAGTGTGTTCGAGGGTGGATCGCCGGCACGTCCACCCGCGTGATTCTCCATGCCGATGTGGATGCGGCCGCCGAGAAAGGTGCCGACGGTAAGTACCACTTTCGGCGCAAAGAAGCGCAAGCCCATCTGCGTCACCACGCCGGTGACGCGCTCGCCTTCGACCACCAGATCATCCACTGCCTGCTGGAACAACGTCAGGTTGGTTTGATTTTCGATGAAGCCGCGGATCGCCTTCTTATATAAGGTGCGATCAGCTTGCGCGCGCGTGGCACGCACCGCCGGTCCCTTGCTGGCATTCAGGATCCGGAACTGGATCCCGGCCTGATCCGCGGCATGAGCCATGACGCCACCCAGCGCGTCGATCTCTTTCACCAGATGCCCTTTGCCGATGCCGCCGATCGCCGGGTTGCAACTCATCTGCCCCAGAGTCTCGACGTTATGCGTCAGCAGCAAGGTGCGCACGCCCATGCGGGCAGCCGCCAGGGCCGCCTCGGTGCCGGCGTGGCCGCCGCCGACCACGATGACGTCGAACTGTTGTGGATGGTCCATTGTCTTCAGATGCTACAGGGAACCGGAAAGGGCGGCTATTTTATGCGCAGCCAGTACTTCTGACCACCGCTCATTTGGCCTCAGCGTTGGCCTGCATCATGCCGAACAGGTTGCCTTCGGTGTCCTTGCAGTACGCCAGCCAGCCGAATCCGGGGATAGCCAGCTTCGAGACCGCGAGCTGGCCGCCACTGGTGGCGACCTTCATCAGGTAGTTATCGAGATCGGAGACCGCGACAGTGCAGGCAAACGCGGTGACCGCCGCGCCGTCCACCGGCGTGAGTCGCCGCATCAGACCGCCGTCGATGCCGGGGCCGGTCTCGCCGGTTTTCACCGCCCAGTAATCTACCGGCATGTTACGCAGCGGGGTGAATTCCCAGCCGAAGACGGAACGGTAAAAGCGCATCGCTCGTTCGGGCTCATCGGCATGGATTTCAAAGTGTATGACCCGTGGCATGCTCCCCTCCCCGACTGGATTCAAGCATATACGCCCTGCCAGGCTGCGCAAGCCATGCCAAGGCCCGGACGCAGGCCCTGACTGACTGCTGGCCAGCTATTAAAAACTGATTCCGGATGTAAAGTTTAATAGATATTGTGTAAAGTGTGCTTGACTATCTGTCAGGGTTATTCTACCCTTTCTCGATGAACACCAAAAAGCCTTTAACTCCCGCCCAACTGTGCCGGCGCCATCAACTCGAAACGTTGATTGCGGGCGCGGCTTACGTGATCGTGCTGTTGGGCTCCATCCAGCTCATCAAACACGGAGCCACCGGCTGGCTGCGCATCGTGCTGGCGCTGTCCCCGATGCTGCCGGCCGCATTCATTATCTGGTCGGTCTATCGAAACGTCACTCAACTGGACGAGTTGCAGCGCCGGATCGAGACCGAGGCCTTCGCTCTCGCTGCCGCCGGGACCGCGTTTCTGGGTCTGACTTACACCTTCCTTGAAGGTGACACCGGCTTCCCCGAGATCGGTAGCTGGTGGGCCTGGGTCAGTGTCGCGATGATCTATGCGGTTGCGCGCATCGTCCTGCGCCGGCATTACCAGTGAAGAACCGCATTCACGTATTCCGCGCCGAACAGCGCTGGACCCAGGCGGAACTCGCGGAACGCCTGAACGTCTCGCGCCAGACCATCAACGCCATCGAGACCGAGAAATACGATCCCAGTCTGCCGCTGGCCTTCAGTCTCGCGCGGCTGTTCGGCAAGCCGATCGAGGAAATATTTGTTTTCGAATCCGCTGGCCCGGATTCCGCTATCAAACCGGGAGAACCTTCGTGAAATATCCATTGCACATTTATCTGCTGCTGGGGATCGCGGTGGCTTCCGCCATCGCTGCCTCAAGTGGTGACTGGGGTGTCGGTTTCGGTATCGGCGTCGCGATCACCATAGCGCTGACCGAAAACCGGAAATCCGGAGCCAGCAGATGCCTGTAACACCTGGAACGAATTTTTACCGGAACGCACCGCGCTATCCGCTGGGTTGGCTGTTGTTCGCCGCGCTGCTGCCGTGGATGCACAGCTCGCGCGCCCAAACTCAGCATCCCGCTGCACCTGTCTTCAGTCCCTGCCAGATCGGCATGCCGGATTCCGCATTTCACATGCAGGCGAAGTGCATGTCACTGACCGTGCCGGAAGACCGCGCGAAGCCGGATGGCAAACAAATCAAGCTGCATATTGCGGTCTTGTCGGCGCGCGCCAGCAAACCCGCGCCGGATGCCTTGTTCTTCATAGCAGGAGGTCCGGGTCAAGCCTCCACCCAGGCATTCGTCACGGAAGCGGCGGCGTTCGACCGGATCCGCGCCAACCATGACATCGTACTGGTGGACCAGCGCGGCACTGGCGGTTCGAATAGACTGGATTGCCCTGCGTCGACGGAAATTGACGCTGTCCCCGACGATGCCGAGATTGCGCGCCTGGCAAAAACCTGTCTGGCCCAACTGAAAGGCGATCCGCGCTTCTACACCACCACGGTCGCGGTCAAGGATCTCGATGCGGTGCGTGCCGCACTCGGCTATGAACAGATCGATGTGTACGGTATCTCCTACGGCACGCGCATGGCACTCGAATATCTGCGCGAGTTTCCGTCGCATGTGCGCAGTGTGGTTTTGGATGGCGTGGTCCCGGCAGACTGGAATGTCGGCGCGGATGTCTCGCTCGATGCACAACGGGCTCTGGATGGTATTTTCAAGCGTTGCAGCCAACAGCCGGATTGTAATAAGGCATTCCCGAACCTGGCCAACGAGTTTGCCATGCTGCAACGGGATCTGAAACGGCATCCGGTGAAAGTCGCATTTCGCGATCCAGTCACCGCCATGCCGATCAGTCAGACGCTGGACTGGGACAAGGTCGCAGTCACGGTCCGGCTGATGAGTTATTCGAGCGCTACCGCGTCGCTGCTGCCGCTGCTAATCCATCAGGCAGCAACTGCGCACGATTACGCACCGTTGATGGCGCAGGCGCTGATCTTCACCAACTCCGTGAACGAAGGGATCGCCGAGGGCATGAACGCGGCCGTGCTGTGTACCGAGGATGTCCCGTTCTACGCGCATGCCGCCGAAGTCCGCCGCGCCGCGGAGAGTTACCTGGGCGGTAAACCGGTCGAGGCGCTGATAAAAACCTGTGCGGCCTGGCCACGCGGGATCATGGCGCCGGACTTCAAACAACCGGTGGTATCTAACAAGCCCGTATTGTTGATCTCAGGCGAGGATGATCCGATCACGCCGCCTGCCAATGCTATCCATGCTGCAAAGACGTTATCTGACAGCCTGTCCCTGGTGGTGCCCGGTCAGGGTCATGGCAACGCCATGCGCGGCTGTGTCCCGAAACTCATGGCGCAGTTCGTGGACAAGGCCTCGGCGAAAGGCCTTGATACCCATTGCGTCAGCACGATCCGGGCTTTCCCTTTCTTCATCAACTTCAATGGACCGACACCATGATCGAAGTCCAGAACATCAGTAAACGCTTCGGTGCCGTGCAGGCGGTACAGGACGCGTCCTTCATTGCGCCGGACGGCCACATCACTGGTCTGCTGGGTCCCAACGGCGCCGGCAAATCCACCACGCTGCGCATCGTCTCTACGGTGATCAGGGCGGATCGCGGTAACGTACGGGTAGATGGCAGCGAGGTCCACGCCGACGAGGATGCCGTGCGCCTCAAACTCGGTGTACTGCCACATGCGAGCGGCCTGTATCCGCGTCTGTCGGCGCGTGAGAACATCCGCTATTTCGGCGAGTTGAACGGTTTGTACGGCAAGCCATTGGCTGCACGAGTCGAAGAACTGATAGCACTGCTCGAGATCGATGAGTTTGCAGATCGCAAAGCCAAGGGATTTTCGCAAGGGCAGCGCATCAAGGTGGCGCTGGCACGTGCCATGGTGCACGGCCCCCGCAATCTGGTACTGGACGAGCCGACCAACGGGCTGGATGTGATGGCGACCCGGGCCTTGCGTGGTCTGATCCGCAAACTGCGCGAACAGGGTCATTGCGTGGTCTTTTCCAGTCACATCATGCAGGAAGTTGCGGCCTTGTGCGACGACATCGTGATCATCGCACAGGGACGTATCGTGGCACGTGGCACACCGGACGCCCTGCGAGCACAGACCGGCGAACAGGATCTGGAAGAAGCGTTCGTAAAACTGGCAGGTGACTCAATGGAGAGATCGGCATGATGCGCAAATTCTGGAGTGTACTGCGCAAGGAGATCATCGATAACCTGCGTGACCGGCGCACGCTGCTCACGGTGCTGGTGTTCGGTCCCTTGTTCGGTCCGGTGTTCTATACCGTGATGATGAATGCCATCGTCAATCAACAGATCAGTAACCGTGATCAACCCCTCAAGTTGCCGGTAGTCGGTGCGCAATATGCGCCCGGACTTATCGAATACCTGAAACAGCACGACACACAGATCGAAGCCGCGCCCGCCGATCCGCGTGTCGCAGTCGGGCAAGGCAAGCAGGATGTGGTGCTGGTGATCGGCAAGGATTACACCAGCGCTTTCACGGCCGGGAATCCAGCTACCCTGCAACTCGTCGAAGACGCCTCGCGGCAGTCGGCTGCCAAGAACGTACGACGCGCACGTAACCTGCTGGATGCCTATTCACGCGAGATCGGCAGCCTGCGTCTGCTGGCGCGCGGCATCAATCCTGGTGGCGTGCTCGCACCGTTGGCGATCGAAGATGTGGACGTATCCACGCCACGTTCGCGTGCCGTCCTGATCCTGGGTTTCCTGCCGTATTTCTTCCTGTTCGCTGCCATCATGGGCGGATTCTATCTGGCCATCGATGCCACGGCCGGCGAACGCGAACGCGGTTCCCTCGAACCGTTACTCACCACCTCGATCCCGCGTACCACGCTGGTCTGCGCAAAACTCGCAGCCGTCACTGCGTTCTGTGCCTTGTCGCTGGCGCTGGCAGTGGTCGCATTCTATTTCTGTCAGGGCTTCATCCATATCTCGCAACTGGACATCACGGTGAACTTCGATCCGCGGACCGCCGGGATCATGTTCCTGGTCGCAGCTCCGTTCACGGTCTTCATCGCAGCGTTGCTGACTGTAGTCGCCTCGTTCACCCACAGCTACAAGGAAGCCCAGACCTGGCTCTCGTTTGTCTTTATCCTGCCGATGATCCCGGCTTTCGGTTTGATGCTGATGCCGGCGCAACCGGCCTGGTGGATGATGGTCATCCCAACCATGAGTCAGGACGTGTTGATGACCTCCCTGCTGAAGGGCGAAGCCCTGAATCCCGGATTCGTGGCCATGTCCGTCGGCAGCACCCTGTTGCTGGGCCTGATCCTGGCCTGGGTGGCCGCCTGGCTATACCGGCAGGAGCGGATTCTGGGTTGAGATTCCCTTGGATTCACCGCCGGGATATGTCCGGCTTGGGTTTCCGTTCCGGCTGTGGCACTCTCCAGCCCGGAAGTATTTCCTGATTTCGGATCTACCCTGTGCGCTGGCAGCTGTTCCCGGACGATGCAAAGCAGGCCCTGCGGCTCAAACGGTTTTTCATGGCCGCTCTGTCGTATCTGCTGTGGCTGGGTCTCACCGTTTACTGCTATGCGCTGGGCCTGATCGAGATATCGGCCCCGGTATTTCTACTCTGCATCTGTCTCATCCTGATCGGTAACGTGGTGTTTTTCGCCCTGTTGCGCAGCGGCCTGAACCTGCGCTTCCCGGACCCCAGCCTCACCTTGCCGCAGATGATCGTAGCCACAATCTGGGTGATGGTACTGGTGATGCTGGCGCCCCAGGTTCGTGGGATCTTGCTGTTGCTTTACGTGGTGATCTTCCTGTTCGGTATCTTCCGCTTGCGCCGATACCAGTATCTCGGACTGACGGCACTGGTAATCCTGAGTTATGGCCTGATCATCCTCCATAACTCCTACTTCGGGACGTATCAGGAATCGCTGTCGCTGGAATTGTTGCAATACGCGGTACTGGTCACGACCCTGATCTGGCTGGCGTTCTTTGGGAGTTATGTCGGCCAGCTGCGCGACATCGTCGCCAGACGTAACCGTGAACTGGCCGAAGCGCTCAACCGCAACCGGGAACTGGCGATACACGATGACCTTACCGGTGTCTTCAACCGGCGACATATCATCGAGATACTGGAGCAGGAACGTACCCGCGCCTTGCGTACTGGTCGTGGTTTCGGCGTGTGTCTGATGGATATCGATCATTTCAAGGAGATCAACGACCGCTTCGGGCATCTGGCTGGCGACGAGATCCTGCGTGAGTTCGCCAAGCGGGTCGCCGGCGAGATCCGGGGGCTGGACCGCCTGGGTCAGGATGGAAAGCCCGAGCAGGAGACCTTCGGTCGCTACGGTGGTGAGGAGTTCCTGCTGGTGCTGCCTGAGACAGATGCGGAAGGTACCCGAATTTGTGGTGAACGTATCCGTGCCCGTGTCGCTACCGACCTTTTCAAGTCGGAAGCCACCAACGCGAAGATCACCGTATCGATCGGCATCACCGTCTATCGTGTCGATGAACACATCCGCGAGACGCTTGCACGCACCGATCAGGCACTTTATCGAGCCAAACACAACGGCCGCAATCGTGTGGAAGCGATTCTTTCTGAATGATGCCGTGAGAAATCATTTGCCGATGCAGAAACTCGCGAATATCCTGCCGAGCAAGTCCTCGCTGGTGAATTCCCCGGTTATCTCGCCAAGACGCATTTGAGCCAAGCGCAATTCCTCAGCCAGCAACTCGCCTGCCTGCTCTCTCGACTTCTGCTGTGCTGCTTCAAGATGGAAGCGTGCACGTTGCAACGCGTCCAGATGCCGGCGCCGGGCTATGAAATTTGCTTCGGCACCATCGTGGAATCCAGCGACTGTCTTCAGATGTGTGCGTAACAGTTCCATGCCCTGCCCGGTTTTGGCCGACAAGGCGACTGAAGCACTTTCCTGATTCGCATCCGATGAGGGTTTCCGGCCGGTGAGATCGATCTTGTTGTAAACACAGGTGACCGGTATGCGGGACGGGAGTCGTTCCTGTAGACGTCTGTCTGCCGCAGAAAACCCGTTTGCATCATCGATCACCAGCAGCACCCGGTCAGCAGAACCGATCGTGTCCCAGGCCCGCCGTACTCCTTCCTGCTCCACGGCGTCGGTGGTCTCGCGCAGACCCGCAGTATCGATGATGTGCAAGGGCAAGCCATCGAGGTTGATATGTTCATGCAACACGTCGCGGGTGGTGCCGGGAATCTCGGTGACGATCGCGACATCGTGACCCGCCAGACGATTGAGCAGACTCGACTTGCCGACGTTGGGTTGCCCGGCAATCACCACACTCATACCCTCCCGCAACAGACTGCCCTGCCTGGCGCTGTCCGCCAGCGCGACGAACTGCGTATGAATTTCATCGAGTTGTTCCTCAACCCTGCCTTCACTGAGGAAATCCAGTTCTTCGTCCGCAAAATCTATCGCCGCCTCCACATACATCCGCAAGCCGATAATGGCTTCCACCAGCGTTGCTATGTGTGCAGAGAATTCGCCGCGCAATGAGCGCATCGCAGCGCGTGCCGCCTGCGTGCTGCCGCTGTCGATCAGGTCTGCTATGGCTTCGGCCTGCGCCAGATCCAGTTTGTCATTCAGGAAAGCACGCTCTGAAAATTCGCCGGGCCGCGCCAGTCGCGCACCGAGTGAAAGTACCCGGGCCAGTAACATGTCCATCACTACCGGGCCACCGTGACCTTGCAGCTCAAGGATATCTTCGCCGGTGAACGAAGCGGGTGCCGGG
>DASSKW010000011.1:0-28256 GCA_035690065.1 Gammaproteobacteria bacterium
GCACGCGGTGCAGATCGTTGGGCCAGGATGACGCCGGCGCAACGTGAGCGTGCCAAACAGCGCTTGCAACACTGGCAGCAGCTCAATACCCAGCAACGTGAGCAGATCCGCAAACGTTTCGAAGCCTTCCAGAAATTACCGCCACAGGAACAGGACCAGATCCGCAAACAGTTCCAGAAGTTTCAGCAATTGTCGCCAGAGCAGCGCAAAGCGTTGCGTGAGCGCTGGAAAAAGATGACGCCTGCACAACGTGAAGCGGCGAAACAGCAGTGGAGGCAACAGCATGCAGTTGCTGCTCCTCCACCGACCGGGGGCGGTTGATGGATGTCGATTGATTACGCAAAACAAAAAGCCCTCTTTATAGAGGGCTTTTTGTTTGGTAATCGGACGCGATTCAGTCCAGCGACTTGATGCCCTGGATCAGTTTCGTCAACGCTTCCTGGCCATCGCCGTACAACATCCGCGTGTTGTCCATGTAGAACAGGGCGTTCTCGATGCCGGAGAAACCGCGCCCCTGCCCCCGCTTGATGACGATGATATTCCTGGCCTTGTCGGCACTCAGGATCGGCATGCCGTAGATGGGACTGTCCTGACGGTTGCGTGCGTCGGGATTCACTACGTCGTTGGCACCGATGATGAGCGCCACATCGGCGGTGGGAAATTCCGGATTGATCTCGTCGAGGTCCGCGATCAGGTCGTACGGCACACCGGCTTCCGCCAGCAGCACGTTCATGTGTCCGGGCATGCGCCCCGCCACTGGATGGATGGCGAACTTCACTGTCACGCCACGGTTCTGCAACAACTGAGCCAGTTCCCAGACCTTGTGCTGCGCCTGCGCTACCGCCAATCCATACCCGGGGACGATGATGACTTTGCTGCCGTACGCCATCATCACACCGGCATCGGCCGCATCGACAGGTTTCAGGCTGCCGCTGACCTCTTCACCGCCGCCACTCGCGGTCTCGCCGAAATTGCTGAACAACACGTTGGCGATCGAACGGTTCATGGCTTTCGCCATCAACTGGGTCAGCAAGGTGCCAGCCGAACCGACCACGGTACCGGCGATGATCATGGCGGCGTTCTGCAACACGAAACCTTCGAAGCCAACCGCGAGGCCGGTGAACGCGTTGTACAGCGAGATCACTACCGGCATGTCGGCGCCACCGATCGGTACTGTCATGAGGACACCGAACGCCAGGGCCAGCGCAAAGAAGGCAATCACATGGCCGGTGCTATCGCTGTGGCCAGTCGCCAGCATCAAGCCCGCCACCACTGCCAGCACGAATACCAGCAGGTTCAACGCTTGCTGGCCCCGGAAACGGAGTGCTTTCTTCAACCAGCCCTGCAGTTTGGCAAACGCGATCAGACTGCCGCTGAACGAAACTGCTCCGATAAGTGCGCCCGCTGCCGCCAGCGTGCGTGCGGCTGGCTCCAGGGTACCGGCATGCAGCAGTTCCTGAGCTGCGATCGCTGCGGCCGCGCCGCCACCCATGCCGTTATAGAGCGCCACCATCTGCGGCATGGCGGTCATCGCGACGCGCTTGCCGCTCCACCAGGCCGCGATGCCACCTATCAGGATCGCGGCGAGGATCAAACCGAAATTGTGCATGCCCGGCCACAGGAAGGTGATGAGCGTGGCGATCAACATGCCGAGCCCGGCCCACACGATGCCGCCGCGCGCGCCTTTCGGCGAGCTCATGCGTTTGAGTCCGACGATGAACAGCAGCGCGGCCAGGAAATAGGCCGCCTGGATCAGGTCATCGGTGATCGCTGGAGAGAACAAGGTATTCATTTGCCGGCGCCTTTCTTGTCGCCGCTGGTCTTGAACATCTCCAGCATGCGTTCGGTGACGACATAACCACCGACTGCGTTGCCGGCCGCCAGCAATACGCCGATGAAACCGATCGTCTGTTCGACAGGCGTTTGTGCGAGTCCCAATGCCATCATCGCGCCCACCAGCACGATGCCATGCACGAAATTGGAACCCGACATCAATGGCGTATGCAGGATTACGGGTACCCGCGAGATCACTTCGTAACCGGTGAAAGCGGCGAGCATGAATATATATAGTGCAATAAACCCGGTAATCATTTTTTCATCCTCAAGTTTGGTCTTTTGCTCTCTGGCAGGGTTGGGAAACGATTTCTATTCGTCATGTACCGATTTGTACACTCCTCTTAAAAAATCATTTTCTGCCTTGCCAGCGAACAAGATCCGCGACGCTTGAGGATGAAGAACCAACTCAAGCACGGTTATCGATCAGCTGGCGCCATCCGGATAATCAAAAAACCCTTAAGTTGCAGCGACGAGTTTTCTCGTCGGTTCATGTTTGATTTCACCGTCGTGAGTCAACACACTCTTGGCGTACACCTCGTCGTTCCAGTCGATGCCGATGGCACCGTCTTTCACCATGGGTGTGAAGAAGTTCAGCAGGTTGCGTGCATACATGTCGCTGGCGTGTTCGGCGAGCATGCTGGGCAGGTTGAGCGGACCGCTTACCAGAACGTGACCGTGCAACACGTCTTCGCCGGGCTGGGTGAGTTCGCAGTTACCGCCGGACTCTGCCGCAAGGTCCACGATCAAGGCGCCGGGTTTCATGGCATCCACCATGGCCTTGCTGACGATGCGTGGCGCCGGTCGTCCCGGAATAGCTGCGGTAGTGATGACCGCGTCGGCCTGTGCGACATGCCTGGCCAGCGCATCCTGTTGTTGCTGCTTTTCCTCGGCGGTGAGTTCGCGCGCGTAACCGCCGCTGCCTTCCGCGGATACGCCGGTATCGACGAATTTTGCACCCAGCGATTCCACCTGTTCGCGTGCGGCAGCGCGCACGTCGTAACCTTCCACCATGGCGCCGAGCCGACGCGCGGTAGCGATGGCTTGTAGCCCTGCGACGCCGGCGCCGATCACCAGCACTTTGGCGGGCCGGATGGTGCCGGCTGCAGTGGTCAGCATGGGAAAGAAACGGGCAAGTTTTTCCGCTGCGATCAAGGCGGCTTTGTAACCGGCAGCGGCGGCTTGCGATGAAAGCACATCCATGGCCTGGGCGCGCGAGATGCGTGGCACCAGTTCCATGGCAAAACCGGTCACGCGCCGGTCACGCAGGGCCTGTACAACGGCGGTATTGCGATATGGATTGAGCAGGCCGATCAGCACCGAACCCGCGCGCATGTGCGCGATGTTTGCAGGTAACGGCGCCTGTACCTTGAACACCACGTCAGCCGTACCGGCGCCTTCGCTGGCGGTGACCAGACGGGCGTCTTTGAAGATATTGTCCGGGAAGCCGGCACTCAGGCCCGCCCCGGTTTCGAGCATCACCTCGACGCCGAGTGCCTGAAGTTTGGCGGCGACTGGTGGCGACAATGCGACACGGCGTTCGCCGTCGGCTTGTTCTTTTGGTACAAAAAGTTTTATCGCCATGTTGTTCCCGGTTCTGGAAGGTACAAAAGGGCATGGTCAAGGCTGCCAGCAGTTTAGGCGCCAGCGTGGCTTTTTGCCACCGGACCGGCGCGTTGCCAAACACGTCGAAACCGGCCCGACATTGCATTTCAGGGAGATTTCTGCAATAACTATGCCAGTTTTTCGCGTTGGGAGTGTCCGTGTACGATCTGTCACAGGAAGTCCTCCGCACCGACGCGGCCGGTATGCCGCTGGAGTGGATCGACTATCAGGATGCAGTACGTCTCTACCACCTGAAACAGGTGGCGTATGGCTGCGGCACCTTGTTATACCGTCTGCATGGCGGTATCTGTGCCAGGACCGGCCAGCAAAGCACCATCGAAGTCAATTCCATCATCGCGACCTACGGCAACAACCACGCGTTGGCCAAGGCTCGCAACCATTACGTTCCGCCGCTTAACAATCACACGCTGTTCAAACGTGACGGACATCTGTGCATGTATTGCGGGCAGCATTTCTCCAGTGTGGATCTGTCGCGGGATCACATCACGCCGCTGAGCCATGGCGGGGTCGATACCTGGATGAACGTGGTGGCAGCCTGCAAGCGCTGCAACAATCACAAAGCCGGACGCACGCCCGAAGGTGCCGGTATGCAATTACTGGCGGTACCGTTCACACCCAATCACGCGGAATATATTTTCCTGAAAGGCCGTCGCATCCTCGCGGACCAGATGGAGTTTCTGCTCGCACATTTCCCCCGCAGCAGTCCACTGCATCAGCGGATCCAGCAGATGCTGATCTGACCTGGCCGTACTTTGGGAATGGATAACGGCCCCGCCAATGCGGGGCCGTTTGTTTTTCAGGCTTGAGTGTAAATCGATCGTGTGACGTTATCCTGGTCACGTCGCATTCAACCGCCGGCTTTCATCATCTGTTGCATGTCGGTCTTTTTGTAACCCGCCGGGATCTCGAACAGGTCGGCTGGCGGATCTCCCCGGGTGATCGACTTGAGTGTCTCGGTGCCTGTGACCATCGTGTAGCCTTCGCGGCGCGGTACTTCGCGTCGGATCGCAAACCCCTGAGTGGTCTGCAAAGTCGAATATGCCTGTGCCATCGGACCCAGACTGGCCATCATGTGCGTCATGTCCGTGCGCATGGCATTGAGTGTCGTGATGTCGGCGGAAGGTATCGAGAGTGAACTCAGGGCAGCCACACACATCTTGAGACCCGGGACGCCGTTGGTGACGATCTGCATGTTGCGGCAAGGGTAACCGGCGACGGTCGCGGTGCTGCCCAGATCCCTGGCCTCGATTTTTGACTGCCCATTGCCGAGACCGCGTTGCGCCATCATCTGTTCCATTGCGGCACGCTGATCCGGAGGCAGGTTAGCCATCTGTGCTTGCATCTGTTTCTGTAGATCTTGCATCTGAATGCCCATCTGCGCAGCGCTTTGCTGGTCCAGTACCATGTAGGCGTGGCGCTTTGGCATCAATACCGTCAAGGTATGCGCAGCAGCATCGTAGATGGCGCCGCCAGCCTGTGCATCACAGGATTCCATACGCACCTTGTGACCCATCACATAGAATTGTGATGCCGGACTACCTTTCTCATCCACGAAACTTAAGCGTATACCGTTACCCGCAGTCATCGCTGCCGTTGTGATGCCGGTGCAGCTTGGAGTGGGAGCTGGTACGGGAGTGGCGGCTGGTGGTGGAGCAGGCGGCGTGGATGCCTGCAGAGTGTTCTGGCCCGAGATCAGGCTACAAGCAGAAAGTCCTGCCAGCAGTATCAGACACATGATTTTTCTGAACATGACCTTGATTCTCCGATGCGATGAAGATGTTGATTCCAGGTTCAGCAGGCGTCCTTACACTAGACTGATTTTCTCACGTTGTGAAGTACAGACCCAAGCATGTTCCATTGTTGCAAATAAACACAGGCAAGTCCGGTGCAGACTCTGCAGTCTCTGTCACCTATTGAATCACCTGAGTCTGCCCGGTGATGGCTATCTTCCCCGCAGCTGGAGCGAGGGATGTCTTGCATACTCGTTGAGTCCGGTCATGGATGAAGGACCAGTGTCAGTGGGTTCTCTATCAGGAACGTGTTCAAGCGCGGTTTGCTGGCAGCCATACGCTCACGATTAGCCCGCCCTGTGGCTGGTTGGCGAGACTGATACGGCCGCCATGGGCCTCCACGATCTCGCGACATAGCGGCAAACCCAGGCCCGAACCAGACTGCTTGGTCGAATAGAACGGCAGCAGCGACTGTTCGAGTATCTCAGCCGGCATGCCCGGCCCGGCATCACTGATTTCAATATGCACCCCATTCATATCCTGCCGCACGCTGAGAGCGACTGCGTCTGTCGGCGAACCGGATTCATGTGCATTCTTGAGCAGGTTGATGAGTGCCTGCTGAAGCTGAACGGGATCGAAATACGCGGGCTGCGTGGGGAGTTCGCTGCGTAATGTGAAGGGCGTGAGTGCCTGTAATGAAGCCAGGAACGGTGGCCACAGCACCGGTTCGACCTGTGGCGATGGAAGTTTGGCAAAGCGTGCATAACCGTCGATGAATTTCTTCAGATGGGTGGTGCGTTCCTCGATACTACCGAACACATGCTGCAGTTTTCCGATATCGGGGGTTTCCGCCAGAATATGTCCGGAGTGCGCCAATGACGAGATCGGCGCCAGCGAATTGTTGAGTTCGTGGCTGATAACACGGATGACTTTCTTCCATACCGCCACCTCCTGACGATTCAGTTCGCGTGTCAGCTGTTTGAAGATATACAAGCGATGTCGTTGTGCATTCAAAGTGAAGGATTCACCAGTGAGATAGTAGATCTCATCCTCCTCGTTGTGGCGCACACTGAACATGCCTTCGCGCCCGCTCGCCACGGCATCCCGGATTGTCGCCGGCGCATGTTCCAGCAACGCCGCGAAACCGTGACCTTCAAGTTTGCGACCGGCATTGAACAGACGCCGAGCTGCGATGTTGCTGTAGATCACCCGATCGCTGTGGGTAACGAGCACCAATGCCCAGGGTGTGTTCTGCATCACAGTATCGAGCAACAGCTCGCGCTGATAGAGGTTGTAGCGTTCCTGACGCAGGACCCCGCCAACCTGGTTGTATTGCTGTGCCAATTCGCCGAGTTCATCCTGGCGGGTCGCGTTCAGGCTGATGCTGAAGTCACCGTCCTTGAAACTGGACACACCATCGCCCAGCGCGGTAAGCAAGTAGCGTATCGGCTGCATGAAGCGATGTATCACATAGGCGATGACCGGAGCCATTACGGCCAGCGAGATGGCTACACTTGTGGCGAACGAGCCGAGTACGTGGTACAGAAGCGCTGACACCAGCACCGCCACGATGACCAGGATGCCGGTCAGCGATGCGAATTTGCCTTCGAGAGAATGACGCAGTTTCACGGCTTGTCGATGCCGAACTTTTCCATGCGCCGGTAAAGCGCCTGACGGCTCAAGCCGAGTTCCTGCGCAGCCGTTGCGATCACACCGGCATGACGGGTCAGCGCGGTTTCGATATCAAGTCGTGTAAGTTGTTTGGCGGCCTCGCCGGTATCCGGTACGTTATCGGGCAAACCCAGTGCCGGTATCGAGATAGTTGCATTATCGGTCAGCAGGACCGCACGCCGCATGCAGTTCTGCAGTTCGCGCACATTGCCCGGCCAGTCGTGATCGAGTAACGCCTGCTCGGCCTCCGGACTCAATTGATGCTCGCTGCCCAGGAATGCGCGGGCCAGCGGCAGGACATCCTCGCGCCGTTCGGCCAGAGGCGGTACATGGATCTCGATCACATTCAGACGGTAATACAGATCTTCACGGAAATTTCCGGCCGTGATGGCGGCACGCAGGTCGGTATTGCTGGCGGCTATGATCCGTACATGTGCCTTCCTTGTCTGGGTGCTGCCAAGACGTTCGAACTCACCGGTCTGCAGCACGCGCAACAGTTTGATCTGGCCGGCCGGCGGCAGGTTACCGATCTCGTCGAGAAATAAAGTCCCGTTATCCGCAGCCTCGAAGCGACCAGCACGCGCTTTCTGCGCGCCGGTGAAGGCCCCCGCTTCGTTGCCGAACAATTCGCTTTCCATCAACTCGGCTGGAAGCGCACCCATGTTGGTTTTTATGTAAGGTCCGTGCTTGCAGCTTGAGTTTGCCTGGATGATGTCAGCGATCTTTTCCTTGCCGGCGCCGTTATCACCGGTAATCACCACCGGCACGTCCGCATGTGCCACCTGGGTAGCGATGCTGACCACCTGTTGCATGGCATCGCTTTCATAGACGATGCCACACAGGTTGAAACGTTCGGCCAGGCGCCGACGGGCTGTTTGCCGCGCACTCAAGCTGCGCCGTCTCTCACGCTGCAAGCTGCCAAGCTGCAGCAGGTTTTTCAGTGTCGTGATGAGTTTGGCGTCATCCCAGGGTTTGGCGAGGTAATCTGCCGCACCGGCCTTGACCAGTCCCACGGCGTGTTCGAGATGGGTCCAGGCCGTGAGCAGGATGATGGGCAGATCGGGATAATGGCGGCGGATCTCGCCGAACAATTCCGTACCTTCGGCGCCGGAAGTGTCATTGCCGGTGAAGTTCATGTCCTGGATCACGAGATCGACAGGCTCGCGCCCCAGTATCAACAGTCCTTCCGCCGGTGTAACCGCGGTCAGCGCCACCAACCCGTGCAATTCCAGCAGCACCGTCAAGGCCTGGCCGATGGCGCGGTTGTCGTCGATGATCAGAATGGTTGCCATGCATTTCCCAATGCGGACTTGAACATCGGCAGTCGCACTGATGCCGCAGCCTTAGTCTAGCAGCTTGTCCGGCATGTCATTGACCGTATCACACGTTGCGGGTGGCAGTAACTGGCGAGACCGAGGCCGCGCGTAGCGCTGGGTTGAGTATCGCGAGCTGACCCAGCAGCCACAGCACGACCGCACTGATGGGCAGGTAGAACCACGACAGGCGTGGTATTTCGTAATAGCGCATCAGGGTCAGATTCAATGCCACGGCCAGGGTCAGACCGAATGCAATTCCGGTACTCACAATCAGGAAATTCTCAAGCTGGAAGTAATGCAGGATATCGCCGCGCGTGGCGCCGATTGCGCGGCGAATACCGATCTGTTTGGTGCGTTGCTGCACCCAGAAACTCGCCAGGCCGGTGATGCCGAGTGCGGTGACGAACAGCAGGCCGCTTACCGAAGCCAACAACAGGCCAATCATGGTCACGTCGCGTTGAAAATAGGTGTGGCGGATCTGGTCGTAGGTCTTTTGCTCCTGAATGAGACGTTCTGGATTGAGTTTGTTGAGTGCGGCTACGGCAGCTTTGAGCACCTGCTGCCGGTCTTGCGACGCGCTACGCAGGATATACATCGCGTCGGCAGAATTCGGGCTGACCGGCCACAGCATGCTGTAGTAATTGGTCGCCGGTTTGTCCAGATAAGGACGCAACAAATGATCGACAATGCCGACGACGTGCATCGGCTTGCCGTTGACATAGGCGCTTTGTCCTACTGCATCCTGTTCCGGATACAGACGCTGCGCCAGGCTGCGACTGATAATCATGACAGTTGGCGCATCGGCCTGTTGCAGGCTTTCCGTAATGTATTCATCCGGCTCGAACTGTCGGCCCTCGACCAGATGCAGGCCCAGGGTTGTGAAGGTCCCGGGCGTGCCGGCGTATTCGCTGGGTTCTACGCAGTGCGGGCCGGGCGCATTGTCTTGTACGGCTTTCTGGAAATCTTCCTGTGTCGCGCATACAAATGTGGACGAACTGTTTCTGTTCAGTGGCAACGAACCGTTCATGATAGCCGCCGCTGACTGCACGCCGGGAAGCGCGCGCAGGACCGCGAGATCGGCCGCCTGCTGAGCCTCGGCGTTATCGTCCTTACGGATATCTTCGCTGGAGATAACCGACAACTGGTTTTCCGCAAGCCCGCTGGGCAAGTTGACTTGTTCAATCCGGTTGACGATCAGGAACACCGCGTTGCAGACGATGGCGCAGGTGCAAGCGATCTGCAGCATTAGCAGGAATGTGGTCAGACGGTGGTGGCGCAGACTGGAAATGATTGGGTGAATGCGCATGGCAGGTCTCATTGGGTTTTCAGAAGCGACGCCGGCGGCACGCGGCAGGCGCGCCAGGCGGGCAGCATGCCTGCCAGCACACTGGCAAAGAGCGCCAGCACCAACGTGCTGAGCAGCATCGAAACGTCCATTTGTGCCAGTCGCGCATAATCGTCCGGACGCTGTCGCACGCTCCACAAGCCGAGTTCGGCGATGCCGAGTCCCAGCGCGCCACCGGCCAGGCCGATAATCGCCGATTCGATAGAGAATTGTATGAAGATGTCACGCTGGCCCGCGCCCATGGCGCGGCGCACACTGATTTCACTGCTGCGGCGCAGGAATTTCGCCAGCAGCAGGGCTACGATGTTCACCATGCACACGAACAGGAATCCGACCGCCAACCACAACTGCAACTTGATGTCGGTTGGCACCAGGTTCTGATGTGCCAGCCAGCCCATCAGGCTGTAAAGCTTTGCATTCGTTGCCGGTCGCTGAAAGCGCCCCAGTGCTTTTTGTTGTGCCGAATAATTCACCAGGAATTGCCGATATGCAGAAACCTGTTCCTGATTCTTCAGTTGTACCCAGACCTGCAGCCACGTCATGCAACCGCTGGTTCTTTCATCGTCGGTCGAGCTATTCTTGCACCAGGATGACTGATTGCCGCTTACTCCAAGTTTCAGATCGACTGCAGTAGACAGCGGCAGAAAGAACTGGTCCGGGTCACTAAACAGATCGCCGGTATCATCTGAATAGAACTGCGGTTGCGGATTCCAGTTATCAGTGATCCCGATAACACGGAAATCGTTATCGCCGAAGCGTACCTCCTGACCGATGCAGGTCTTTCCGCCACACAATTTCTGCGCCAGGTCATTGCTCAGCACCACTACGCGGGCTTTGGCGTCTTCTTCCTGTTGTGACCATGCGCGGCCGCTCATAAACGGCATGCCGAACATTGAGAAGAAATCCGGAGTTGTGTAACGGCCGTCAGCGTAGAAAGGCTGCAAATCCATTTGCGAAGGTCGCACCAGCAGCGCGCCACCGCTCATCGCCGCCTGATGTTCAGCGCGATGAGCCTGTAGCAACGCCATCGCATCCACCCAGGTGAAATCGGCGCTTGCGTCTGGCGCGTGTGGATTGTTACCGTAGTTCGATGGCAACGGATCAAGGTGCGGATAGAACAGTTGCGCGCTGCGCCCCGGTATTGGATCGCCGGACATCACATGCAACACGGTGATCATGGTCATACTGGCACCGATGCCGAGACCGATGGCTAATACCATCAGCGCGGTCAATACCGGGTTACGTTTCAAACTGCGTAACGCGAGATTGAGGTAATAGCTGAACATCAGAATGATTCCTCAAGTTGGACCCTCTCCCGGCGGGACAGGGGGCGGAGTAAGGATCCGTACTTGCCTGATGTGTCCGCAAGCTCCGCACTCTCATCCGGCCCCTCGGGTTACCTTCTCCCAACGGGAGAAGAGAACAATGTTCAACCGCTGCGCGTGGCTTCCACCGGTGACACATTGGAAGCGCGGCGAGCGGGCGCAAACACGGCAGCCTGTCCCAGTATCAGTACCGTCACGATGCCGATCAATACATAAGTCAACGGCAAGCGGTCCATCTCAAAATAATGCATCAGCAGCAGGTTGAGGCCGATTGCCAGCGCCACGCCGAGCACCGCACCACCGCCGGCAATCATCAGGTTCTCGGTCTGGAAGTAATGCAGGATATCGATCTTGCGTGCACCCAGCGCGCGCCGCACTCCGATCTGTCTGTGACGTTGTCCGACCCAGAAACTGGTCAGGCCGACGATGCCGGCGGCGGTGACTGCGATCAACATCAGGCAGATGGTTCCCATCAGCACCGCCATGCCGATGTCGGCCCGGTAGGCGTGCGCGCGGATGTCGGCAAACGAACGTACGCTGTCGTCGTCCAATACGCGCATCGGATCGGTCTTGTAGAGCGCCGGTGTGACTTCGCGCATGGCGGCGGCCAGTCGGCCCGGCTTGGCGCGAACGGCGTAACGTGAAAAGTTGGCATTGATTCGTGTCGGGACCAGTGTCGAATACCAGGTAAAGCTGTTCGCCCAACTGCCGGCAGCAGGCACCTGCAGACGCGCCACCACGCCGACGATGGTGGTCGGCTTGCTGTTGCCGTTGATGTAGATCTGTTTGCCGACTGCCCCCTTGGGGAAAAGCTTGTCGGCGATCGCTTTGGTGACGATCACGACGTCGGGGGCATTTTTGCCGCGGAACCCTTCGTGATGGACATCGCCGGCATTGAACGCACGACCGGCGATCAGTTTCAGCCCGAGCGTCTGTAGCATCTGCGCGTCGCCGAAGTAATAGGCTGTATGCAGCGAACCCTTTATCTGTCCGTCACCGGGTTGCGTTGCCAGCGAACCGGTCCAGGACGAATCGAGCAAGGGTACGGAATTGATGGTCGTCACGGAGGCAACGTCCGGCAGGTTGCGCAGTGTCGCGAGATCCTCTTTCAGAAGCGTGTCGAGTTTTTCGATGCTGGCCGGATCGTCGCCGGTTGGCGCCCCTACCCATTGCTGGCTTACCAGGAACAGATTGCTTTCGTCGAGGCCGGTGGGCCGATGTATGCGTTCGATGCGCTGGCCGATGATGAATACTGCGTTGCACACGATGGCGAGAGTCAGTGCGATCTGCAGTGCGATCAGCACCACGCCCGCCTTGTGCTTGCGTAACGCCGCGAGGATGGGATGCAAGGTCATGAGTCGTTCCTCAGTTCGATTTCAATTGCCACGCAGGCTGAACCTGTGAAGCGCGGAACGTGGGGTAGAGTCCGGCGAGCATGGCAGTTGCCACTGCCACCACCAGAGTCAGCAGTAGTAGCGATATATCGAGTCGCGCCAGGTTGGCGATGTCCCGCGGCAGCACCCAACCGACACTGGCAACGCCAATCCCGGTCAATACCACGCCCACGATGCCGCCGGCGAGTCCGACCATCGATGCTTCGATCAGAAACTGGGTATAGATCTCGCGTTTGGATGCTCCCAATGCCCGGCGTATGCCGATTTCCGGCGCCCGGCGCAAGAACTTGGCCAGCAGCAGCCCAACGGTATTGACCAGACACACGATCAACAAGCCGAACGCTACCAGCAGCGAGATCCTGGTGTCTGGCGGCACGACATGCTCGAATTCGAGAAATGCCGGTATATCGCGCAGCCGGTTGTTAGGTGGCCAGTTGTAGCGACCGGCCTGCTGCTGTTCGCGGGCATAATTATCCAGGAACTGCCGGTATGCGGTGACCTGAGCAGCGGTGTCCAACTCGACCATGAATTCGGTCCACACACAGCTCGAATGTTGCAGACCGACGAAGCCGGGCTCGCTGGGCGTCTGGTCGCAGTTGGTGTTGCCATTGTTGGGGATACTCGCAGCGATGGCTGTCTGGAACGGCAGGAACACGTCGTCACGGTCGGTACTGAAACCGCCGGTGTTGACTACATCATAGAAACGCGGTTGCGGATTCCAGTCGGCGAGTACGCCGACCACCTGATAGGGGCGACCCTCGATCTCCAGCGTCTTGCCGACACTATTGACGTCACCGAATATTTTCCGGTTCAGCTTGTCACTGATCACGACCACCTGTGCCCGCCGGTCGTCATCCGCGTCGTTCCAGCCGCTGCCGTAACGAAACGGCGCATCGACCATCGGGAAAAATTCGCTGTACACGGCATGGCCGCTGACGTTGATTGGGTGGCGGTTGCCCTGCGGGGGAACCACCGACGGCGAGATCTCGTACAGGGCCGATTGCAGGACGCCACGCTGTGCCTGCGTCAGTGCCACGGCGTCGATATAGTCCAATGCATCCGGTGGTTCATTGCTGTTCTTGCTGCGGCCATGAGGGCCCCAGCTATCGATCTGGGGTATAAACAGCCGCGACGATTTCCAGGGGATGGGGTCACCTGAAACGGCACGAAATACCGAGAACGTCGTCATCGAGGCGCCGACACCAAACGCGATGGTCATTATCATCAACACGGTCAGCGCCGGATTACGCTTCAGACTGCGTAACGCGAGATTGAGGTAATAGCTGAACATAGATGACTCCATCTTTATGATTTCCCTTTCCCTTCGGGAGAGGGGTTGGGTGAGGGTAGAAACTCACGGACCTCCACGGATCCGCACCTTCATCCGGCCCTTCGGGTCACCTTCTCCCTCCGGGAGAAGGGTAAATCTTTCACACACTCCTGGTCGCGACGACTGGCGGCACTTGCGCGGCGCGCAATGCTGGCCCCAGTACGGCCAGTTGTCCCAGCAGCCACAGAACGATGGCGCCGACTGGCAGATACAGCCACGGCAGGTGCGGTAGTTCGTAACGCGTCATCAGGAACAGGTTGATGCCGTAGGCCAGCGTCATGCCCAATACGATGCCGAAAGTGACGATCAGGAAATTTTCGGTCTGAAAATAGCGCAGGATGTCGCCACGCGTAGCGCCCAAGGCACGCCGGATGCCGATCTGTTTGCGGCGTTGCGTTACCCAGAAACTGGTGAGCCCCACGATGCCGAGCGCCGTGACCAGCAGCAGCGCGATGATTACACCGGCCAGCATCCCCATCATCGTGCGGTCTTTCTCGAAATAACTCCGGCGCAGTGTGTCGAGCGTGTGGCTATCGGCGCGGTCGATCACTACATCCGGTATGGTTTTTGCGATCGTCGCCAGTGCGTCGCGCATGACGTGCGGCAGGTCTCCGGGTTCCGCCCGCAACAGATAACTGCCAGCGAGATACGGTCCCGGTTGAGCGGGCACGAATACCGACCACTCGCGCTGGTCGGCTGGCCCCGAGGGATCGGGTCTCACCAGTGCATTCAGCACGCCGACCACGCGAAACTGTGACGTGCCCATCCAGAACTGTTTGCCGATCGGGTTGGTGCCTGGCCACAGATGTTCAGCCAACGCACGTGTGATCTGTACCGGGGCACTGGCCGGCACGAAATTGACGACCGGTTGCTGATAATCTTCCGATTGAGGAGCGCGCCCGGATGCCATCTGCAATCCCAATGCCTGAAAGCTGCCCGGGCCGCCGACATAGAAATCCACCACGCCGCCGAAATGCTGTGCGGCGGCATCAGTGAAGATGCCGGCCGTGCCGCGACGCATACCGAATGGGATGGAATTGATAACGCTGACGGATTTCACGCCGGCGATGCCGTGTAGCGCAGTCAATACCCGCGCATTGAGATCGTCGGCCTTGCTGACGTCATAACCGGTCAACTGGATAGTCGCCAGCGAAGCCCCGTCTACACCACTGTCAATCTGTACAAAGGCGAGCCGGTTGGCGATCAGAAAACAGGCGTTGCACAATACGGCACAAGCCAACGCTATCTCCACCGCGATCAGCAAGGTTGCCAGGCGGTGTCTGCGTAGTGCGATCAGGATGGGGCGAATCTGCACGATGACGTACCTCACAAGGTTTTCAATTGCAGCGCAGGCATGACGCGACTGGCGCGTAGCGCCGGCAATACGCCAGCCAGCAGACTGGCTGCAATGGCGAGCACGAAGGTGAGCACGAACATGCCGGTGTCCAGATGCACCAGGTCCGCATAGGCTATCGGCTGCCGGCGTATCAGCCAGAGGCCGATCAGGGTCAGCAACCAGCCGCCGATGCCACCGAGCAGGCCGATCAGGCCGGCTTCCACCAGACATTGCGCGAACACTGCGCTGCGGCTGGCACCGAGTGCGCGACGCACGCCGATCTCACCTGCGCGGCGCAGAAATTTTGCCAACAACAGACTGATGGTGTTGAACAGGCAGATGATGAGGAATGCGAATGCCAACCAGGTCTGCAAACGCACGTCACTGGGTACTACGTGATTGAAATCGAGCCATTGCATCAGTGAGAGCAGGCGAGTGTCGGTATATTCGAACCGGCCCAGTGATTTCTGCTGTGCTGCATAATCGGCGAGGAACTGGCGATAAGCCGCAACTTTTGCGTTGTTGTCCAGTTGCACCCACAGGCCGATCCATACACAAGCTGAGTTCTCCAGATGACCCGGTGTCTCGGGGACTCGCCAGCAGGTGAATTGCTGAAAGTTCCCGTCGTTGATTTCAAGCCCGGTATTGAACGGCGTGAACACGTCTTGCGGCGCCGTATAGAAACTCGCGGTATCACCCGCCGCGAAACGTCCACCACGCACGTCGTAGAACAATGGCGACGGTCGCCACGGCGCCAGCACGCCGACGATGCGCACATCGCTGTCGCCCAATCGCAGGGTCTGGCCAACGCTGTCAGCACCGTTGAACAAGCGGTCATTGAGATCGGACGAGATTACTGCGACACGCGCATGCCTGGCATCGTCGTCCGCGCTCCAGCTACGGCCATACTGGAATGGCACGCTGAACATCGGAAAGAAATCGGTGGTTGTTGACAGCATCTGCAACATCAACGGCGGAAGGTTCTTATCGGGGGCGCGGACCTTGATCGCGCTGTCAACGATCAACGTCTGCCGGTCAGCGCGATGCGCGCTCCACAGATCGACTGCGGAACGATAATCCAGCATGTCGAGCGGATCCCGATGCTTGTCAGGATCCGAATGGACCTGCGCATAAAACAGGTGTGTACTTTTGCCGGGCAGCGGATCGCCTGACAGCAGGTGCATGACCGTCAGCGTGGTCATGCTGGCACCGATACCGACCGCGATCGCCAGCACCATCAGCACGGTGAGTACCGGGTTGTGTTTCAGGCTGCGCAGCGCCAGATTCATGTAATAACTGAACATCGCGGCTCCGATCAGGCGCGAGCCGGCGTTTCGTCTTTTGATGACTCGCTTACCGCTTGCAGGTCCATGACCTGGCCGTCGAGCACATGCACGCTGCGATGGGCGCGGCGCGCCAGTTCCGGATCGTGGGTGACCATGACTACGGTAGTGCCGTGGTCGTTGATGCTTTCGATCAGATCCAGAACCTGACGTGCCATCAGTGAATCAAGATTGCCGGTGGGTTCGTCCGCGAGCAGCAGGCGCGGCGAGCCGGCCAGTGCGCGCGCGATCGCGACCCGCTGCTGTTGGCCGCCGGACAGTTGTGCCGGCAGGTGTTTCATGCGCGAAACGAGGCCGACGGTCTCAAGCGCATCGTGGATCCGCTGTGCGCGTTCCCTGGCCTTGAAACCGCGGTAGCGCAACGGCACATCGACATTGTCGAAGACGTTCAGGTCCGGGATCAGATTGAAACTCTGGAACACGAAGCCGATTTTCTCGTTGCGGATCTTGGAGCGGGCGTTGTCGTTGAGTTTGCTGACATCTTCACCATCCAGACGGTATTCGCCGCCATCGAAGCTTTCCAGCAAGCCGGCGATGGTCAGGAACGTGGTCTTGCCGGAACCGGAAGGCCCCATGACCGCAACGAATTCGCCTTCTTCTACGTTGACACTGAAATCGCGCAGTGCGTAGGTCTCTACCACTTCGGTACGGTAGATCTTGGACAGGTGGGTCATTTTCAACATGACATGCTCCTTGATTGATGAAAAGGGTTACTTGAGCCCCCGTCTGTTCAGGGGCCTGGATACTCAATTGCTGATTGCGACGCGGGCGGCGCCGTTGAAACTGTCGGTACCGGAGATAACGATACGGTCACCGGCTTTCAGTCCCTGCAATATCTCGACCTTGTCGATACTGGTAGCGCCGATCCGGATCGGTGTCTTGACCGCGATCCCGTCGTGCACCACATACGCATAACGGCCGCCGGATTCGTCGACGAATGAGCCGCGCGCCACGGTCAATACGTTGTCGCGCTTATCGAGCACGATGCGCACCGACAGACGCTGGTTCTGACGCAGGTTCTGAGGTTTGTCGCCCTCGAACCGGACTCGCGCCGCAACTTCGCCATTGACCACTTCCGGCGAGATAGCGCTGACTTCGCCTTTCCACTCGCCGCCGTTGCCGGTGATGTCCGTGGCCATACCGACGCCGAGGTCGCGGGCGAAACTTTCCGGCACGGTGACTTCCACCTCCAGCGCGGAAAGATCGATCACGGTCAGCAGCTGGGCATTCACGGGGACGGTGGCACGCGGTGCGATCAGTATCTGGCCGACCTGGCCGTTGATCGGTGAACGCACGTTGAGGTCATTGACCTGGCGTTGCAGGTCCTGCACCAGCAGGTGTTGGCGTTTGACCTGCAATTCCTTGGTACGGACGTCGAAGTTAAGGCCTTCCTTGTCGAGTTTGGTATCCGCCTGGGCGTGGGCATATTCCAGTTTGGCGGCGGCCAGATCGTCCTTGGCCTTTTCGTAATCTTGCGCACTGATGACGTGGAATCCCCAGGCGGCATCGGCGCGTTTCATTTCGCGGGTGGCAGCTTCCAGTTTCACACCGGCCAGATCCATCGTCTCCTGACTTTTCAGTGCGGCTTTTTTGGCGTTGATACGTTCGCGTTCCAGGTCGGTTTCCATGCTCGACAGAGTGGAGCTTTCCTGGCCGAACTGGCTGGTCAACTCCGGGCTGTCGATGACCACCAGGATCTGGCCTTTTTTCACCGTGTCGCCGGCATTGACCTTCACGGTGGCCGAGCCTGCGGAGGTCGCATACAAGGTCGGGCTGACTGCTGCAACCACCTTTCCCTCTGCGGCGATATCGTTCACAAACGGACCGCGTTCGACCGTGGCGAAACTCAGTCGCGATGCGCTGACTGAAGCATCGGCCGACAACATCCGGGTGACGGCAGGTGCGAGCAGCACCAACACCAGCAGCAAAGCCGCGCTCCCTCCGAGCAGGTACCAGCGGCGCCGACGCAACCGTGGTTTGTTATCGATAGCCACGTCCTGACTGGCGGTGTCGCGGATCTTGACGATTTTTTTCAGGTTGTCTGTGTTCATGCGATTAATAAAGCAAGTAGTGTGCCAACTTACGATTCGGATCCGTCCCTGAGTCTTACAGCCTGCAGTTGCGCTTTACAATATGCTTTCTTTAATGTCAGGCCTGTGTCTTTTACGACCAACCGGTGTCCGTTCGGACCCGGAAGTGTCCGCATACGTGTCCGACCGGACACTTGTGCGCTGCGGTTGTGTGTCATCATGGGTTGGATGCACAAGAGCATGAAAAGGTTGCAGTGGGGATGGACCGTGCCCGCGCCCGCGGTTCGCTTAATTCATTCATGACGACATAAATATGCACACTGGCAAGGTTCCGGCCTGGATTCTTATCGGCGGTTTCATACTTGCCGCCGTCGCGGGGTTGGTCAATGCGATCGGTCTGTTGGGACTCCAGCATCCGATCTCGCACGTGACCGGCAATGCTTCGCTGTTTGCCACCAGTCTGGTGCGCGGTGACTATGACGAATTGCGCGTCACCGGCCTGTTGGCTGCCATGTTTCTGGCCGGCGCGGTGATCGGCGGTTTTGTCATCCAGCAGAGTACAGCCCGGTTGGGCCGTCGTTACGGAGCTGCGCTCACCATCGAATCAGCATTGCTGTTTGCTGCCGCGTTCTACCTGGGACGTGGGACTGATTCGGGAATGTATCTCGCTGCTGTCGCGTGCGGTCTGCAGAATGCGCTGGTGACGACTTACAGTGGCGCCATCGTGCGGACCACTCACATGACTGGCGTGACCACAGATATCGGTATCGCCATCGGTCATCTGCTGCGTGGAGTGAGTGTGGCACCCCGTTATTTTCTGTTACTGGGTGCGCTGTTATCCGGTTTCGTTGGAGGCGGGATTCTGGGGGCGGCGTTATTTGTTCACTGGCATTTCGCAGCATTGCTGGTGCCAGCAGCGATCACCGGCATGGTTGGCCTGATGTATTTCATGTACAAGCAATATCAACACATCCGGCATATTCCAGTTTGATATACCAAGAAAACGGCGGCCTTTGGGCCGCCGTTGAATGTCGATTATTACAGTAATCTTTGCTTATTCGTGCCCCGGCGGTGGATAAGCCGGCAGCAATGGCGGCGGTGGCGGCAACGTCAGCGGATGGGCCTTGATCTTGTCCATCAGGTATTTCACTGCCGTATCAAGTTGCGCATCGCGGCCGGCCATCACGTCGCCCGGCAGATTATCCACTTGCATGTCCGGCTCGACACCGTGGTTCTCGATCACCCATTGCGAGTCGAGGCCGTACATGGTGCCTTCCGGAATCGTGATGTAGCCGTTATCCAGCAACGGCCAGCTGCCGCGGATACCGCGGACGCCGCCCCAGGTACGTTCGCCGATCAGCGGCCCCAGTCCGTACTTGCGGAAGAAGTACGGGAAGATGTCGCCGTCCGATGCCGAGTAATGGTTGATCAATGCGACCTTGTAGCTGTTGCTGACCTGTTGCGGGATCGGTGAAGCGACCCGTTCGCGGTCACTGTTCATGCCGATCAACACCCGGCGCAGGCGTTCCAGCACGATCTGGTCGATGAAGCCGCCGCCGTTCCAGCGATCATCCAGGATCAATCCCTGCTTGGTGATCTGCGGGTAGAACTGGCGGATGAACTGATCCATGCCCACCGCTTCCATGTCGGACAGGTAGATGTAACCGATCTTGCCGTCGGACATCTTGTTTACCATCTCGCGGTTGTGTGCGATCCAGTCGTGCAAGCGCAGGTTGAGCTCGTTCCTGATGGTGTTTACCGTCACATCGTGCTGGTTCCTGCCCTCGGCATTGTCGGCCACGGTCAGCGTTACGGTACGACCCACCGTATTCACGAACAGGCTGTAGGGATTGGTCGGTGCCTTGAGTTCATGACCATCCACTGCCAGCAGGTAATCGCCCTGTTTCACGTCGACGCCGGGTTCGGTGAGCGGCGAGATGAAATCGGGCCGGGTATTGTCACCGGCGTAGATATGCTTGAGGTAATAGCGGCCGGAAGCCGGGTCGAGCGCGAAATCCACCCCCAGGACCCCGGTCGGTACACGAGCGACGTCATAGTTGTCGTCACCCCCACCGACATAGGTGTGAGAGTTGGACAATTCGCCGATGCTCTCGCCGATCAGGTAGTTGAGATCTTCTCGCGAGCCCATCAGCGGCAACAGCTTGCTGTATTTGGCACGTACGGCATCCCAGTCCACGCCGTTCATCTTGGCGTTGACGAAGAAATCGCGTTCCAGGCGCCAGGCCATGCCGTACATCTCGTTCCATTCCTGGACCGGATCGATCTCGACACGCATATGCGAGGTATCGAGGTCCTTGGGTTTGGCATCACCGCTATCGACATCCAGGAACGCGAACTTGTCGCCCTGGGTGTTGAGCAACGCGGTCTTGCCGTCGGCCGACAACATGTAACCACCCAGACCAGTATTCAGGGTCTTGTCCTTGCGGGTCTTCATGTCGAACACATGCAGCGCACTGGTCTCGCCGGATAACGGTCCCTCGATGGTGAAGTTGGGCGTGGTCATGTAATAGAGATGACCGGATGTGGCCGTCAATGCGTAATAGTTGTCGGAAGGAATCGGTACTGCCACGGCGCGCTGCATCAGGCCATCGAGATCGATGCGAATCGGTTTGCCGGACTCGGATTTCTTCTTGTCTTTCGTGCCCGATTTGCTCTCCTGGGCAGCGGCACCTTCATCGGAACGCGGTGCAAACGGCGATGCTTCATCGCGGGTCAGGGTTGCGGCATAGATACCTGTCATCTTGAGCGTGGCGATGTTGAATTCGCTCTGGCTGAAGGTGGGATTCTCGTGCCGTGCCGAGATGAAGTACAGATACTTGCCATCCGGATCGAATACCGGATTGAAATCCGCATCCATCGGGGAACTGATGGCAGTGGCCTTGTTGTCCGCCAGGTTATAGAGCCAGATTCCGCGCATCTGATTGTCGGTGCTGAGGCTGTAGGTCAGCCAGCGACTGTCCGGTGACCAGGCGTAATCGTGGACTTCGTTGTATTTGTCCTGCGCGATCCTGGTGACCTTGCGCGTCTTTACATCCAGCCACCACAACTGATGCAGGTTGTCGGAGAATGCCAGCTTGTCGCTGTCCGGTGACCACACCGGTTTGTAGAAATAGCCGGTCTTGAAATCCGTGAGGATCTTTTCGGCGCCGCCTGCCGAGGGGCGTACTGCGATCTGCACTTCGCCGTTGATGTCGGTGGTGTAGGCGATCCATCTGCCGTCCGGTGACCAGCTTGGGTATTCCTCTTCGGCGTTGGAAGTCTGAGTCAGGTCACGGGTGTTGCCGTGCTCGGCAGGCAAGGTGAATATGTCGCCGCGGGCCTGCAGCAGGGCACGTTTGCCGTTCGGCGAGATATCGAAATTGATATTGCCGGCGGTGTCCTGGGCCTGGATGTACTTGCTGTCATCGACGAAACGCGGATTGGTCTCGGTGCCGTCGTCGGGCACTGTCACGTCGAGTTTGTGCAGTTGTTCACTGGGCAGATCCACGACGTACAACGAACCCCCGTCCTGGAACACGATGCCGTCGTTGCCGAGGCTCGGCCAATCGACGTCGTAGTCCGAGAAATGTGTGACCTGACGGAACTGCTTGCTGCCGGTATCGTAGGCCCAGATGTTCTCGCGCCGGTTCGAATCGCGATCCGAGGCGAAGTAGATGGTGTGGCCATACCACATCGGATTTTTGTCTGTGCCTTTCCAATCGGTAATGCGGGTGGTGGCCTTGGTCTTGAAGTCGTACGTCCAGACGTCCTGAGCCAGACCGCCGTCATAACGTTTCCAGGTACGGAAATTACGGAAGATGCGGTTATAGGCGATCGTATTGCCGTCCGGGCTGTAGCTGAGCATGCCGCCTTTCGGTATCGGGAGTTGGGTCGGCAATCCGCCGGCCAAAGGGACCTCGAACAACTGGCCGAACCAGGAATTGAAAGTATTGCGACGCGACAGGAACACCACGTTCTTGCTGTCTGGCGTCCAGCCCACCACCATGTTGTCGGGACCCCAGCGCAGCGGAGCGCTGCCCACGACATCCGAATGGAAGGTCAGGCGCTTGGCCGGACCACCGTCGGCAGGGATCACATAGACATCGGTGTTGCCCTGATACTTGCCGGTGAAAGCGATCCATTTCCCGTCCGGTGAGAAGCGCGGCATGATGTCGAAACCCGGATCGGTGGTCAGACGTTCGGCGGTGCCGCCGTTGCGGCTGACTTTCCAGAGATTGCCATGCGCCTCGAAGACGACTGAATCACCGTGCAGCGTCGGGTAACGGGCCAGGGTATTGGTGGCTTGGGCCGCTCCGGCGGCACATAGACCTAGTAAAGCGAGCGCCGGATACAGAGCGATTCGGCGGGTCAAGCAGCTCCAGGACATGGCTGTCTTCCTTTTTGTTGAATCGGATAGGCTGCGGAGTATGACACCGACTGTGGAGTCGGGTTCAACCGGAGTGCTATGCTGTACCGGCTTTCGTCGTACAACAGCAATAAATCTTGTCTTAGAACAAGGAGTTAACATGAATTCGATGCTTGAGCAGCGGGGCGCTCGCATGGCCCTGATCTGGCTGAAACTCGCGGTGCTGTATCTTCTGATCGGCGTCGTATTCGGGCTGGTGATGGGGATCACTCACTCGTTCGAGTACATCCCGGTACATGCCCACATCAATCTGCTGGGCTGGGCAAGCCTGGGCCTCGCGGGAGTCATCTACCATCTGTTCCCGCGTGCCGGCGGGCACTGGCTGGGGCTGGCGCATTTCTGGCTGCACAATCTTGGCTTGCCGGTGTTCGTGATCGGCCTGTTAGTCATGCTGGCAGGGCATCCGGGCGCCATGCCGGTGGTGGCAGGTGGTGCAACGGCAGCGGTCATCGGCATCCTGTGTTTCGCCGTCAACCTGTTCCTGAACCTGAAATCCGCGGAAACGGCCTGAAAAAGCCCGCAGGCTCGGTAGTCCGCACCGCCATCGGTGCGTTATGCTAGTTATTCGGGGGCCAGGTTTTTGCCCGCTTCAGTCTTTTCAAAATTCTCGGGAGTATTTCTCATGCGCTATGGATTTTTCGTCGCCGGTGTACTGGCGGCTGGTTTGTCTTTCGTGACGACAGCACAGGCTGCAGATGTGCCGCGTATCGGAGTGGTTAATATCCAGCAGGTAATTGCCAAATCGCATCGCGGTCAGGATGCAAGCGCGAAACTCAGCGCGCTGTCCAAGAAGGTTAATGGCGATGTACGGGATCAGTACAACAAGGTGATGGTGGTAAAGCAGCAATTTGAGAAGGCCGACAGCAAATCTGCCGACTATGCTAAATTGCAAAAGAATTTTCAGGATAGTGCGGCTGAGTTTCAACAATACAGAGATGCACAGCAGCAGAATCTGGAAGAGCGACGCCAGGAATTGCTGAAACCGATTGAGGAGGAGTTGCAGCAGGTACTGGTGACTTTTGCCAAGGACCATCATTACGACATCCTGATGAATCAGGGTGGCGGCGCGATCTATTCCAGTGACAAATATGACGTGACCACGCAAGTCACCGAAGCGATGGACAAGGATTGGGCGGAACAGCAGGCGAGCGATGCCAAACCGAATGCCAAGAGCAAGGACAGCAAAGGCGGCGGAAAATAATCAGGATAATTCCAGCGCTCTTCACCTCGAAGATTCTGGAGTGAACTGAAGAGCTTTGGTAAACGTCAGATGATCGATCTGCGCAGTGATACGGTGACTCGACCGACTTCGGGCATGCGGACCGCGATGGCCGCTGCCGAGGTGGGTGACGATGTCTTCGGTGACGATCCGACCGTCAACAAGCTGCAGCAGCACCTTGCGGAGATGACCGGCCACCAGGCCGGTCTCTTCTTTCCCAGCGGCACGCAATCCAATCTTGCTGCGCTCATGGCGCATTGCCGACGCGGTGAGGAGTTCATCATCGGCAAACTCGGTCACAGCTTCAAATATGAAGCGGGTGGCGCGGCGGTACTGGGCAGTCTGTGGCCCTGTCCGATCGAGTATCAGGCCGATGCGACGCTGGATCTGCAGCAGGTCGCTGCCGCGATCAAGCCGGACGATGTACATTTCGCACACACCCGCCTCCTGGTACTGGAAAACACCCAGAACGGCCGGGTATTGCCGTTAACTTATATAAAGGAAGCACGCGCATTCGTGCGCCAACACGGTTTGAACATCCATCTCGATGGGGCACGCGTGTTCAATGCGGCAGTGAAGCTGGGCGTGCCGGTGCGCGAGATCACGCAGCATTTCGACAGCGTCTCCATCTGCCTGTCGAAAGGACTCGGTGCGCCGATAGGTTCGGTACTGGTTGGCAGCAAAGACCTGATCGGCAAAGCGCACCGGATCCGCAAGTTGCTGGGCGGCGGTATGCGCCAGGCCGGGATACTGGCAGCTGCCGGGCTATACGCGCTCGATCATCATGTGGGACGCCTCGCCGAAGATCATGCAAACGCCAAGGCGCTGGCCGATGGTCTGGCGGGGATCAAGCAACTCGTCATCGATCCCGCCACGGTGCAGACCAATATGGTGTTCCTGCAGGTTCTCCCCGATGATGTCGCCGCACTGACCGACCATCTTGCGCAGTCGGGTATCCAGGTGTTACCCAATCCAGCGATGCGTCTGGTACTGCACCTCGACGTCAGTACCCAAGATACACGACGCGTCGTTGATGCGTTCCGGGAATTCTACGCAAGACGCTGATCAGCGTTCGTAAATCCTGTCTGATTCAGCTTACTGTCGACTGTGTCAACTGCCGGTTTGTCGAGCCAGCAGGGCAGCCCGGCGCTTGAGACTTTCCTGAGACCAGTACCGATCGCGATCGTAATATTCCGGCACGGCGGGTATACCGGGTGGCAACACCACCCAGGGTTGTTTCGTCGACGTGAAGATGTGGATATCCGGCGGCAGACGATCCGGTTCATCGAGTGTCCCAACCCGCACGAAGCGGATGCTGTCACCGGCGCCGGCGTAATTGCTCCACAGCGCGATATGGCAGCCTGGGCAGCGACTGATCTTCTGGCCCTTGCCGCTGTTGGATGGTGTGTTTATTGTTTCCACCGTACCTTGTAGCAGTTCGACGCGTTCCGCTTCGATCATCGCGTTGAGTGCGAAGGAAGCGCCGGTCTCACGCTGACACCAGCGACAATGACAGCAATGCACGAATAAAGGACTGCTCAGCAGACGATAACGCACGGCACCGCAGGTGCAGCGGCCTTCCAGAGGTGTGAATCCAGCGTGGCTCATCGCTGTCTCCTGTCGAGATAGTTGCTCACATTCCCTGCATTAATCTGGAGTGCGCCGCGCCACGATCAGGTAACTGTTGAATGGTGTGCGGCCCCACAACGGCGTTATTTGTACGCTGAGCCCGGCATCGGCAAGCGGGCCACCGAGTTCGCCGGCAGTTGGATAATGCTGCACGCCGTAACGCATCCAGCGCACACTGCGCATGAACAATTCCTCGAACCGTGTGATGCCAAAACGCCAGGAGCTGTCGCGCAGGACGCTGCGAATGATCAGTGTCGCTCCGGGAGTGACCCGGGTGGCGGCCGCACGCAGCAGCGTTTGCTGGGTGGCAGCAGTCAGGTAGTGCAGGGTATCGAGTATCACTATGTGACCTTGCCAGTGCGGCAAGGTTTCGCAGGACAACTGTTTGAACGAGGCTCTGGAGTTGCCACGCGCAGCCTGTTGGGCGATCTTGATCTTGGCGGCATCAAGATCGATGCCGAGGTATTCGGAGTCGTCCCCTGCCATCTTCAGATAATGGCTGAACAGCCCGATCCCACAACCGATATCGAATATCGGTGCCGGGTGCATGCGGATTTCCTTTGCGGCTGCGGCATATACCGGGTCACTTTTAAGCTTGCCACGGACATAGCCCTGCAGCCAGCGTCCGGGGAAATGGCGCGAGATTTCCCGTAGCTGTGAGGCATCCAGTCTGGTTACCAGAGCAATGCCGGGCTCAGCAACGGATCTTCGCATGCGGCATTAACCGGGTTGATTTCTCATGCGATATGAAACTCCACCGGCTCGGTCAGTAGTCAATCAACACCAGCGTGTGTTAGACGGGCAGCGTGCGGTGCTTGTAGCGCTTCTGAAAATGATACAGCGGCACGCCCAGGATCAGTGCAAGCACGCCCCATAATACGTATTTCGGGCCGGCTCCATACATCGCCCACACAGTGAAGACAGCAGTCGCGCCCGCGAGGACCAGAGTGCGGAAGCGCTGGCTGTTAGTGCGTTGATCGGGGCGACTCAATACGATTTCGGCAAGCGAGCAGAGCAGATAAGTAGCCAATACCCAGAAGGTACTGACCAGTATGATGGCCGTGAACATGGCGACCAGCCCGTGACTGTAATTCATCAGGATCAGGATGGTGGCCAGCACGCTGGACAGTACCAGACCGAGCGTGGGCGTATGGCGACGTGATTCACGTGCGAATAATTTCGGGAACAATCCGTCGTTGGCGACTGCCTGCGGGAACTGTCCTTGCATCAGGATCCAGCCGTTGAGCGCACCGAAGCAGGAGATAAGTGCGGCAGCGGCGATAAGGTAACCGGCCCAACTGCCCCACAACAGTTTCGCGGCGTCAGCGAACGGCGCATTGGAATGCGCCAGTGCAGCGCTGGGGATGATGCCCATGACTACTGTAGTACAGGCGATATAGAACGCGCTGGCAATCACCGTACCCAGCATGGTGGCGCGTGGGATGGTCTTTTCGGGATCCCGCACGTGATCGGCGGGGACGGTAGCGCACTCCAGACCCAGGAATGCCCACATGGTGAGTGTGGCACAGGCGTTGATCGCCGCGCCCGGTGATGCAACAGGATGCCCCGAGGTCAGTATCTGCGGATCGAAGTGGAAGACACCGAATACGCTGAGTGCAAGCAAGGGTGTGAGTTTCAGGATCACGGTTATGAGCTGCAGTCTGCCTGCTGCGCGTACTCCCAGGATGTTGATACCTGTCAGCAGCCAGGTGGCAACCAGCGCCGCCAAGGCACCGTACAAGGGATCAGCGGTCAGCCCCGGCACGAATACCACCAGATAACTGGCAAAAGCGACGGCGATGGACGCATTGGTGCCCACGATGCTGAGCCAGTAGATCCAGGCAATCTGAAAGCCGGCGAAATCACCGAATGCTTCGCGCGGATAGGCGTAGGGTCCACCTGCTTTCGGCAGGCGCCGCGACAGACTGCTGAATACCCAGGCCAGCAGCAACGCCCCTGCAGTGCTGAAACCCCAACCCCACAGGCTATAGACGCCGTACACGGCGAGCGAAGCGGGGAGCAGGAATACACCTGATCCCACCATATTGCCGAGTACAATTGAGGTGGTGGTAGCGAGGCCTAAGCTGCGAGTCTGTGGCATGGTCTGGCATCCGCGTCATGAGAATGGAGCCGATTGTAGCGGAATATATGCTGTTGTCGCGCAGCTGGATGGAACAGATGTCTATAAAAGAACCGGCCAGGATGTCTGCCGAGCCTGCACGGCGGAGGTCGCGCGGGTTGCCATTATTGTGTGCGGCGCTGGTGACCCTGACGGCATTCGCGGCACAAGCCGACCTCGGCTTGCAGCGCGTCATCACGCTGCCAGGTGTGCGCGGGCAGTTCGGCCAATTGGCATTGGATGCGGCGCAGCAACGTCTCTTTGTCGTGGTGACTGGCAGCAACAGTCTGCTGGCGATCGATCTTCAAAAGGATGTTATCAGTGAGCGTGTGACAGGGCTGAATTCGCCACTGGGCGTGGCGTATCTGCCGAGCGATCAGGTGGCGGTCAGTGCCAGCGGTAACGGCGCGATCGGTTTCTACACCGCCGCCACATTCAATCGGCGCGCCAGTCTGATATTCGGCAGTGATGCTGGTGCGCTGTATTTCGATCCGGGTTCAAAAAAACTTTATCTTGGGTATGGTCGTGCCAGGCATGCCGGTATCGCCGTGCTCGACGTTACAGGCACACCGCTGACACAATTA
>DASSKW010000012.1:0-2855 GCA_035690065.1 Gammaproteobacteria bacterium
GGCATACAGGAAATCGATCGCATTCTTGAGTGCGCCCGAGATGCCATGGTTGTATTCAGGTGTCACGAACACAAACCCGTCCAGTGAGCCGATCTTTTCGGCCCATGCCCGGGTATGCGGCTTGCCGTATTGCCCGAGCGATGGCGGTATCGGCTCATCGAGCAACGGCAGCTTGAAATCCTGGATATCAACGAGTTGGAACTCGGCATCCGTGCGTTTGCTCGCAATCTCGCTCACCCATTCCGCGACGGCACTGGCATTGCGTCCCGGACGCGTACTGCCGACGATGATCCCGATTTTCAGACTCATGGGCATGCTCTCCGTGGACTCTCTAAGGATTGGGTGATTAATACAAATAGCCGCTTCAAGCAGCCTGCTTCTCGTCGTGCAATGCCTCGCGCACCTGATTACGAGCCGCATTGCGCCGTATGTATGCCTCCAGATTCTTCCATGCGCTCATGTCTATCTTGACCGCATCCTTCCAGCTAAGGATGGTGTAGGCATAGGCATCGGCGACGGTGTATTGCTCACCCATCAGATAGCTTTTGTCTGCCAGATGCTGGTCGAGCAGGGTAAAACGCTGGGCCAGTTTGTCGCGGAAGATCTGCTTGCCGGCTTCGGGCATTGCGGCACTGAACAACGGGCTGAAACTCTTGTGCAGTTCACTGCTGATGAACGTGAGCCACTCGATCACTCGATAGCGCTGCATGGTCCCGGCTGTCGGTATCAGGCCGGTTTCGGGCTTCAGGTCGCCCAGATACTGCAGCATGGCAGCGATCTCGGTCAGGCTCTGGCCGTCGTCCAACTTCAGCAGCGGCACATAACCTTTTGGATTGATGGTGTAATAATCCGTGCCGTCGGCAAGTCTGTGGGTCTTCAGATCCACGGCCTGGCTCTCGAAAGGCAATCCCAGTTCGCGCAGTACGATGTGCGGTGCGAGTGAGCAGGCGCCGGGCGAGTAATAAAGTTTCATGTCGTGACTCCTTTTCCTGTGCTTGTGAAAATAATTCAGGCTGCAGCCGCCTGCATGAACGGGTAATCGATATAACCTTTCTCGCCGCCGGTGTAGAACGTATCCCTGTCCGCTTGCGCGAGCTGCGCTGCATGACGGAATCGCTCCACCAGATCCGGATTAGCGATGTAGGGGATGCCATAGGCGACCATGTCAGCGCGACCATCACGGATCGCCTGATTGCCCCTCTCACGGTCGTAGCCGGTGTTGGCGATCAATGTGCCCTGATACACACCGCGAAAATGCTTGACCACGTCCGATACCATATTCGGAATCCCGGACACATCACCCGCTGCATCACGCAGATGCAGATAGGCGAGATCGAAACTCGACAGCGCACCGATCACGAAATCGTAAAGCGAACGCGTGTCGGAATCGGCCGGCACATTTCCAACGTTGGCCGGTGACAGCCGCACGCCGACCTTGTCGCTGCCGATCGCATCGCTCACCTCGCCGACCACGTCGAACAGGAAACGGGCACGATTCTCGACACTACCGCCATACTCGTCGGTGCGCTGGTTGGTGCTGTCGCGCAGGAACTGCTCGATCAGATAGCCGTTGGCACCGTGGATCTCGACGCCATCGAATCCCGCGCGCATGGCATTCTTCGCAGCCTGCACATAGTCCTGCACGATCGCTGTGATCTCTTCGGTCTTCAGTGCACGCGCCACGACCGTATCCCTGAGACCGTTTGGCGTGAAGACCCTGGTATTCGGATTCAGCGCGGCCGGCGCGACCGGTAACTCTCCGTCGTGGAAATCCGGATGCGAGACGTAGCCGACGTGCCACAACTGGATGAAGATGCGGCCATCTTTCGCATGCACTGCATCGGTGACTTTCTTCCAGCCGGCCACCTGGGCCTCGGAATAGATACCGGGCGTGAAGATGTAGCCCACACCCTGCGGTGAGATCTGGCTGCCTTCAGTGATTATCAGGCCCGCGGAAGCACGCTGCGCGTAATACTTCACGTGCAGATCGGTCGGTGCGAGTTCAGGGTTATCCGCGCGATCACGGGTCATCGGCGCCATCACGACCCGATTCCTCAGTTCGTACGGCCCCACCTTCACCGGGGTCAGTAACGCTTGCGTCGCCATGCGACTCTCCTCATTATTGACATTCATACGTTTTTGCATATTTAAATATCCCGATATATGAAGTCTGAAAAAATGCCCTTGCGGGGCGCTCCAAACTCCAACCCTTACAGATCCTGTTTCAGGAATTGGCTTATTTCCTGGAGCGCGGCTTCGTTGCGCTCATAAAAAGTCCACTGGCCCTCGCGGCGCGCCCTCACCAGACCGGCCTGCTCCAATATGGCCAGATATTGGGACGCCGTGGACTGGGACAAGCCCAGCTTGGCCTGGATCTCGCCGACACAGACCTTGCGCCCCCGGTCCCCGCCCGTCGGGCAGTTGCCAAAGTGTTTGTCCGGCTCTCGCATCCATTGCAGGATCTTGAGCCGGGATTCGTTGGCCAGTGCTTTAAAGACTTCTACCTGTTCCATGGCGGATAAGTATATCGAGATTTTCCGATATGTCAATACCCGCCCCCCCCGTAAGCTTCCCCGTCAAGTAGACACTTGAAAAGTAGAACATCCGGCGACTTGTTGACGGCGTTCGAGTGGCGTCAGGTCTCTGAGCGAGTCATGCGGACGTTGCTCGTTGTACTCGATCATCCACCAGTAAACGGCTTCGCGCACATCATCGAGGCGCAGGAACAGATGCTGGTCCAGCAGTTCATCGCGGAACGTGCGATTGAAGCGTTCAATGTAGGCGTTCTGGTTGGGCTTGCCCGGCTGGATGTACTGGATGGCCATGCCATGGATTTTCGCCCACTGCACGAAGCT
>DASSKW010000013.1:0-12666 GCA_035690065.1 Gammaproteobacteria bacterium
TCGCTCGGGCAATACGGCAAGCCGCATACCCGGGCATGGGCCGAAAAGATCGGCTCACTGGACGGGTTTGTGTTCGTGACACCTGAATACAACCATGGCATCTCGGGCGCACTCAAGAATGCGATCGATTTCCTGTATGCCGAGTGGAACAACAAGGCGGCAGGCTTCGTCGGCTATGGCAGCGCCGGCGGTGTACGTGCAGTAGAGCATTTGCGGCTGGTGATGGCGGAAGTGCAGGTGGCGACCGTGCGTGCCCAGGTCATGCTGTCGCTGTTCACGGACTTCGAGAACTTCTCGGTGTTCAAACCGGCGGCGATGCATGCAGCGGCCTTGAGCACGATGCTCGATCAACTGGTCGCCTGGACAGGCGCAATGAAAACGGTACGGAGCAAGGCAGCCGCATAAATGTAACGGTCCCCGAAGCGCACTCCCCGTGCGCGACCCTCCGGCGCCTCATCCCTGGGCGCCGGCCGGACGTCTTCCCCAAGCGTCCGGGTGATTGCCGGTGTGTTGCATTACCTGCAACATGCCGGCTTTTTTATCCAGATGTCGATGCTTAGCGTGTCAGCGCCATTTGTTTTAGGATGGTGCTCTTGCCAGCCTTAGGGAGATCAGGTATGCGAACTGCAACCCTTACCCTTGTCCTCCTTTCTTTCGCCACGGCGATACCGGTATTTCCGGCAGTCCCTGCATCGGCCGCTGTATCCCAACACCCGATCGCGATCGTTATCCACGGTGGCGCTGGCACGATCCTGCGCAAGGACATGACCCCGCAGATGGAGAAGGAATATCGCGCGACACTCAAACAGGCGCTGGAAGCAGGGCATGCAGTGCTGGAAAAAGGTGGGCACAGTCTCGATGCGGTCGAGGCGGCGATCGAGGTGATGGAGGACTCGCCGCTATTCAATGCCGGCAAGGGTGCGGTGTTTACTCATAACGGCAGGAACGAGATGGATGCTGCGATCATGGATGGCGCGACCCTGAATGCGGGCGCGGTCGCGGATGTGCAGCACATCAAGAACCCCATCGAACTGGCGCGTCTGGTGATGGACAAGACGCCGCATGTACTGCTGATCGGCAAGGGTGCAGAGGATTTCGCGGTGAGTCAGGGCATGAAACTGATGCCAGCGAGTTATTTCTACACCAAACAGCGCTGGGAATCCTTGCAGCACGTTCTTAAAGCGGCCGGTGACAAGAGTGCAGCAGCCCAGGAACAATATCCGGGCACCAAGGCACATGGCTTCGGTACCGTGGGCGCAGTAGCGCTGGACCGTTACGGCGACATCGCCGCAGGCACTTCCACCGGTGGTCTGACCAACAAGATGGACGGACGGGTTGGCGATTCGCCGCTGACTGGCGACGGAACCTATGCCAACAATCTCACTTGCGGCGAGTCCGGCACCGGCACCGGTGAATACTACATGCGTCTGAATCTGACCAAGGATGTCTCGGATCTGATGCAATATAAAGGATGGTCGCTCAAGCGGGCGGTCGATTACGAGATCCATGACAAACTGGTGAAACTCGGCGGCGAGGATACCGGCGGATTGATTTCATTGGACCGCAATGGAGATATCGTCACCGCATTCAATACCCCGGGGATGTATCGAGGCTGGATTGATACCCGGGGACGTGTGACAGTGAAGATCTTCAAATCAGAGTAATCGCAATGGCATACAGCATCATCGTGCATGGCGGGGCTGGTGAGATCGATCCGGCGAGTTTGCCGGAACGCCTGGCTGGTTGCCGCAAGGCAGCGGAAGCCGGTTACGCGGTATTGAAACGCGGCGGTAGTGCTGTGGATGCTGCGATGGCTGCCGTGGTGGTGCTGGAAGACGATCCATTGTTCAACGCCGGTACCGGTTCCACTCTGAATACACTCGGCAGGGTCGAGACCGATGCCGCGATCATGGATGGGGCGAGCTTGCGTGCGGGGGCAATCGCAGCAGTCAGCGGAATCCGCAATCCGGTAAGACTGGCACACGCGGTGATGGTCCATACACCGCACGTATTGCTCACCGGCGAAGGTGCTTTGCAGGTGGCGCGTGAACAGGGCATAGAACTGTGCGATCCGGAATCATTGATCGTCGCTTCGCAGCGCGATCATTGGCGACGCAAATACGGAACCGTGGGCGCGGTGGCGCTGGATGCGGAAGGGCGATTGGCGGCGGCGACTTCGACTGGCGGCATGTTCGACAAGTTGCCCGGTCGCATCGGCGACACACCGTTGATCGGTTGCGGTACCTATGCCGATGAACGCGCTGCAGTCTCCTGTACCGGTTTCGGTGAAGACATCATCCGTACCACGCTGGCGCGCAGTGCGGCGTATCTGCTGCAAGAAAGCGCGGATGTGGCAAGTGCAACGGATCTGGCGATCCGCTATTTCATGGATCGCACCGACAGCGAAGCCGGACTGATTATGGTTGACCGCAAGGGGCAACTGGGGTTTGCCCGCAGCACCACGCACATGCCGGTGTGCGGTCTGGGTTCAGACGGCCAGATAATTTCAGAAGGCTGAGTCAGCGGTTCAGTGAGTTTCGAGGTTGGCGTGCAGGAAATCGAGAGCTTCGGTCCATGCACGTTTTGCCGGTTCCGGTGCATAGTTCGCGCGTTCCTCGCACAGAAACGCATGACCCGCGTCGGGATAGACCGCCAGGTTGTAGCGTTTCTTGAGCGAGGAAAGTTTGTCCGTGATGCGCGCATGCTCGGCGGGCGGGATGCCCTGGTCGTCGGCGCCATAACCGAGATAGATCGGTGCTTTCATGTGTGCGGCGAGGTGGATCGGCGGAGTACGCCCGAAACGGTCGGTCTCACCTTCGGCAGCGATCCCACCGCCATAGAAACAGACTGCCGCCTTGAAGCGATCCGGGAAGCGGCAATTACCCAGGAATGCGAGCCGCCCACCCATGCAGAAGCCGATGATGCCGATGGCGTGTTTTTCGACTTTTGTCTGTGCTGCCAGCCAATCCAGGGTCATGCCGATCTCCTTCAACATGACATCGTCCTTGAGCGTCGGCAGTTTCGTCATCACCGCATCCATATCGGTGTAGGCAAGCACGTCGCCGTGGAAGATGTCTGGTGCCACGGCCATGAAACCTGCCTTGGCGAGTCGCTGGCAGGCGCCTTTTATATGACCGGTGATGCCGTAGGCTTCCATCAAGACGATGACGGCCGGAAATGGACCGCTGCCGCGTGGGTGCGACGCATAACCGTTCAGGCCACTGCCAAGCTGTACATTTTCCTGGTTCACGGGTTCCTCCTTCATGGCGGTCGGCGAGTGCTCAGTCGGTGCCATGCGCGTGCTCCACGCCCGGCGCGGCTGGCCCATGCTCACGCCGTTTGAAGCGTGCCGTCAAGTGTTCCATCGCGACATAGAACGCCGGTGTGATGTAGAGCGTGAGCGCCTGCGAGAACAGCAGGCCGCCGACCACGGCGATGCCGAGTGGCCGGCGCGATTCAGCGCCCATGCCCGTGCCCAGCGCGATCGGCAGGGTACCGAAGATCGCCGCCAGCGTAGTCATCATGATAGGCCGGAACCGGACCATGCAGGCTTCGATGATCGCATCGCGCGCATTCATGTGTTGCTCGCGCTTCATCTGGATAGCGAAATCCACCATGATGATACCGTTCTTCTTCACCAGTCCCACCAGCATGATGAGTCCGACGAAGCTGTAGATGTTGAGCTCCTGGCCGAACAGGATCAGGGTCAGCAAGGCGCCCATCATCGCTAGCGGTAGTGCGGTCAGGATGGTGATCGGATGGATGAAGTGTTCGTACAGGATCGCCAGCACCATGTAGATCACGAGCACCGTGATGATGAGCAGGATCGGCAGATCGACCAGGGATTCCTTGAAAGTCTGCGCGTTGCCGGCGAACACGCCGGTGATATCCGACGGCAGAGCCGAGGCGGCGAGCCGCTCGATGCGGCCGGTGACATCGCCCAGCGAGACGCCCGGCGCCAGATTGAACGACAGGGTCACCGACGGCAGTTGCTCGTAATGATCCACTTGCAGCGGGCCGACGCCGGGTGTGATGTCGGCGACACTGCGCAACGGCACCAGTTTGTTGTTGCTGCCTTGCACGTAGAGTGCATCCAGCGCCGCTATGTCGGACTGGAACTTCGGTGCCAGTTGCATGATTACGAAGTATTCATCGGAAGCACCGTAGATGGTGCTGATCTGGTTGCCGCCATAGGCGTCATAGAGCGTGGACTGGATCTCGGACGCGGTCACGCCCAGCGAAGCTGCCGTATCGCGCAGGATATGCACATTGATCTGCGGGTTATGCAGTTCCAGATCGCTGTCGACATCCTGTACGCCCGGCACTTGGGCAAGTTTCGGCAGGAACGCCGTCGCCGCCTTGTCCAGCGTATCCACATCGAGCCCCTGCAAGACGTACTGGTAGCTGCCACTGCCGCCGATACTGCCGATGCGGATCGCAGGACGGTTCTGGAAATAGACCTGCATGTCATGGACCGGTGCAGTGGCCTTGCGCAATTGCTGGATGACTTGATCGGCCGTGTCGTGGCGTTCGCCCATGGGTTTGAGCATCACGATCAAGCGCCCGACGTTGCCGCCGGAACTGCCGCCCGAGCCCTGACCGGCGCTGGAGATGGCGGCTGCGACATTCGGATTCTCGCGCACGATGCGCGCGAGTTGGTCCTGCAGTTTCAGCAGTTGATCGAACTTGATGCCAGCCGGCGATTCGGTGCTGCCGATGATCAGGCCGGTATCTTCAGTCGGGATGAAACCTTTCGGTACCACAGCGAAGAAATAGAACACCAGGATCAGTGCTGCGCCGGCCGCTATCAGCATGGTGCGCCAGTGATCCACCGACCAGGCGAGCGAGCGACCGTACCAGTCGCGACTGGCATCGAAGGATCTCTCCAGCGTGCCGTACAGTTTGCCGTGCCGCTTGCTATGACTGAGAAAGCGGCTGCACAACATCGGCGTCAGGGTCAGCGAGACCAATCCGGAAATCAGGATGGCGATGGCGACCGTGAGCGCGAATTCGCGGAACAGGCGTCCCAGGATGCCGCCCATGAACAGGATCGGGATGAATACCGCGACCAGCGACAGAGTCATGGAGACCACGGTGAAGCCGATCTCCTTGCTGCCGATCAGCGCCGCGCGTAACGACGGCTCGCCTTTCTCCTGGTAACGCACCACGTTTTCCAGCACCACGATGGCATCGTCCACCACGAAGCCCACCGCCAGCACCAGTGCCATCAGCGACAGGTTGTCGAGGCTGAAGCCGGCAAAACTCATGATCGCGAACGTGCCGATGATCGAGGTCGGCAGTGCCAGTGCAGAGATGATGGTGGCGCGGATGTTGCGCAGGAACAGGAAGATCACGCCGACTACCAGGATCATGGCCAGCATCAGGGATTCCTTGACCTGACTGATCGAACCTTTTACGTAATCGGAATGATCATGAAAGATGAACAGGCGCGCGTCGCCCGGTGCATCACGCGATAGTGCCGGCATCAGCGCGTGGATCGCATTCGAGATCTCGACCGTGTTGGAACCGGGTTGACGTTGTACCGCCAGCATGATCGACGGCTTGAGTTTGTGATCGCCGCCCATGTTGTCGAAGACCTTGGTGACCTGCTGGTCATTCTCGACACTGTTGACGGCGATGCCGACGTCGGCAAGATGTACCGGTGCGCCGTTCTGGTAGGCCACCACCAATTTGTTATAGGCGTCGGCATTCATCAACTGACCGTCGGCACGCACGGTGTAATCACGGGTCGCGCCATACAAGGTGCCGGATGGCAGATTGGTGTTGCCGGACTGGATCGCCTGCACCACCTGGGTCAGTGAAAGATTGCGGGAAGTCAACGCATACGGATTCATGTACAGTCGCACGGCATATTTCTGCGCACCGTACACGCTTACCTGCGCGACGCCGGGCACCATCGAGATCTGTTCTGCTACCCGGGTTTCGGCGTACTCATCAAGTTGCGTGAGCGGGACATGGCTGGCCGTCATCGCCATGAAGATGATCGGCGAGTCGGACGGATTCACCTTGCGCAGGCTGGGTGGCGACGGCATGTTGAGCGGCAACTGTCGGCTGGCCTGCGAGATTGCCGTCTGTACATCCATGGCTGCGGAGTCGATATCGCGCGAAAGATCGAATTGCAACGTGATAGAAGTGCGGCCGGTGGTATTCACCGAACTCATGGAGTCCACGCCGGCGATGGTGCTGAACTGCCGTTCCAGCGGCGTCGCGACCGAGGCCGCCATGGTTTCGGGGTCGGCGCCGGGCAGGCTGGCGCGCACGCTGATAGTGGGAAAATCCACGTTCGGCAATTCGCTGACCGGCAGGGTGAAGTAGGCGACCATGCCGAAGATCAGCAACGCCGACATCAGCACCGTGGTCATGACTGGCCGGTTGATGAACGGCGCAGAGAGGTTCAGTTTCATGGCGCGGCCGGTGCCGGAACGACAGCCTGGGTGTGCGGACGGTTCACGGTCACCTGCAATCCGGCGCGCAAGGTGCGTGGGATCTGGGTGATGACCACGTCACCGGGCTTCAGACCCTTGCTGATCACCGCCATCTCGCCAACCTGCCGATCGAGGCTCACCGTGGCGATGGTAGCTTTGCCGTCCACCACCGTATAGACGAAGTTTCCGTTCTGGTCGCTCTGTACCGCACTGTCCGGTATCACCATCGCATCGGGTTCGACTGTCAGTTGCATGCGCACGCCGACGAACTGTCCCGGCCACAACAGTTCCTTGCTGTTGGGTAACTGCGATTTCAGCAGCACTGTGCCGGTATCGGCATTCACGGCATTGTCGATGAACACCAGTTTGCCTTCGCCGAGATCGCCGCTGCCGTCTTCGTTGGTGATGAAGACATGGATGCTGTGCTGTGCCTGATAGCGGCGCACGTCAGGCAGGGATTGCTGCGGTATCTGGAACTGTACCAGGATCGGCTTCATCTGGTTGATCACGACCAAAGGTGTGGTGTCGCTGGGTCCGACCACGTTGCCGCTCTTTACCGCGAGACTGCCGGTGCGCCCGGTGATCGGCGCACGGATATCGGTGTAAGCGAGATTGATCTGTGCCTGTTTATACGCAGCCTCGGCTTGATCCGCAGTGCTTTGCGCATCCTGATATTCCTGTGGCGTGACGTAATCCTTGGCTGCCAGCGGCGCCATCCTGTCGGCATTGGCTTTGGCGCTTTCCCAGGCTGATTTGGTGGAGGTGAGCGCGGCTTGGTACGGCGCGGGATCGATCAGGAACAAGCGTTGTCCGGCAGTCACTTCCCGGCCTTCATTAAAGTACACCTGCTTGAGCACGCCCGATACCTGTGGCCGGATCTGCACGCTGTGTTCGGACTGCACCTGGCCCACTGCCTGCATGAGGATCGGCATCGGTTGCAGCTTTGCCACGGTGGTGGTGACGGACAGCGCGCGGTCATCGTTGCGGTCACGGCCCGCATGCTTGTTGGAATTCACACGCCACACCACGATCGCGCCCAGCACGATGACGATCACGCTGATGCTTAACAGATATCCGGTCTTCTTTTTCACTTTGACTCCGCTGTCGAGGCGGGCGTACCGAGTCCGCCCACGGCATGTCCGAGTGCAGCCAGTGCTGCAAACCAGTTGAGATGAGCCTGCACCTGTTGCACGCGTGCATTGGCGAGCGTGGCCTGTGCAGTCAGGGTATCGAGGATGCTGTCGAGTCCGTTCTTGTAGCGGGCGGCAGTCACATCGGCGGCCTGTTGCGCGCTCTTGAGTTGCGCATCGGTGGTGGTGAGCGTGGCGGCCGCGGTGTGAACATTCTGATAGGCCTGCCAGACTTCGAGTTCCACCTGCTGTTGCAGTTGTAACGTGGTCGCCTGCGCTATATCTACTGCCGCTTGTGCCTGATGCTCTGCAGCCTGGTCGGCAAACCCGGCGAACAACGGCACGCTCAAGGTGACACCGGCACTGTAACTGTCGGCGCTGGTGCTGGCCCCGTTCAGCAGGCTGGTGCTGCGACCGGCGCTGGCGGCAAGCGCGAGTGACGGCAGACCTTGTCCGCGCGTCGCTTCCAGGCTCGCCACCGCCTGCTGTTCGCGGGCTTTCGACGCCAGCAGTTCCGGCCGGGTCTGGCGTGCCTGTTTCAGCAGCGTACTGACATCCTGATCCGGCAGTTGCGGCGAGACGTCGGGTTGCCACGGCGCCAGGGTGAGTTTCTGGTTGGCGCTGTAACCGGCGGCGATCGCCAGTTGGCCGCGTGCTATCGCGAGGTTGCCTTCGGTCTGTTGCAAGGCCAGTTGTGCGCCGGCCAATGCGGCTTCGGCCTGATACACATCACCGATAGTGGCAAGACCGGATTGCTTGCGCTGGCGCGCAGCATCGAGGCTGGTTTGCGCATCGTTGACGTTCTGTTCGTCGGCATCGCGCAGTGCCTGCAAGCCGAGCACCTGGTAATAACCCTGTTCCACTTGCAGGATCACATCCTGCATGGTCTGACTGTTGGAGAGGTCGGCCGCGGTAAGCGCGAACTTGGCAGCATCCAGCGAACCCGAACGAGTGCCGAAATTCCACAGCAGATAACTCAGGCTGATGCTGGGTCCATAACGGGTCTGCGCGCCGACCGAACTGCCGGTGAAATTCACCTGCTTGTTACGCTGATAGCTGTAGCTTGCCGTTATCAGCGGCCAGTAACCGGCGCGTGCCAGTTCCACGCCGGCCTCGCTTTCGCGGATTGTCGCCCAGGCGATCCGGGTCTGCGGGTTATTATCGAGCGCGATATCGGTGAGCTGTATCAGCGTCAGCGGCTGGTTGATATCCGGCGCCGTAGCCGCGTGTGCAGACCAGCTCGCGATGCCGAGAGCCAGGGTCAACAGCAAAACCGGGATAAATCTTTGCATGGATATGGCTTCAGCCTGCGTCCTGAGACGGGATAACGTGATGCTGTGACGCATGAACCCACGATAAGTTCACGCCTGTCGCATCGGTGGCGCACATTTTCGCATTCCAGCCTTTTGCGTGCGGGGTCGTTACACTTTGATACAAATCCCGTGCCGGGTTTCAGGATTGCAGTGCCGGCTGGGGCTAGAATCTGCAACGGCCATCAAGCCCGGGGGATATCGCCAGCAACACATGAGCACACTGGACCACATTCTGGTGGTGGACGATGACACCGAGATTCGCGCCTTGCTGCAGGAATACCTGACCCAGCAGGGCTATCGCGTCACCGCGGTCCGCGATGGACGCGCCATGGAGCAGGCGATGGAAGATGCGCGTTTCGATCTGGTGGTGCTGGATTTGATGCTGCCGGGCGAGGACGGTGTCAGCCTGTGCCGCAAGCTGCGCAGCCATTCCACCTTGCCGGTCATCATGCTCACCGCACGCGGTGAGGAGCGTGACCGCATCGCCGGGCTCGAGACCGGCGCCGACGACTACCTGCCTAAGCCCTTCAATCCCCGTGAACTGCTGGCCCGGATCAAGAGCGTGCTGCGGCGCGCCCGCACCCTGCCGGAACAACTGACACCGGAAGACCTGCGCGGTTTTCGCTTCGGCGGCTGGCAACTGGCGACGCCGACCCGGCAACTGCTGTCGCCCGATGGTGTGGTGGTGCCGTTGTCCGGTACCGAATACCGTTTGCTGTGCATCTTCCTGCAACACCCGAACGTGGTGCTGAGCCGCGAACAACTCATGGAGATGTTGCGTGGCCGTGAACTCGCCATGCCGTTCGATCGCAGTATCGATGTGCAAATCAGCCGCCTGCGTCAGCGTCTGCGCGATGATGGCCGCGAACCGAAATATATCCGCAGCGTGCGCGGCGAAGGTTACGTATTCGCGCAACCGGTGGAGACCGAATCCTGATGCGTCTCTTGCCGCGTTCCCTGTTCGGCCGCACCGTGCTGATCCTGCTTGGCGGCCTGGTGGGCGCACAGCTCATCAGCGCGGCGATCAGTCTCAGCGAACGTGATCAGGCGCTGTTCCATTACAGCGATCAGCAATGGGCGCAGCGCGATGCCGAAGCAGTGAAACTGATGGATTCCGTGACCCCCGCCGAACGTCAACGCATCGCTTCCATCCTGACCAGTCCGCGCTTGTTCGTCACCCTGACGCCGCAGCCCGCGACACAGGGCAGCCCGGATCAGCAGGCGGCCGATTTCCGGCAGATGTTGCAAGGGGTGCTCGGTAGCGGGCATGCGGTGCGCGCGGTGGTGGTGGAGCGGACCGAATCCTCCGGCCTGCGTGGCGTGCATTCGGTCACCGAAGTTCAACTGCGCGATGGCAGCTGGGTGAACTTCGATCATCCACGTCCGTGGCATGCCAGCGACCGACCGTGGCGGTTGTTGGCCGGTCTCGCGGTGTTATTGGTATCGGTGATCGTCTTGTCGCTGCTCGCGGTGCGGCTGGTGACGCGGCCATTGACCACGCTCGCGAATGCCGCCGGCGAACTCGGTCGCGACATCCGGCACGCGCCGATCCCGGAACAGGGGCCGCTCGAAGTGCAGCGTGCAGCACGCGCCTTCAACGAGATGCAGGCGCAACTGGTGCGCTACGTGGAAGACCGGACCCGGTTGCTGACGGCGATCTCGCACGATCTCAAGACCCCGATCACGCGGTTGCGGCTGCGCGCCGAACTGCTTGCAGATGAAACCTTGCGTGCCAAATTCGTGCGCGACTTGCAGGAGATGGAGACGCTCGCCAACCGCACCCTCGATTTCCTGCGTGGCCTGGATACCGCCGAGACCTCGCAGTCACTCGATATCATGGCCTTGCTGGAAAGTGTCGAGGAAGACGCCATCGAAACCGGCCAGGACGTGAAACTCGAAGGCAAGGTATCGCATCCGTTCAAGGGCCGACCGCAAGCCTTGCGCCGCTGTCTGGAAAACCTGGTCAACAATGCGGTGAGATACGGCAAGTGCGCACGCATCTTCGTACAGGAAAATGATATCGACTTGGTGATTCGTATTCGCGACACCGGTCCCGGTATTCCCGAAAACGAACTGGCACGGGTATTCGATCCGTTTTACCGGCTGGATGCGGCGCGCAGCAATGTGGATGGCAACGGGCTCGGCCTGGGCATCGCCCGCAACATCGCGGTGTTGCATGGCGGCACGCTTGAATTGCTCAATCATCCTGAGGGCGGGTTGGAAGCGGTATTGAAATTGCCGCGTGCCTAACGCGTGGCGAGCGGAGGCGCACCTAACTTGTGCGCAGCCATCACGGCATCCAGTTTGTCGATCACATCCTGCACCGTAACTAGATCCATCGCCGCCGGATCGCGCACCCGCGTACCCCACGGCGCAGTCGCGGCATCCTGCTGATTGAATTTCTGCATCGCATCCGGGTAGCGATCCACCCGCCAGCGTTGGCTTAAGTAGGGTCCGGCACGGTCCGGGTTGGTGGTGGCGTACAGGCCGATGACCGGAATACCGGCCGCGGTGCCCATGTGGATCGGGCCGGAGTCGGGCGAGATCAGTACCGTAGCGCGGCGCAGCAAGGCCAGTAATTGCTTGAGATTGGTCTTGCCGATCAGATCGAGCGGCTCGGTCCGCATCGCAGCACGGATCTGATCGCCCATCTCGCGTTCGACGGCACTCGGTCCGCCGCTGAGGACCACGCGCATGCCGTGGCGTTGTATCGCGTGATCTGCGACTGCGGCATAACGTTCGGCGCGCCAATTACGGAAATTGCGGAAGCGCGCGTTGGCACAGGGACTGATGACCAGTGCCCGTGTTCCATCCGGAATCTGCGCGCGCGCGAACGCTTCGGTATCCGCCGGGATCGGGATATCCCAACGCAACACGTGTTCCTCGACGCCGCAGGCTTCGGCAAAACCGAACAGGCTGTCCATGACGTGCTGCCGGTCCCGGTGCGGGATGCGCCGGTCGGTGAACAGCCATTGCCAATCGTGAGCGCGCTCGCGGTCGAAGCCGAGTTTGTCGTCGGCACGGATGGCCAACAGACTTGCCACACTGGCGCGCAACGACATCTGCATGTGCAGCAGCAGATCGAAACGCCGGCCCGCGAGTCTGCGGCGCAGTTCCAGGTAAGCGGCACGGCCTTGGGCTTTGTCGAAGATGATAAACTCGATGCCGGGGATGTCCCCGACCAGACCCGCTTCCAGCTTGCCGATGATCCAGGTGAAGCGCGACTCCGGCCAGGCCGCCTGCAACGTGCGCACCACCGGCAGGGTATGGCACACGTCGCCGACCGCGGAGAGCCGCAGGATGCAGACGGAAGCGGGTGGTTTCATCACTTGGGACATGACGGATGGCTGAACACACAGTCACCACAAAACGGGGCTTCATCCTATACGATGATGCACTGCTGCGTCACGCGCAGGAGGACACATTCTCGCCCAGGCACTGGGCCAAGCAGGATGCCCTGCGTGGCACCGCCGGTGGTCGCGGTCAGACCTGGATCGTACGGAGCGGCAATGACGAATGGGTGCTGCGGCATTACCGGCGGGGCGGACTGGTCGCGCGTTTCGTCGACGACTATTACCTGTGGCGCGGACTGGAGCAGACGCGACCCTGGCGCGAGTGGCGACTGTTGGCATCCTTATATAAAGAAGGGTTTCCGGTACCGCAGCCGGTCGCGGCACACGTTGTCCGGCACGGACTCTGGTATCGCGGCGATCTCATCACGCGGTTGATCCCGGCTACCCGCTCGCTTGCCACCGCGCTCGGGGAATCCAGCATCGA
>DASSKW010000014.1:0-65849 GCA_035690065.1 Gammaproteobacteria bacterium
CACAGGAGCAGACGGCTTTCTCGGGAGCAGCAGCATTCTTTTCCTCTCCGTCATGTGATGCAGCAGTACGCAATATCGAACGGCGTATCGCTGCCGCTTTCGAACTCCCCGTCACTCATGTGGAACCTTTATCGGTATTACGATACCGGCTGGACGATCAATATGCTCCACATGTTGATTATTTCGACGACGCGCGGCTCGAACAGAATCGCCAGCAAGGAGATAACTCCGGTCAGCGCACTGCATCTTTCCTGGTATATCTATGCGCACCGCAACAGGGCGGGGAAACACATTATCTGAAGATCGGCCGGAAAATCAGCGGTCGGCAACGTATGGCGCTATGCCATTACAATCTGGACGGGAACAGGCGGGGAAACCCATTGACATTGCATACCGGCGAACCGGTCAAGCAAGGTGAGAAATGGCTGGCACGTACCACCTTGCGTGAATCCCCGCTATTCTGAGACTTGATAAACCCTCTATTTCACACGCACTCGCGCAAACTTGCGTTTGCCCACTTGCAGCACGTATTCGGCGCCGGCCCTTAGTCGAAGCCCTTTGTCGGATATCTTCTCGCCGTCCACGCGCACCCCGCCCTGTTCGAGCATGCGATTGGCTTCGGTAGTGCTCGCAGTGAGCCGGCATTGCTTGAGTAATTGCGTGAGCGCGATGTCCTCACCGGTAATCGAGATTTCATGTTCCGGCATTTCTTCCGGTAACGCGCCCTGCTGGAAACGTGCGACGAAGCCGTCGCGGGCCCGCATGCCGTTGCCCGCACCATGAAAGCGATCCACGATCTCGATGCCGAGTTCGAATTTCACGTCACGTGGATTGGCGCCCTCGGTCACCGAGCGCCGTAGTCTTTCGACATCCGTCAACGGCCGGAAGCTCAGCAATTCGAAGTAGCGCCACATGAGATCGTCGGAGATCGACATCAGCTTGCCGAACATCTCATCTGCCGGCTCGGTGATGCCGATATAGTTGTCGAGCGATTTCGACATCTTCTGTACGCCGTCGAGACCTTCCAGCAACGGCATGGTCATCACGACCTGTGGTTTCTGTCCGTAGTGTTCCTGCAACTGGCGGCCCACCAGCAGATTGAATTTCTGATCGGTCCCGCCCAGTTCGACATCGGCCTTGAGCGCGACCGAGTCATAGCCCTGCACCAGTGGGTACAGGAATTCGTGGATCGCGATGGGCTGACCCGAACTGTGGCGTTTGCTGAAATCGTCCCGCTCCAGCATCCGCGCCACGGTATGTTTGGCAGCGAGCTGGATCAGACCGGCCGCATCCATCTTGCCGAACCAGCGCGAATTGAAATCGATCACGGTGCGGTCCGGATCGAGGATCTTGTAGATCTGTTCCTGATAAGTACGCGCGTTGTCTGCCACTTCTTCCCGGCTCAACGGTTTGCGGGTCACGTTCTTGCCAGTGGGATCGCCGATCATGCCGGTAAAGTCCCCTATCAGGAAGATGACCTCATGGCCGCGCTCCTGGAACTGCCGCATCTTGTTGATGAGTACCGTATGGCCGAGATGCAGGTCGGGCGCGGTCGGGTCGAAACCGGCCTTGACCCGCAACGGCTGGCCGCGCTTGAGCCGCTCCGCCAGCTCCGTCTCCAGCAGGACCTCGTCGGCGCCGCGACACAGTTCCTTGAGGGTTTCAGGCGGGTTCGGCATACTTCGCGCTCCAGACGGGGCCAGGGTTTATCCGGCCTGATTCAATTATCACCGAATTCATGGACTTAGCTCGGGATTTGGGCATTGACCTTGAAGTCCCGACAGGCTAGTGTTACTGCGTTTTAATCGGGACCGGGACCGTGACAGCCCCCAACAGCCAGCTTCGAGTGGATTATAAGCCAAGCGGTGAAGCCGTCGTCCCGGAACGGCCGCGGAAGACTGTCCGCAATCGCTATTGGCTGATGCTGCTGTTCGCCGTGATCGTCGGCGTCGGCTTCCAGCTCTTCAACCAGTCCGCCACTGCCAGCCATTCGACCTTGACCGTCGGAACCGTTAACCGTACCTCGAACCTGGCTCCTGATGCCGACACCCTCGCTGCCAGCGGTACGACACAGACTCCGGCCCCAATCGGCATCAGCGTACAGATGAAAGTGCGGCGTGGCGACAGCATGGCGAGATTGTTCGCCGCCAATGATCTGAGTGCTGCCGACCTCGACAGCATCATGCGTCTGGGTGACGATACCGACCAGCTCAAGACCATCCTGCCAGGCCAACTGATCGACGTGACACACGATGCGCAGGGGCACGTATTGAGCCTGCACACGCAGATCGATACTGCCCATGTGCTCGACATCCGCGATGCAGCGCAGGGCTATGTCGCCCGGGTTTCCGAGATCCCGACCACGATCCATACCGCCTACGCTCATGGCGTGATCGAGAATTCATTGTTCGATGCCGCCAGTCGCGCCGGTCTCGATGACGGCGTGACCATGCAGCTCATCCATCTGTATGCCTGGGATATCGATTTCGCGCACGATATCCAGAGTGGCGATTCGTTCAGCGTGCTGTATCAGAAGATCCAGCGTCAGGGTCAGCCGATCGCCGATGGCGATATCCTGGCCGCAGAATTCACCACCGGTGGCAAGACTTTCAAGGTGATCCGTTACACCGATCCGGACGGCGATACCGGCTATTACACGCCGGATGGTCACAACGTACGCAAGGCCCTGATCCGTGCGCCGGTGGCTTTCAGCCGCATCAGTTCCGGCTTCAGTCTGCACCGTCTCAATCCCGTGCTCGGCTACACCCGTGCACACCAGGGTGTGGATTACGCCGCACCAACCGGCACTCCCATAAAGGCCGCTGGTGATGGGCGCATCATCTTCCGTGGCCGCAAGGGCGGCTATGGCAATTGCATCATGATCCAGCATGGCGGCGGTTACAGCACGCTCTACGCACACATGTCCCGCTTCCGCCGCGGCTTGCATGTCGGCAGTCACGTCGAACAGGACCAGGTCATCGGTTATGTCGGAATGACCGGGGTGGCGACCGGTCCGCATCTTCATTTCGAAGTTCGCGTGAACGGGGTGCCGCGCAATCCGCGCACCGTGAAGCTGCCGGATGCCGCACCGATCCTTGCCAAATATCTGCCCGATTTCGAACGTCAGAGTGGCATGCTGCTGGCACAACTCGACAACGTCAACGAGACCCGTCTCGCCAGTACAGCTTCCAGCAACAACAATGGCAACACCGGCACTGCCCGCTGATCCCTGCCGGCAGATCTGACAGCGTGAATCAATTCTTCATCGGCCTCATGTCCGGCACCAGCGCCGATGGCATCGATGCTGCGCTGGTTGAATTCACTCCAGCTCCTGAATTACGCGCCAGCCATTTCCTGGCCTACGATCCGGTACTGCGCACGCGCATCCTGCAACTCGCTGCTGGCGATGCCGCCGGCGATGCCATCGATATTGCAGGCGGACTCGATACCGAATTGGGAGAATGGTTTGCACGCGCTGCCAACGCATTATTGGAGAAAGAGAAGATACCGGCTCAGCAGTTACGCGCCATCGGCAGCCACGGCCAGACCATCCGCCACCGGCCAAACAATCCGCATCCATTCAGTTGGCAGATCGCCGATCCCAACGTGATCGCTGCTCGCACCGGCGTCACCGTGGTCGCCGATTTCCGACGTCGCGATCTCGCACTCGGCGGCCAGGGCGCGCCATTGGTGCCGGCGTTCCATCGCGCCGTATTCAGTGACCCGAATGAATCGCGTGCCGTGGTAAATATCGGCGGCATCGCCAATGTCACACTGCTGCCGATGGACCAGAGTCCCGTCACCGGATTCGATACCGGCCCCGGTAATGTGCTACTGGATATCTGGAGTAGCCGACAACTGAAGCAATCGCACGATGCCGATGGTGCCTTCGCCGCGACCGGACACGTGGATACCGACTTGTTGCATGCCTTGCTTGCAGATGCATATTTCACGGCGCCGCCGCCCAAGAGTACCGGCCGCGAACACTTCAATGCAGCCTGGCTGGATCGGCATCTGCAGCACACCAGGGTCTCCGCGCAGGATGTGATGGCGACGCTGGTGGAATTGTCGGCACAATCCATCCTCGATGCGATCCTGCATCACGCAGTACATACTGCCCGCGTGCTGGTCTGCGGCGGCGGAACCCACAACCGTTATCTGATGCAGCGGCTGGAATCATTGTTTGGAGAATCGCGGGTGGCATCCACCGAGCAATACGGCATCCACCCGGACTGGGTCGAAGCGATGGCGTTCGCGTGGCTTGCGCATGAGACGCTGGAAAATCGCCCCGGCAACCTGCCGGATGTGACCGGCGCTTCACGAGCGACCGTGCTGGGCGCTATTTACCCGGTCTAGAAACAGCGAAGGCACCGACCGGTGCCTTCACGAAAGAACTCTATAACAATTCAATAACAGCAAAAAATGAGAGATTTTGGTTTCTGGGTAGGCAGAAATGACCGAGAAACCGGAGTGTACACGCTAGTACATGAAGCTTTCGAGGTCATTTCTAACACCCCCAGAAAGCAAAAGATCCATTTTTAGGCCGAGAACGAGGAGCCGCAGCCGCAAGTAGTCGCGGCATTCGGATTGCGGATCACGAACTGCGCGCCTTCCAGTCCTTCCGTGTAATCGATCTCGGCACCGGCCAGATACTGGAAACTCATCGGATCCACCAGCAGGGTGACGCCTTCGTTCTCCACGCAGGTGTCGCCATCGTCGGTATTTTCGTCGAAGGTGAAACCGTACTGGAATCCGGAGCAGCCGCCGCCACTGACGAACACGCGCAATTTCAGCGCCGGGTTCGCTTCTTCCTCGATCAGCTGTTTCACCTTGCGCGCAGCGGCATTGGTGAAGATCAGTGAAGTCGGGGTCTGTGGTTGTGCGTCCATCTGCATCCAGTCAGTCAAGTGTCCAGTAACCGATTATAACCCAGTCTTGGCAGGCTTATCCGATGCCGCTTCCAGCCCCGATTGATGGGTCAGTTTCGGCACCTGGCCGGCCGGTTTGTGCATCATCTTGCCATTCACCGCCGCGCCGACCGCCATCTCGATGAGACTGTAATACACATCGCCGGTGATACGCGCTTCGGCACCCAGATCGAGACGTTTTTCGGCATGCACGTCGCCTTCGACAGCGCCGTTCACGATCACGTTCGGTACCCGTACTTCGCCTTTGATCATGCCGTGCTGGCTGACGCTCAACACTGAATCGGAGCCGGCTTCCGCACTCACGTTGCCTTGCACCGTGCCATCCACATGCAAGCCACCGCTGAAACGCAAATCACCGGTGATGGTCGTGTTGCGCCCCACCAGGGTATCGATGCGTCCTGCAGGAGTTTTCTTGCCGCCCAACATATTGACCTCCTAAGCCGTCACGTTTTGCCAATCGAAATTCTGTCGTACCGGATCTTTACCACTCTCGTTGATCACCATCTCGACCCGCCCGGGCTGAAACCCCTGTGGCAATATCACATCGCCTTCCAGGTTCTGGAAATACTGGAACGCGAAATGCAAGGCCGGGGTGCCCTTGGTCACGATATCGCTGAGGTTCAGAATCACCGGTTTACCGTCTTGTGAGCCATACAACTTCATGTCCACGCTGCCGGAAATCCGGAACTCCTTGGTCCGTACCTGCACCAATACCAGCCGGTAATGATAAAGCCGCGGCGCGCCGCCACTGCTGAACTTGAGGCTCTGGGCATGGATGCCCTCTTCGCCGGCACCCGGTGAGACGATGCCTTTGTAGAATGCCAGTTCTTCCTGCAATCCGGTCAGCTTGTCCTGCATAGCCTCGACGCTTTTCTGGACTTGCTGCCGGGACGCCAGGTCCACTTCGCGCTCGCGCTGCAGCGCGGTGATCTGTTCCTGCAATTGACGGTTAGTATCCTGAGTCTGCGTCAAATTGTCTTGTACAGCTGCTGCTGCTGCGCGGTCATAACCTGCACGCTGTTCGCCATATGCGAACGCCGCCCACAACGCGACGATCACCGCGATGGTAAGCAGGATACGGAGCGTCCATGTCTGCCGGGGACTGTGATGTTTGACGATGAGTTTCGTCATTTAAAAAAATGCTGTCCGGGGATATTCATATGCCAGAAGCGGTTCATGTTACCTGCTGACGCAGCCCGCGGCTAGAGCGTGCCGGGATAGAGCGGGAGCCAATGCTAGAATCCCGCGTGACATATCCTGACCTTACGCATACCGGCATTGGAGACGCGCCATGCTTTGGGTAAAAGCCTTCCATATAATTTTCATGGTGACCTGGTTCGCGGGCCTGTTCTATCTGCCGCGCTTGTTCGTCTACCACGTCGATGCGCTCGACCCGGCCAGTATGCGCCGCTTCGAGACCATGGAACGGCGCCTGTTCTTCATGATGTCGATCGGCGCCATCGGCACGGTCTGTTTCGGCCTGTGGCTGACGTTGGGTTGGTTCCTGCCAATCCCTGGCTGGTTGGATATAAAGCTCGGTCTGGTGGTGCTTCTCCTCCTCTATCACATCCATTGCTACACGCTGATGCGCAACTTCCGGCTGGGTCGGAACCGGCACGGTGCCCGGTTCTACCGCTGGTTCAACGAGTTCCCGAGCCTGTTGCTGATCGCCATCGTGTTACTGGTCGTCCTCAAGCCGGCATGACCCCAGCCTCGGGGCAGGGGAGCCCTTGCCCTGCCTGGCTAAAATCTAAATGAGAATCATTGTTAATTAGAATTGCCATTGCTATACTTGCCCCACCCGAGACCGATTCATCTATCTGAATGCCCGAGGATGCCATGCTGAACCGTGTTGCCCGACTGCTCCTGCTCGCCAGCCTGCTGCTGGTCGGGCCGGTCTTTGCCGCCGATGCGCCGTTTCAGCTCACGATCCAGAACCAGGCGTTCACGCCCAGCACGCTCACCATCCCGGCCGGGGTCAAGATAGAACTGGTGGTGATTAACCAGGATGCCTTGCCGGCGGAATTTGAAAGCTTCGACCTGTCGCGCGAGGTGGTGGTGCCCGGCCACAGCCAGACGAAAGTCTTTATCGGCCCGCTCAAACCCGGCAAATACCAGTTCTTCAATGATTTCCATCAGCAATCCGTGGGCTGGATCATCGTGCCGGCCGCCGCATCAGCTGGCTGATCGGGAACCACGCACCATGCTCGCTACTGCAGTCATCGTATTCCGTGAAGTCCTGGAAGCCGCGCTTATCATCGCGGTGGTATTGGGCGCGAGCCGCGGCATCGCACGTCGTGGCTGGTGGGTAGCAGGCGGCATCGGCCTCGGTGCGCTGGGGGCATGCATGGTGGCCCTGTTCGCGACCGGCATCGCCGAAGCCTTCTCCGGCACCGGCCAGGCGTTGTTGAATGCGGTGATCCTGCTGATCGCTGTGGTCATGCTGGCCTGGCACAACATCTGGATGAGCGGTCACGGTCGCAAGATGACCAGTGATATCAAGGAAGTCGGTGCCGCTGTGCAAACCGGTAACAAGACGCTCGCCGCACTCCTGATCATCACCTTCACTGCCGTGATGCGCGAAGGTTCGGAAGTCGTCTTGTTCGTATGGGCGATCGCTGCCAGTGGCGGGCAAGCCACCAGCATGCTCATCGGCGGTGCCGCCGGGCTGGTGGCCGGCACCTTGGTAGGCGCGTTGCTCTATCGCAGCCTGCTGTTTATCCCCATCCGTCACTTCTTCTCGGTCACCGGTTGGTTGATCCTGTTACTGACGGCCGGACTTGCAGCCCAGGCAGCGGGATTCCTGAATCAGGCCGGATTGCTGCCAGCGCTCGGCAACAGCCTATGGAACACCTCCGGTATCCTCAGCCAGAACAGTATGCTGGGACGCTTGTTGCATATCCTGGTGGGTTATATCGCACGCCCGTCCGGTATCGAACTGATCTTCTACGTGGTCACGCTGGTCACCATCTTCATACTGATGCGCATCGTCGGAAAGCGTGTACATCGCTCACTTAAGCCGCAAGCAAAACACGGTGCGCATACTGAAACCAGCCTGACCAGTCCCTGAGACTCCTGTGCCTGCTCGCGATACCCGCACCGGGTGTCGCGAGAAAACCCGTGCTCCTTGCCTGCCCTGCCGCAGTTCACAAACTCCGGTAAAGTATCAATCTGGTCAGAGCCGGGAGGTACCTCGTGCCGTCAGATTCTTCATTGCATATCCGCGCGGCCCACAAAGGCGATGCCGGAATCATCCTTGGATTGATCAAGGAACTGGCTGCCTACGAAAAACTCGCACATGAAGTCGTGGCTACCGAACAGGACATCGATACACAGCTGTTCGGTGCACATCCACATGCCGAAGCCTTGATTGCCGAATCCGCCGGAACAGCGGTCGGCTTCGCCCTGTTCTTCCATAACTTCTCAACCTTCCTCGGCCGCCCCGGACTGTATCTTGAAGACCTGTACGTGAAACCGGAATTCCGCGGCAAGGGTTACGGTAAAAAACTGTTGGCGCATCTGGCACAGCTCGCCGTGCAACGCGATTGCGGCCGCTTCGAATGGGCAGTACTCGACTGGAATACGCCGGCGATCCGTTTCTATGAAAGCCTGGGCGCGAAGATCGTCGATGAATGGAAGATCAATCGCATGACGGGGGACGCATTGCGCGAGTTGGCGCAAACCAAAGAGACTCAATAGTCCGGCGAACCCTCCGGAAACAGCAACGGTGCCAGTTCCGTCAAGGCTTGCTGATAGACCTCGCGCTTGAAGAAGATCACTTCCTTGAGCGGGCGCCAGTATTCGACCCAACGCCAGTCATCGAACTCCGGGGTGTCGCCGGCATCCAGCCGCACTGCTGCTTCATCGCCCACCAGACGCAACATGAACCAGATCTGCTTCTGGCCGATACACAGCGGCACCGCGTCGGGGCGCTGATAGCGCTCAGGTAACTGGTAGCGCAACCAATCCTCGGTGCTGCCCATGATCTGCACGTGTTCAGCACCGAGGCCGACTTCCTCGTACAACTCCCGGAATAACGCCTGTTGCGGGCTCTCGCCAGCCTGGATTCCGCCCTGTGGGAATTGCCAGCCGGCGCGTCCTGCCCGCCGTGCCCAGAACAGCCGGCCCGCGGCGTCACACAGGATGATGCCGACATTGGCACGATAGCCCTGTGAATCAATCACGTTGTCGCCGGATCCGGTTTGATGCACGCTCATTGAGGTCAGTTTTCCACAAAGTCACGCGCACTGGCAATCATGCCGGCTTTTCATTAACCTGCCTGCCCGCCCATGCTTGTGGATATTCCCCATTGCGACTCGCACTTTTCGACCTCGATCACACCCTGCTGGACGGCGACAGTGACAGCCTCTGGTTCCGGTTTCTGTCCGAGCACGGCGCCGTGGATGCAGACGAACTGGCCGAAGAACGCGCGCGTCATTCGAGCGACTACCGCGCAGGCCGGATGGATGTGGCAGCTTTCTATCGTCTGGTACTGAAGCCGCTGGCGGTTCATGCAACGGAACAGTTACAGGACTGGCGCGAGCACTTCGTGCGCGAACGCATCCTGCCGCGTATCGCCACTGTAACCCGCAGCTTGCTGCAACAGCACCGCGATGCCGGTCACACCTTGCTGATCGTCACTGCCACCAACCGTTTCATCACCGAGCCGATCGCGCGGGAACTCGGGGTCCCGCATCTGCTCGCTACCGAACTGGAACATGATGGCAACCGCTTCACCGGTCGCGTGTCCGGCGTGCCCTGTTTTCGTGAAGGCAAGCTTAGCCATCTCCATGAATGGTTGTACCAGGAGAATGTCACGCCCACGGAGACCTGGTTCTATTCCGATTCGCAAAATGACTTGCCGTTACTCGAGTACGTCGATCATCCGGTCGCGGTCAATCCGGATGCGGTGCTGACGGAGCTCGCATCGCAACGCGGCTGGCCGGTCATGCAACTGCGCTGTGCACACGACTGAACATGCAACATCGTATCCGGGCTTTGCCATTGCTCGCCGCGCTGACATTCCTGACGCTGCTGATATTCTGCGTCGCGCTGGCCGTCGGCAGTGTGTCATTGCCACTGCATTCGGTGGTCGCGGTAATAGGTGGCGGTGGCGATCCGCTGACCCGCACCCTGGTACTGGAATTGCGTCTGCCGCGTGCCCTGACTGCATTCGCAGTCGGCGGTCTGCTGGCCATGGCCGGCGCGCTGATGCAGGTGTTATTGCGCAATCCGTTGGCCGATCCTTACATCCTCGGCGTCTCCGGTGGCGCCGCGGTTGGAGCGCTCGGTTCGATCCTGCTCGGTATCGGCGGATACTGGATCAGCGGCAGTGCCTTTGCAGGGGCGCTGATCTCCATGCTGATCGTATTCGTGCTGGCGCACGGCCGCGGCGGATGGACACCTACACGCCTGTTGCTGACCGGCATCGTGGTGGCATTCGGTTGGGGTGCGCTGATCAGTTTCATGCTGGTGCTATCCGATGATGCAAGCCTGCGCGGTATGCTGTTCTGGCTGATGGGTGATCTGTCCTATCGCGGCACTGGCTGGTTGCCACTCGCCGTACTTGGTATCGGTTTGTTCGCCTGGTTACCGTTCGCACGCCATCTCAATGTGCTGGCGCGCGGCGAGACCCTGGCGGAGGCGCTCGGAATCGCAGTGCGCCCGTTCAGCATCGCGATCTATATAAGTGCGTCGCTGTTCACCGCCATCGCAGTCACTGAAGCCGGCGCCATCGGTTTCGTGGGGCTGGTGATCCCGCACATATTGCGGCTGGTATCCGGCAGCGATCATCGCAGTCTGTTACCCGGTGCGGCGCTGGCTGGCGGCAGTCTCTTGATGCTGGCAGACACTTTAGCCAGAACCGTCGCTGCACCACGCCAACTTCCGGTCGGAGTGATCACTGCGGCCATCGGCGTGCCGCTGTTCCTGTATCTGCTGAACCGTGCCCGGGGACCATTGTGAAGTCGACGTCATTGCTCAGCACCCGCGCACTCGACGTCAGCATCGCCGGCAAGCAGGTATGTCGCGGCCTGGATCTGGAACTGTCGGCTGGCACGTGTCTCGGCGTCCTCGGTGCCAATGGCGTCGGCAAGACCACCCTGCTGCACACGCTGGCCGGATTGCGTGCCACAGACAATGGCGAGATATTGCTGGCCGGTGAAGACATCACGGCACTGTCACGCCGACGCATCGCCCGCCAACTCGGCTTGCTGATCCAGCAGCAGGAAGACAGCCTGCCGGCATCGGTACTGGAAACTGCACTAATCGGCCGACATCCGCATATCGATTTCTGGCGCTGGGAATCGCACACCGATGTCGCTATCGCCCGCCGCACGCTCAAGCTCACCGGCCTCGACGGCCTCGAACAACGTTCCCAGACACAGCTGTCGGGCGGCGAACGCCGGCGGCTCGCCATCGCCACTATCCTGGCGCAGGATCCTGCGGTATTCCTGCTGGACGAACCCACGCATCAGCTCGACCTGCAACACCAGATCACGCTGCTTGGATTGTTTGCAAAACTCGCGCACCAGCAGGACCGGCTGGTAGTCATCAGCTTGCATGATGTCAATCTGGCAGCACGTTTCTGCAGTCATGTCATGCTGCTGTTCGGCGCCGGCGAGATCATGGTCGGCCCGACGCGGGAAATCCTCACCGCAGCCAATCTGACCCGGCTCTACCGTATCCCGGTACTGCCGGTGACATGGCCGGGCGGCACCTTGTTCGTACCGGAACGCGAACCACGTACCTGACGGATACGCCCGTTTGCGGTATCCTCTGCCGCCAGCCCCCAAGCCATACTTTCCGTACCGCTCTATCCAGAGGCAAACAATCATGATCAGATCGAGCCAACTGGCGAAATTCGCCGCCCCTGTGCTGCTTACCCTCGGCGCGCTATCGCTCAGCGCCTGCTCTCCGAGCAGTGCACCAAATCCCAACGCCAAGAAAGTCCTGACTGCATGTCTCGCCGTGAACAACAGCGAAGCCAGCAAGATCCTGGGCGGTGATCTCACCGCCACGACGTTCTCGGGGGACAACTCGCCGGTCAAGGTCTGCACCTACAACGATGCAAAAGGCACGATGCTCGGCCTCTTCAAGATCCAGAGCGCGGACAAGATCAAGGACGCGGTCGCCGACCTGAACGCTGATGCCGCACAGAACAAGGTCCTGTTCAAGGGCAATCTGAAACCGATCGTGATCCATCCGGCTGACGGTTTTGGTCCTGGTGCGTTCTATATAGACAACACCACCGGCCCCGATTCGAATTCGGTACAACTGCATGTGATCCAGAACGGTTACAAGATCCTGGCCCAGGTCAACAATCCGAAGGATTTCGCGACCGGTGAGAAACAGGCGGCCGCGATGGTGACCCAGGCATTTGAGAATCTCAAGAGCGGCTCTGCATTACAGATCGTGCCCTGACCGCCAGCGCAACTGAAGATTCAAGAGGCCCCGCGATGCGGGGTCTCTTTTTTCATGTCACGCCGATGACCGGCACCTCGATCCAGCCTTGCATGTACAACACTGCGCGGCCCGCAAGGAGTACCCGCTCACCGCGTAACTCACAACGCAGTTGCCCGCCGCGTGCGGAAAGCTGTCGTGCATCGAATACGGTCTTGTTCAGTCTTGCTGCCCAGTAGGGCGTCAATACACAATGTGCCGAACCGGTCACCGGGTCTTCCGGGACGCCGAGTTGCGGCGCGAAGAAACGTGATACGAAATCACAATCCGAACCGCGCGCGGTGACGATCACGCCGCTATATCCGAGTTCTGCAAGACGCTGCATATCCGGCGATGCGTCGTGTACGGCCGATTCCGACATCGTCGCCAGCAAGTAGCCGATCCGCGAAATCGCGGTCTCCTCTATTGTCACACCCAGGATAGAGCTCAGCTTTGCTGGTACTGCTACCGGACGCGGCGCATCGGCGGGGAAATCCATGCGTATCTCTCCAGAGGCGGCATCGACTTCCACTTGCAGCAGGCCGCTATGCGAATCGAAATCGAGGTGCGAAACGCCGGGCTGCAGATGCGTGGCGATCACGTACGCCGTAGCCAGCGTCGCGTGTCCGCACAATTCGACTTCGCAGGCCGGCGTGAACCAGCGCAATTCGTATCCGGCCCCGCGCGGTACGAAGAATGCGGTCTCCGCAAGATTGTTCTCGGCGGCGATCGCCTGCATGGTCTCGTCCGGCAGCCACTGTTCCAGTGGACACACCGCGGCAGGGTTGCCCGCAAACAGATGGTCGGAAAATGCATCGACCTGATATATCGGCAATCTCATACTCCCACTCCATCGTGACAGTGAAATATCGATGATAAACCGCTGTCTCGCTTGACAGTCCGGCAATGTGACTCTAAATTGACGCAGCCTTGAGGCGTCGTCCTTGCGGACGACACTCGGGAAGCCGGTGCGCTCATCACGAGCAATTCCGGCGCTGCCCCCGCAACGGTAGGCGAGTACGGTCCGTCACGAAGCCACTGTACAGATCATGTACGGGAAGGCGACGAACCAGGAAATGAAGATTTCCACTCGCGAGCCCGGAGACCGGCCTGAAGGTACTGGTATCGGCGTTGCGGCGGGCAATGCGAACGGGTTCATGAACCCATCGCTTTTCTTCTCCTCATCCCGATTTGTCACCCTTGCTGTCACGCATGCGGGCGAGCTGCGTGAGGAGTCCATCATGTACAAATCCCTGCTATCGGGTGGCGCAGTCGCGCTGCTCGCAAGTCTTTCATGCGGCAGTTTTGCGGCTCAGACTATCAACCTTGAAATACCGATCACGGTCACCGCTACCCGTACCACGCTGACCGCCGATCAGGAAGTCGCGCCGATGATCGTGATCTCGGCACAACAGATCCAGCTCTCCGGTGCGCAGAACCTCGGTAATCTGCTCCAGCAATATGCCGGGCTCGATATCGCCAGCAACGGTGGTCCGGGACAACCGATTTCCCTGTTCCTGCGCGGCACCAACAGCAATCAAACGCTGGTGATGATCGACGGCGTGAAGATCAACCCGGCCAAGGGCAGCGGTGCCGCACTGGCCAATATCCGCCTCGATGACATCGAACGCATCGAGATCGTCAAAGGTCCGCGGGCTGCGCTGTATGGCTCCGACGCCATCGGTGGCGTCATCAACATCATTACCAAACATGCAAGCGAAGGCACTCATTACGGGGCACATGCAGGCGCCGGACGCTACGGCACCTATGAGAACGGTGGGCATTTCGATTACGGTCAGGGCAAAACCGGATTCGGTGTCGCCGCCAGCAACTATCACACCGACGGTTTCCCCGCAGTGGCCGGGACCGATTTCGACAGCGGCAACACCGATCGCACCTGGAACGCCTACGCGCGCGCCGAACTTGGCGGCATCACTGCAAATCTGAAGCACTGGCAGAGCAGCGGCAATACTCAATTCGCGAATTTCTCCAACGATCCGCCCTATTCACTGGCTCCCTTCGACGAGGACTACCGCAACCAGGTAACCGGCCTCGACCTCACCGGCGAATTCCTGCCCGGCTGGCGCAGCAATCTGTCTCTCAGCCACATGCTGGATGAAGTGGATCAGGCGCAGGACGATCCGTACAACCCGGGACAGGTTCCTGATTTCGTGCATACCCAACGCAACGTGATCGACTGGCAGAACGACGTCGTACTGGGCGATTACCAGTTATTGACTGCGGGACTTTACAGCGAAGCACAACACGCCGGCTCACAATCCTACGGTCTCGGCTACGACGCGCCAGATCGCATCAATGCGCTGTATCTGGAAGACGACCTCGATGTGGGCCCGCACCGGCTGGTGGTGGCTGCACGCAACACCCACGATCAGGCGTTCGGCGATCACGTCACCTGGAATGCGGATTACGGCTACGACCTGACGTCCGCGACACGCCTGACCGCCGGTGCCGGTACCGGCTTCCGCGCCCCCAGCGCGGAAGAACGCTTCGGCTTCGGCGGCAACCCGGCATTGCATCCAGAAACCTCCAGGAATATCGAACTCGGCCTGCGCCAGAATCTCAGTGCGACTCAGCATCTGACCGTGAGCGTGTTCAGAAATAACCTCGACAATCTGATCCAGTACACCGTCACTCCAGGCAACCCCTTGGGCATTAACGAAAATATCGCCAGCGCTCGTATCCGTGGTCTGGAATTGGACTACCTGTGCACGCGTCAGGCTTGGTCCTGGCGCACCGGAGCCATCTTCCAGCGACCGGAGAACCTGGATACCGGCACATTGCTGTTGCGGCGTGCGGAACGCACGCTGACGACTGCGCTCGATTGGCATGACGATCGCACCAGCATCGGCGTGCATCTCATCGCCACCGGTCCGCGTGACGACCTGGATTTCAACACCGGCGCACCGCTGACGGATGCCGGCTACGTACTCACCGGCATCACCTTGCGCCAGCAACTCGGTCACGGTTTCAGTGTCAGCGGCAGCGTGGAAAACCTGTTCGATGTGCACTACCAGACCGCCGCCGGTTATAACACCGCCGGTAGCTCCTTGTTCGTGCGACTGGATTACGCTTCGGAATAACCGATCTGAAGAGCGGCCCGCCGGGCCGCTCTGTTTTTACACGATCCTGGGTTCCGGCTCCAACCGGATGTCGAACTTCTCCAGCACCGAATCCATGATGCGCTGCGCCAGGGTCCATAATTGCATGCCACTGGCATGACGGTGATTGACCAGTACCAGTGCGTGCTTTTCGGAGACCCCGGCATCGCCTTCACGAAAGCCTTTCCAGCCACACTGTTCGATCAACCATGCGGCACTGAGTTTCTTGCCATCGGCCGCATCGAAGACCGGCAACCCGGGATGCACTCCCGATAACTGGGCAGCGTGCTCAACTGATACCACCGGATTCTTGAAAAAGCTGCCGGCATTGCCGATCACGGCCGGATCCGGGAGTTTTCGCCGGCGCAGACGGCAGACGGCATCGGACACATCGGTCGCCGTGGGTCGAGTGATGTTCATGGCAGATAATTCTTCACGCACCCCGCTGTAGTCGAGCTTGAGCGGAGCATCCTGCTGCAATTGCAATTCAATCCCGGTGATGATCCAGCGATCCGGGTCCTGCTTGAACCGGCTTTGCCGATAACTGAAACCACATTGTTCACGGGACAGGCGCACCGCCTCATTTCGTTCCCGGTCGTACGCCTCGACTGCGATCATGTTTTCCGCCAACTCCGCTCCGTAGGCACCGATATTCTGGATCGGTGCGGCACCGACACTCCCGGGGATCAACGAGAGGTTCTCCAGGCCACACAAATCCTGTGCCAGACTCCAGCGCACCAGATCGTTCCAATGCTCGCCGGCTGCAGCATGTACCCTGGCTCCGGCACTATCGGTGCCGAGTAACTGCATACCGCGCGCAGTAATAACAATGACCACGCCGGCAGGATCGCGGGCGAACAGCACATTGCTGCCCTCTCCCAAGACCAGTGCCGGTTGATCGCGCACCTCGGCCAACTGTAGCAGTTCAGGCAAAGCCCGCGGATCATTTACTTCCACGAGCAGTTGCGCGTGCGCCGGTACCCGGAACGTATTGTGTCCGGCGAGCGAAGCGTTCTTGATGAGTCGGTATGGTGATGTCATGCTGCTGGCAGCATACAAGAAAATCTCCTCGCCCCTGTTGTCAGCCCAATCCAAAGCGCGAATTGCAGACGAGGCTTCAGATTACTTGACTTCCGCGCTGCCGATGTCGCGTGGATCAGCTGCCGCCGTCACTTTGCCGCTCTTGTAATCCCAGGTGATGGCCTGCATGTTTCCATAGGTACCGGTCTGATGCAGGTGGTAACCCATGTTTTCAAGACCGATGATCTCGTCCGCAGTGAAAGCGCCCGGCTCATAGAAAACGACATCCGGCAGGTACTGCATGTGATAACGCGGGGTACTGACGATGCTTTCCGCATCGCCACCGTTAAAATAGTCGAGCGTGCCGAGCAACACCATGCTGATGATGCGGCTGCCGCCGGGCGTACCCAGTATCGCCTGTCCGTTCGTTGTTTGCAGGAACGTGGGCGTCATGCTGGACAGCGGGCGTTTGTGCGGCGCGATGGCATTGGCATCGTTACCCACCAGACCGAAGCCGTTCGGTACGCCGGGTTTGGATACGAAATCATCCATCTCGTCGTTCAATAACACGCCGGTACCGGGTGGCATGAAACCGCTGCCGAACCGGAAGTTTACGGTGAAGGTTGCAGCAACTTCGTTGCCCTGCTTGTCCATGATCGAGATGTGCGTGGTGTGATTGCTCTCCGGTTTGGTCACCGTCACCGACGCCAGATTGTTGCTCGGCGTGGCTCTATCAGCAAGGATGCTGGTACGCAGTCCGGCAGCATAATACGGGCTCAGCAACCTCTCGATCGGCATCTTGACGAAATCCGGATCGCCGAGATATTCGGCACGGTCGCGATATGCATGACGCATCGCCTCGATGATCAGGTGTTTCCGCATCAGATCACTGTCCTGATTCAGGTCATAACCGGAGAGTATGTTCAGAGTTTCCAGCAACACGATACCGCCCGAGGACGGCGGCGGCGCAGAGACGATCTTCATGCCGTGATATTCACCGACCAGCGGCGTACGTTCTTTCACCTGGTAATCGCTCAGATCACTCAGACTCCAGATACCTCCGGCAGCACGCATGCCATCGACCAGTTTTTTCGCCAATGCTCCCTGGTAAAACCCCGCCTCACCGTGCTTCGCGATCAATTCGAGTGTGTTCGCGAGGTCGGGTTGTTTCAACAACCAGCCGGTGGCAGGCGCTTCACCATGATCCAGGAACACCGCCGCCGCCGCAGGTGATTGTTTCAGCTTGTCCACGTGGCTCGCGATCATCGCCTGGAACATCCGATCCAGTGGAAATCCGTCACGCGCGAGTTTGATGGCCGGCGCCAGATCCTGCGCCAGTGTCAGTTTTCCGTAATGCTTGTTCAGATAGACCAGTGCGGCGGGTTCACCCGGGATAGCGGCAGAGAGCGGCCCGTCCAGCGACAGACCCTCGATGACATTGCCGCGCTTGTCCTGATACATGGTGGCAGTCGCAGCCGCCGGCGCATATTCGCGTCCATCGACCATGGTGTAGCGGTCGCCTTTCGCGATATGCAGCAGCCAGAAGCCGCCACCGCCGATACCAGAACTGTAAGGCTCTACCACCGACAGTGCAGCGCTTACCGCGACCGCGGCATCGAATGCGTTACCGCCTTCCGCCAGTACCTGCATGCCTGCTCTGGTGGCCAACGGATGGGCGCTGGCGACCGCAGCCTGTGGCGGATGGTGTGCAGGGGATGAAGCCAGCACCGCGCATGGCAGCGCCAACAGGATCAGAAAGGTGGTGATGGTCCGTGCTTGCATGGCGGGCTCCGGGATAGAGATATTCGGGAACAGGACCGTTCGAGGGCGATTTCAGGCTTTTACTTTATCGATGATGCGAGAGTATTTCTCCAGCAATTGTTCCTGCGTCTCGCGGTGATCCGGATCCAGCGGGATGCAATCTACCGGACAGACCTGCTGACATTGCGGCGTATCGAAATGCCCGACGCATTCGGTGCACAGCTCGGGATCGATCTCGTAGATCTCCTCGCCCTGATAGATGGCATGATTCGGGCACTCCGGTTCACACACATCGCAGTTGATACAGGTATCGATAATCTTGAGCGCCATCCGCGGCTCCGCTGAACGTGGACGATGCCGCTATTTTACCGCTTCTTGAGCTTCTGCAGTTCCTGCATCACCGCCGGATGCACGAAACGGGAGACATCTCCGCCGAGTGCGGCGATCTCACGCACCAGGCTCGAAGAGATGAATGTGAATTGTTCGGCAGGCGACATGAAGATGGTCTCCACGTCCGGCCCCAGATGCCGGTTCATGGCTGCCAACTGGAATTCGAACTCGAAATCCGAAACCGCGCGTAAACCTCGCAGGATGGCGTGGATGCCTTGCTTCTGGGCAAACTCCACCGTGAGTTCCGCGAAACCGCAGACCTCTACATTCGCTATCTCCTTGAGAGTCGCGCGCGCCAGCGCCACCCGCGTGTCGAGCGAGAATGCAGGCGTCTTGCCGGGATTCGCCGCGATCGCCACCACCACCCGGTCGAACAGACGCGCGGCGCGGCGCACGATATCGGCATGCCCGTTGGTGATGGGGTCGAAGGTCCCGGGATACAGGATGCTTGCTGGCATGTTCAGTTCTCCTGCGCTTGTATAGCCGGCTTTTGCGCCAGCGGCAAGTTACCGGGCATGGCTAACGCGAATTCGACATTTCCGGCGCGCGCCTCGCGCAGCTTACGCCAGTCAGCCGGTAATGCGGGCATCGTCCCCGCCGCACATTCGATATAGACACGGGCCCCGGGAGCCAGCCAGTCACCTGCCGCCAGCTGCTCGAGGACACGCCGCAACAAATTCGTCGCGAAAGGTGGGTCCAGGAACACCAGGTCGAAGCGATGCCCGGGACCACTCAGGTAGGCGATGGCATCCGTCTGTATCGGTTCGGCGGTCGCTGCGTGAAGTTTATCGAGATGTTCACGCAAGGTTTCCACCACCACGCGTTCCTGATCCACGAACACACAACTCGCCGCACCGCGCGACAAGGCTTCCAGACCCAACGCACCGCTTCCTGCAAACAGATCAAGACATTGCGCGCCCTGCACCACACCTTGCAGCCAGTTGAAAAGCGTCTCGCGGACGCGATCCGGCGATGGCCGGATCCCGGGCAAGGCTGGAAAACCGAGCCTGCGCCGGCGCCATTCACCGCCGATGATTCGAAACTCGTTGCGATAGCCCCGACCTGGATTGCGCATGAAATAAATTCACCGAATTCAACTGGTTGTGACAAGCGTCCGGTCGCTTGCGCGGCAGCGCGCATCCAGCGTACCCTAACCCGACCGTTCACGGAGGTAAACAAATGAAACGTGCTCTGGTCCTGTTCCTGGTTCTCCCCATCGCGCTCGCCGCCTGTGTCAAGGGCAGCGATTCAACCACATCCAGCCCGAACCCGAATGCGGGCTTCCAGGCACGCTTCGCGCCCCTGAGCGGTATCCTGCCGTTCCCGAATGACCTCTATTTCAACGGCAGCACCACCGGAACTCTGAACATCCCGGTCCTGGCCTCCGCTCAGACTCAGGCTTCCAACGCGCCGACCCTGGACATGAACCATCTGGACGGCTTCGGCACCCAATCGGTCATCAACGCCTATTTCACTGCTGCTGTGGACAAGACCAGCCTGAATGCCAGCGATGTCATCGTGCTCCAGGTCACGACCGACCCCGCAACCAAGGCCATCACGGGCTTCGTACGGCCGTTGGCTCAAGGCACCGATTACAGTGTCGGGGTATCTACTGCAGCCGATTCCGGCGGCACCGTGCTCAACATCACCCCGCTCAAGCCGCTGGCCGGCAGCAGCAGTTATCTGGTGATCCTGACGACCGGCATCAAGGATACCAATGGCGCAGCCGTGACCCCGAGCTCCGACTTTGCCGCCATCCTCGCTGCCGACGCTCCAGCGTTGGCTGCCGGTGCTGACCCCACCAAGATTGACGAATCGGCGCTACCGGAAGCAGGTCTGCTGCCTGTCGCCCAGTTCACCCTGGCCCAACTGGCGGTTGCAGCAGGGGCTGGGGTCGATACCACCAAGATCGCCCTGACCTTCAGCTTCAGCACCGAATACCTCGGTGCAACACTGCAGACCATGGCCGCCACGGCCACTGCGACGACACAGCCGACCGGGGTCGGTATCATCGATACGGGCCTGACGGTTGCCGATGCGATTACCGCTGCAGGTGAAACTCCGCCTGCTCCGGCGGCCCTGGCCGAACTTTATGCCGGTACTGTGGCGCTGCCGTATTACTCTCCGGTCCCGACCACGGCTGATCCCACGGCGCCGTTGACCGGTTGGTGGCACACGAGCACTGGCGGAGACACCACGGCACTTAATCCGATGCCGAAGGCCACGGTCGCACAGAACGTGATTCCGATCCTGGTCAGCATCCCGAATACCGCGAGTGGTTGCACCGAGCCTGGCAGCGGCTGGAAGACCGTGATCTTCCAGCATGGCATCACCCAGAACCGCGAAAACATGCTCGCGGTGGCCGGCTCTTTCGCCAGTCAGTGCTTTGCGGTGGTGGCCATAGATCTCCCGTTACATGGTGTTACCAACACGGCAGATCCCCTCTACCTGAAAGGCCACGAACGGACGTTCGATCTGCCGCCCAGTGATGGCTCCAGCGGGATCGCATCTTCCGGAAGCTACTTCATCAACCTGAGCAGTCTGCTGACTTCACGCGATAATCTGCGTGAGGGCGTAGCGGATCTGATCAATCTCACCGCTACACTGCCAGCATTGGTTGCTGTCGACTCACCCACGGCCCCGACCGTACTTAATAAGTTTGATAGCACACAGGTCTATTTCGTCGGCCATTCGTTAGGTGCGATCGTCGGTACTACCTTCCTGGGTGTGGATGGCAGCAAGATCGTGGCGGCGACACTTGCCAACCCGGGCGGCAACGTCACCCAGTTGCTGCTCAATTCGCCAAGCTTCGCGCCGCAGATCAATGCCGGTCTGGAATCCGAAGGTGTACTACCCGGCACCCAGTTCTACGATGACTTCTTCCGCAATGCCCAGGCCGTGATCGAAGACGGTGACCCCGCCAACTATGCTGCCGCGGCAACCGTCAACACCCCGATCCACATGATCGAAGTGGTCGGTGGTTTCAATGGCTACAACGTCGCAGATACCGTGGTGCCCAATTCCAGCACCGATCTGTTGTCGAGCCTGATGGGCCTGACCAGCATCAACACTGTGGGATTTCATCCGGTAGCTACCGGTGTTGGTAACGGAGTAATAGTGCAATTCACTGCTGGCGATCACGGCTCATTACTCGACCCATCGGTTCCCTCCGGTTTGCCGTCATCTCAAGCCACGATCTATAGCGGCGTAACCACTGAGATGCAGACTGAAGCAGTCAGTCTCGCCGCCTCTAATGGCACAGCCGTTGGAATCACCGATACTACTTATATCAAGCACTAAAACGCTCGACTCCAGGTTCGAGTTTCAAATCGAACGGGGCGGCTTCGGCCGCCCCATCTTTATTGCGGGATGCCATCCCGATGCTAGGATAGCGACTGCACCTCGACTGCCATACCCATGACTCAAACTACTCCTGCTTCGTCCCTGTTCGGCCGTTTGCGCAATGGTTTGCGACGCGCAGCATTGCATCTCACCCCCGGCTCGCGAGTGGATGAGACGGTGCTGGAAGAACTCGAAACCCAGTTGCTGATGGCTGATGTGGGAATAGATGCATGCCGTGATTTACTGGCTCGCCTGCGCACGCGCATCAAGTCCGGCGGACTGGCCGACACCGATGCTTTGCGCAAGGCGCTGCGTGACGACATCCACGGGCTGCTGGAACCAGTCGCGCGACCGCTTGAACTGACTGGCGCTGCCCACCCGTTCGTGATCCTGGTGGTCGGCGTCAACGGTGCGGGCAAGACCACCACCATCGGCAAGCTTGCGCAGCGCCTGCACGCCGAAAACAGAACCGTCATACTTGCTGCTGGCGATACTTTCCGTGCCGCAGCCATCGAACAACTCCAAACCTGGGGAACACGGCATGGGGTGGCGGTGATTGCGCAAGGTAATGGAGCCGATCCTGCCGCAGTCGCTCACGATGCGCACATCGCAGCGCGCAGCCGCGGCTGTGACGTACTGATCGTGGACACCGCCGGGCGCTTGCACACTCAGGGCGGTCTCATGGAGGAACTGAAGAAGATCCGCCGCGTGCTGTCACGATTGGACGACACCGCTCCCCAGGAATGTCTGCTGGTGATCGATGCCGGTACTGGTCAGAATGCACTGAAACAGATCGAACAATTCAATGCTGCCGTGAATGTGACGGGGCTCGTGATCACCAAACTCGACGGTACTGCCAAAGGTGGTATCGTGATCGCGGCTGCCAAACGTTTCGGGATACCGATCCGGTTCATCGGTGTCGGCGAACAAGCCGATGATCTGCAGCCGTTCGATGCCGACGCGTTTGCCGCTGCATTGGTGGGTCAAGAGATAGCCCCATGAATAATCATGTGACTGCGAGAAACATGCTAACGACGCAATCCCGGCACACTGCCGGCGATATCATGAGGTTGCATCGCGATGTCGCTGTCAACGGGTACTGCCGATGATTCAATTTTCTGAAGTCAGCAAGCGCTATACAGGCGGTAATGAAGCACTCACTGCCCTGAGTTTCAGTGTCGAACGCGGTGAGATGGCGTTCCTCACGGGCCCGTCCGGTGCCGGCAAAAGCACACTGCTGAAATTGATCGCGCTGATCGAACGGCCCAGTCGCGGGCAAGTGATCGTGAACGGCCAGAACCTGGCCGGTGTGCGCCGCCGGCGATTACCCTACTATCGTCGTCAGGTCGGTGTGATATTCCAGGATCACAAGCTGCTGCACGATCGCAGCGTGGCGGATAACGTGGCGCTGCCGTTGATCATCGCCGGCATTCCACACTCGGAAATCGGTAAGCGCGTGGGTGCTGCTCTCGATCTGGTCGGCTTGCTGCACAAGGAACGCGCTCTGCCCATCACACTTTCCACCGGCGAACAGCAACGGGTCGGTATCGCACGTGCAGTGGTGAACCGCCCCCCGATCCTGATCGCCGACGAGCCCACCGGCAACCTTGACCCGGAACTCTCCTACGAGATCATGCAGTTGTTCCGGCGCCTGAATCAGGTGGGTGTCACCGTGTTGGTAGCAAGTCACGACCACAGCTTGATACGCCGTCTGGGACAGCGCGTCATCAGTCTGCGTGGCGGACGCCTGGTGGCCGCGGAATTGCATGGAGACTCTGATGTCGCGCCCGTCTGACGGTTCGCGTGGTGCGCAGTCCGGTCGGCCATCGATCGGGCAGCGGTTCGCCGCCTGGCGGTTGCATCATCGGCAGATGCTGGTGTCCGGCTTCACCCGCCTGTATCGCAAACCGGTCGCGACCGGCATGACGGTGGCGGTGATTGGAATCTCGCTGGCACTGCCCGCCAGTCTGCTGGTCCTGGTCCAGAATGTGAAACAGGTCAGCGGCAGCTGGCAAGGTGCAGCCCGCATCTCCCTGTTTCTGAAACAGGGGCTTAGCGATCGAGTCGTACAACAGGCTGCAGCTGCGACACGCAGCACCGAAGGTGTAACCGGACTGCAAATCATCAGTGCCGATCAGGCGCTGGCGGAATTCAAAAATCGCTCGGGTTTCGGTGACGCGCTGACGTTGCTCGGCGACAATCCCTTACCGGCCGTCCTGGTGGTGCAACCGGATGCCGCACACAGTACACCGGAGACCGCAAACCAGTTGGGCAAGACCCTCGCCAAGCTGCCACAAGTCGATCGGGTACGGTTGGATGTCCAATGGCTGCGACGTCTGCAGGCGATCCTCGACATCCTGGGTCGTGCGGTACTGGTCATCGGCTGTCTGTTGGGGCTGGCAGTAATCCTGATCGTCGGCAACACCATCCGCCTCGATATCGAGGGCCGTCGTACCGAGATCGAGGTCAGCAAGCTGATCGGTGCTACCGACCGTTTCATCCGACGGCCGTTCCTGTATTACGGCGCAGGCTATGGGTTCACCGGTGGGGTGCTTGCCTGGGTACTGGTGACCGTGTCGCTGGCCCTGCTGGGTGGCCCCGTGAGCCGCTTGGCGGGCCTGTATGGGAGTGACTTCAGTCTCACTGGAGCAGGTTTCAGTGGCGCCCTGATGCTCCTGGCGGGTGGTGCCGTGCTGGGTTGGCTGGGCGCCTGGCTGGCTGTAGCCCGCCATCTTCGCGATATCGAGCCTTCCTGAAATAACCTTTCAAAACAGCCTCTTACTAATCGACGCATCGATTTTCTCAAGGGAACTTCCCGGATAATTAGCACTCTAACCACAAGAGTGCTAGGATTATCCGGCACACGAGGAGGTTCCCGATGACCACAAGCAATGCCCTGACGCCCGCCGCCCGTCAACTGGTACTGGCCGGTCCGACCGGCAGCCTGGATGCGTACATCCGCGCTGTCGCCAGCGTGCCGGTGTTGAGCCAGCAGGAAGAGCATGAGCTCGCCGTGCGTCTGCACGATCAGCAGGATCTGGATGCAGCGCGCACCCTGGTGTTACACCATCTGCGCTTCGTGGTGCACGTCGCGCGTGGTTATATGGGTTACGGCCTGCCGCTGGCAGACCTGATCCAGGAAGGCAATATCGGCCTGATGAAAGCGGTAAAACGCTTCGACCCGGAAGTCGGCGTACGACTGGTGTCGTTCGCGGTGCACTGGATCAAGGCTGAGATCCACGAATTCATCCTCAAGAACTGGCGCATCGTGAAAGTCGCCACCACCAAGGCGCAACGCAAGCTGTTCTTCAACCTGCGCAAGTCCAAGAAGCGCCTGGGCTGGATGAGCCATGCGGAAGTGGAGACCGTGGCCAAGGAACTCGGCGTCGCGCCGAAAGATGTATTGGAGATGGAATCGCGTCTCTCCGGCCGTGACATCACCTTCGATCTCACGCCTGAAACCGATGACGACGACAATCACAGCGTCGCACCGGTGAGTTACCTTGCTACCGATAACGATGCTGATCCGGCCCAGGTGCTGGAACGCGCCGATACGGAAGATCAGGGTGAGATCCAGCTGCATCGTGCCTTGGTGAAACTCGATGATCGCAGCCGCGATATCGTGCAACACCGCTGGCTGAACGAGCAAAAGACCACCCTGCAGGAACTCGCGGATAAGTATCATGTCTCCGCGGAGCGGATCCGGCAGCTGGAAAACAACGCAATCAGAAAACTGAAAGTAGCGATGGTTTAACTACAGCATCCAGCTATATATAAAAAAGCCCGGCATCAACTGCCGGGCTTTTTTATGGTCCCGGATAAGCGGATAGGACCGTCTGAACCATGAACGGGAATTTGTGGGCTTCGCCGCAGCGAGGGCACGTGTCTGAAATCGAATTTCCCTGATTCGATTTCAGGCGGACGCGGACTCACCGGGGAGCGTTTCTTTCGCCCCTTTTTTTGCGCCCAAAGAAAGGGGCATGCCTGTCGGTGCGGGAACCGGCATTTAATTCACACGGCTGAAGGCCGCTCGTTTCATTTCCGGGATTGCTTCGTCACTGCGTGCCTCGCAATGACCGCCAGGGAAGGCGGGGATGCCGGGAACGCAGGAACGGTTTCCGGTAGGCTGCCGCTACTGCAGCAGGACTTCACGTCAGAACAACTGCATTACTAACGGTAAATAGTGATCCACCAGCAGACTCAGGAACAATGCCGCGAGATACACGATCGAGTACCAGAAGGTCTTCATCGGCAGTGTTTCGTCGTCCGAATATTTCATCTTGACTGCGTAATACAGGAAGATGCCACCCAGAATCAATGCGCTGATGAGATACAACAACCCACTCATGCCGATCAGGTACGGAAACACACTGATGACCAGCAACAGGATGGTATAAAGCACGATCTGCAATTTCGTGAACGCTACCCCGTGAGTGACCGGCAGCATGGGGATACCGACCTTGGCGTAATCCTCCCGTCGATGGATCGCGAGCGCCCAGAAATGCGGTGGCGTCCACAGGAAGATGATCAGAAACAGCAACAATGGCGCGGCAGTGACGTGATCGGTAATCGCGGTCCAACCCAGCACCGGCGGCGCGGCACCGGCGGCACCACCGATCACGATGTTCTGCGGTGAGGCGCGTTTCAGGAATACCGTGTAGATGATCGCATAGCCGATGATGGACAGGAACGTGAGCACTGCGGTCAAGGTATTGACCAACGCGGTAAGCACGATCATGGACAGCATCGCGAGCGTCAAGGCATAGACCAGCACCTGGCGTTCCGTGACATGTCCGGTGGGCAACGGCCGGCCACGAGTACGGAACATGGTGGCATCGGCACGCCGATCCAGCAGATGGTTGATGGCGGCGGCAGCCGATGCCGCCAACCCGATCCCGATGGTGCCGAAGATAAACTTGTCCAGCGGCACCATGCCCGGCACCGACAAGAACATGCCGACGATGGCGGTGAATACGATGAGTATCACTACCCGGGGTTTGCCGAGTTCGTAAAAATCCCGCCAGGTCGTGTGGTTCTCAGTGCTCACTCTCTACTCTCCTGCTCCAGGCTCCCCAGACCAGCGCCACGACCGATCCCAGTAACAAGGCCGCAACACCGTTATGTGCATCGGCCAGCGGCAATGGCAATCCCAGTTCCACGATACTGATGCCGATGCCGACCTGTATCAGCACCAATACTCCAACCAGCGCACCGAGCCATTTCAATCCCCGGTTCCCGCCCTTCAGCATGAACACCAGACTGGTGCCGAGCAGGGTCAGGAACGTGACTAAAGCGCCGATGCGATGGGTGACATGGATCGCCATGCGTGCGGCCTGGGTCAGGATGCCGCCCTGATAATCCTGGCCCACACCATGCCAGGCAAATCCGTCGTGGAAATCCATGCCCGCTGGCCACCATTGGGCCTGACAGGTAGGGAAATCCGGACAGGCGATGGCCGCATAGTTGCTGCTGGTCCAGCCCCCCAGCGCGATCTGGCAGATCAGCACGATCAAGCCGGCGACGGCAAGCCAACGCATGAAATCGCGGGTCTGCACGCGGTAACGCAGCCAGTCGCCGCTTTGCAGGACCAGCAATATGAGCAAGGCGAAGGTGGTGAACCCGCCCAGCAGATGCCCCATCACCACGGGTGGGAACAATAGCAGGGTCACCGTCCACATGCCGAGTAACGCCTGGAAGATGACCGTCAGCAGCAGCAATGACGGCAGCAGCACCGGTCTGTGCGTCTGCTTGCGCCGCCACCACGCCGCGATGGCCAGGATCAGGATCAATGTCGCCAGCGAGCCGGCGAAATAACGATGCACCATCTCCTTCCAGGCACGACCCGGTTGCACCGGCCGATTCGGATGAGTGCTATCGGCCTGGGCGATGGAAGCATGCGTATCCGGTACCCCCACGTGACCGTAGCAGCCCGGCCAATCAGGACACCCGAGCCCGGCTGCCGATAAGCGCACATACGCACCCAGCACGATCACACCGAAGGCAAGCACCGTAGCGAGGATGGCAAGACGCAGATACCAGCGAGCGGACATTTCACATACTCCCGCCGCCGTTCAACAAATGCTGCAGATCCTTGAGCAGCCCTTGTGGATCAGAATCAGTCGCGTATCGCATGACATAGAATCCACGCGGATCGACCAGGTAGATATACTTCCCGAACCCGGGAGGCATCGTTCCGTTATCAGAGAACTGGTCCACGAGCGCTTCGCCCTGCCGACCGGAAAAGTTGACCACCGTCATGTCGGGGTGCAGCTGGGTAAGCTTGCCGGGATCCGCAGGCATCCCATCCACCAGATACAGACGTTGTATTGCCTCGATCTTCTCGCCCATGGCATAACGAACCTGGCGGGTATTGTAGAGCGCACCTTCGCAATCTGCGTTGCAGTTCGTGGGGCCGATATACACCATGGTCCAGTGACCCTTGAAATAATCAGTCGCCAACTCGCCGCCCGTGATCGGTAATGGCAATGCAGAGAGTACGAGCTCACGCGGCGGCTTGATGAACTCACCGTGACTGATGGTACCGAAGTGCCAGCGATTTATGTTCAGGTACAGTATCCAGGCCGCGATCAGCGGTGCAGCGAACAGCAGGAAGATACCCACCAGGAACCAGCGGTGTGATTTACCGGGCGCAGGATTGGCAGTGTTATCAGGTGAGTTCGTGTTTCCCATCGTTCCGTCCACGTTTCAGATTTACTACGATCCAGATCACAGTCAAGGCTGCGGCCAGTGCAAACCATTGCAACGCATACGCCAGATGCCGGACAGGCGGGAAACCTACATCAGGTCGCCAGTCGCGTACATAACCATCAGGCTGATCGGCATCCAGCCAGATCACCGGGTGCAGCAGGGAATCGCCATATAACTTCATCAGCGCCGAGTGATCCGGGTATAGCAATATTTTCGGCCAACCTGCCGGTATGGTTGCTTTACCAAGCCGGATACCCGGCACCGGCAGGATACCGGCGATGCCGCTGATATCGCGACTGCTCGCCGCCAACGGCAACTCCGGTGCCTTGTCATCACCGACTACCTTGGCCAACCAGCCCCGGTCCACCATCACGATCTGCTTCCCTGGTTCGAGGATGAAAGGTGTCAATACTTCATAGCCGACAGCATCATCATGCTGCATATCCTGCAGCAGCAACTGATGTGCTGCATCGTAATGACCATGCGCAAAGACATGCCGGTAACGCGGTAACGCCGCCAACCGTCCGTCGGCTGCCATCTGATTGATATCCAGTGGGGGCAATCGTTCGCTCTGGTTGTACTCTTGCAGCAAGCTTCGCTTGTAATCCGCCCGGTGCAATTGCCAGATACCCAGGCGCACCAGAATCACAAACATGATCAATGCAGCCAGCGTCGGCCATAGTGTGGGATGAAACCGCCATTTGCCCAGGTTCATGTTGCGTGCTAACGTGAGCCGGTCATTTCTCGGAAGCGGACAATGATCTCCAATATCATCGTCATTGTAATTCTCCTGATTATCATCGCCAGCCTGTTCTCGGGTTTGTTCTACATGCTGAAGGATCATGGCCGGTCAAATCGCGCACTCAAAGCTCTGACCGTACGCATCACCCTGTCACTGCTGTTATTTGCCTTGCTGATGATCGGCTACTGGACCGGCCTGCTGCATCCACATGGCCTGATCCCGTATCACTAGAGACAGCACGCATGGTCTGAAAACGGGAACAGCGCCGCGCAATGCGCGGCGCTTTCCGTTGTACCGGATGGGGATTGAACCGTCGGTCTATAGCCAATATACGAAGATGTACAGACCCAACCACACCACGTCCACGAAGTGCCAGTACCAGGACACCGCTTCGAATGCGAAATGGTTGTCGGGAGTGAAATGACCCTTGAGTGAACGCACCAGGATCACGCTCAGCATGATGGCACCGATGGTCACATGCAGGCCGTGGAACCCGGTCAGCATGAAGAAGGTGGAACCATATATACCGCTGCCCAGCGTCAGATTCTGCTTGGTGTAGGCCTCGATATATTCATGGGCCTGCAAGACCACGAACGAGAAGCCCAGTATCACGGTAAACAACAGGAACCAGCACAGCTTCTTCCGGTTGCCTTCCTTCAGCCCCCAGTGTGCGATGGTCACGGTCACGCCGCTGCTCAGCAGAATCAGCGTGTTGATCGCAGCGATACCAGTCGCTTTCATGGCTTCGAAGTCGCCGCCGACGTTGGCGGGTCCGTTCGATGGCCAGGTCGGCTCATACCCTTTCCAGGTCAGCAGATTGGTAAACAGCGAATTACTGCTACCGCCCAGCCAGGGTTGTATGAACACGCGTGCGTAGAACAATGCCCCGAAGAACGCTCCAAAGAACATCACTTCGGAAAAGATGAACCAGGTCATGCCCCAGCGGAACGAGCGATCTACCTGGGCGTTGTAGACGCCGCCCTGACTTTCGCGGATCACCGTACCGAACCAGCCAAACATCATGAACAGTACGATAAGCAGACCAAGCACGAACAGGTATTTCCCGAATGCCAGATCTTCCAGCCAGGTGGCCGCACCGAGCATGGTGGTGAACAGTCCGATGGAGCCGATGATCGGCCATTGCGTCCCGTGTGGGACGTAGTAATTACTGCTGGCGTGTGCCTCTGCTGACATTTGCTGTCTCCCGTTTCAAGCAACCTGATGTCCGTGTCCGGACTTGTTGAATTTAATACTCCGGACCGGCGTTACACGCACCGTTTGCCGTGCCTGATTCACGAAAATGTGTGTCGCCAATGCACCAGGCAAAAAATCCCGACGTAGAACGCCACCGCCAACACTCCCAGTATCAGGACAGTGCGCCGAATCCGGCGACGGCTGGATTCTTCATCCCGTATGCTCATGTCATCTGTCGACACTTTACCTGCACCTTACTCCGGCCGATACGGTTGCGCCCAGATGGCAGAAGCAGGCGGCGGTTCCGTAAAGCTGTGGTATGGAGGCGGTGAAGACAAGGTCCATTCCAGACCGTGGGCTCCCTCCCAGGCGCGGGCTTCGGCTTTCTTGCCGCCGCGGATACAGACGATGACGCCCGCGACCAGTAGCAGCTGAGAGGCGCCGAATACGAATCCACCTATGGAAGCCAGCATGTTGAAATCGGTGAACTGCACCGGGTAATCGGGGATGCGGCGTGGCATGCCAGCGAGACCCAGGAAATGCATCGGGAAAAATAACACGTTCACCGCGATCACGCTCAGCCAGAAATGCCACTTCGCGAGAGTCTCGTTGTACATGTGGCCGGTCCACTTCGGCAACCAGTAATATACGGCCCCCATGATGGCAAAGGCGGCTCCCGTCACCAGCACGTAGTGGAAGTGCGCCACCACGAAGTAAGTCTGATGATACTGATAATCAGCGGGCACCAGGGCCAGCATCACTCCCGAAAAACCACCGATCGTAAACAGGAACACGAATGCTATCGCAAACAGCATCGGGGTCTCGAAGGTCAATGAGCCTTGCCACATGGTGGCCAGCCAGTTGAATACCTTCACGCCGGTCGGTACCGCGATCAGCATGGTGCTGAACATGAAGAACAGTTCGGCCGCCAGTGGCATCCCGACTGTGAACATGTGGTGCGCCCAGACGATGAACGACAGGAATGCGATGGAAGCGATCGCGTATACCATCGAGGTATAGCCAAACAGCGGCTTGCGCGAGAAGGTGGCGATGATCTCCGAGATGATGCCGAACGCCGGCAGAATCATGATGTACACCTCGGGGTGACCGAAGAACCAGAACACGTGCTGGTATAGCACCGGATCTCCTCCGCCCGCGGCGTTGAAGAAACTGGTGCCGAAGTAGCGGTCGGTCAACATCATGGTTACCGCGCCCGCCAGCACCGGCATCACTGCGATCAACAGGTAGGCGGTAATCAGCCAGCTCCGCACGAACATCGGCATCTTCATCAACGGCATGTCTTTGGAGCGCAGGTTCAGGATCGTCGCGATCACGTTGATGGCACCCATCACCGAGGAGATGCCCATCAGATGAATGGCGAAGATCACAAACGGAAATGCCATGCCGGTCTGCAGGAACAATGGTGGATACATGGTCCAGCCGCCCGCCGGGCCACCGCCAGGCATCAGGGTGGTGGACAGCAACAGCAGGAATGCGAACGGCAACAGCCAGAAGCTCCAGTTGTTCATACGCGGCAACGCCATGTCCGGCGCGCCGATCATCATCGGGATCATCCAGTTGGCGAGGCCCACGAACGCCGGCATGATGGCGCCGAAGATCATGATCAAACCGTGCATGGTGGTCAGCTCGTTGAAGAACAACGGGTCGACCAGTTGCATACCGGGTTCAAACAGCTCAGCGCGAATCATCATCGCGAAGCTGCCACCGACGAAGAACATCAACAAACTGAAGAACAGGTACAGAGTACCGATGTCCTTGTGGTTGGTGGTGGAGATCCAGCGCCAGATTCCGCTCGGGTGTTCGGAGTGGTGCTCGTGTGCTACGGCAGTGTTGCTCATCTGATTCTCCTCATGATCCTTTTAGCGTGCAGCCTTGATCTGGGCAGGCTTGACGAGATCCCCGGTGTGGTTACCGAAGGCGTTGCGTTCATAAGTGATGACGGCAGCGAGATCGTCATCTTTCAGGATCTTGCCCCAGGCCGGCATGATGCCCTTGCCTTGCAATACCAGACTGATATGCGCCGCTAACGGACCATTCGGGACGGGACCACCGGCGATAGCCGGCACACTCATGGCCGGATTACCCTTGCCATCCGGCATGTGGCAGGCCGCGCAGTTTTGATCGAAGACCTGCTTGCCGCGGGTCATGGCAATCTGCATGGTCCATGCAGAACTGGAAGCCGGTGTCGCTGCCTCAGCAGGTTTGTTTGCCGCCTGAGCCGGGGCTGCGGTTGCAACTGGTGCGGAGACAGGTGCCGCCGCCGCAGTCGGCGCATTGAAATTCAGTACTGCCGGGGCGAACTCCACCGGGCTGCCGTTCTGTTCCGGCTGCAGCGTCTGCGGATTGATATAGGCGCCCCCGCCAGCTTTCACCGCGGCCACCCATTTCTGGTAATCGTCCCGCGACTCAGCCACCACCACGATCGGCATGAATCCATGCCAGCGGCCGCATAACTCGGTACAGCCGCCGCGATAGATACCGGGCTTCTCCACCTTGATCCAGGCCTGGTTTACGAAACCCGGAATCGCATCGGTCTTCTCTGCGAAATCCGGCACATACCACGAATGGATCACGTCATTCGAGGTGATGAGCAGACGTATCTTCTCATCGACGGGGACCACCAGCGGATGATCGACGTCACGCAGATAATGCGGCACGCTGGCAGGGTCGATACCCGAATCGAGCCGGCTGGCTTTCGCGCTGTCGGCCGCTAGCATGCTGAAATAGCTGAATCCGTCCTGCAGGTAATCGTATTGCCACTTCCACTGATAACCGGTGATCTTCACGGTCATATCCGGCTCGCTGGCGTCGTAGATACGCACCAAACCCTTGGCAGCCGGGATCGACAGGGCGATCAGGATGATGAACGGGATGATGGTCCAGGTCACTTCGAAGAAAGTGTTGTCGTGGAAATGCGCAGCCTTGTAACCGGCGGATTTGCGATGGAAGATGATCGACCAGATCATCAACCCGAACACTACGACGCCGATCCCGACGCATACCCAGAACGCGAACATGTGTATCCACCAGGCATTGTGACTGATGGGCGTCACACCCTGGGGCATGTTGATGCTTGAAGGCATATCCGCATCACTGGCGAATGCCGCCCCGGACATGAACGTCAGCACCGTGATCATTGCGCTGCGAAACGCGTTCCTGAATATGTTGATGACCATGCGTATTTTTCTCCTGATGGATATCGTTCTGTACGCCATCCCTCAAATCCGGCCCATGTTTCCCACGGGGCCGATCAGGCTGGCCAGGCGCTGTTCCAAGCTGTCACGTTCGTCGTCCGCCAAACAACGCCCCACTTCACATTCCCGGCCATGGGAACGGATGAATAATCTGCGAGAGTGTAATCTCGCGTCAGGTACTTTCACCACTACCTGGGCCCAATAGCGATTAAATTCCATGTGTTCGTGCCGATGATGGCTGCGCTCCCGATCCACGATCACGCTCTCGCCGCGCACCACGATCTGTTCACTGTAGCCGCCCCGTTGCCAACACAACCGCTGGCAGAACCCGAGCCAGACCAGCTCGAGTACGGCATATACCAGTACCGGCCAGAACCCGTGCAACGCGAACCAGCCTGCCAACACCAAGGTCACAACCGAAAGACTGCCGTAAAAGACCCACAGAGCCGTTCGGGTCAGCGAGCGATTCGGAACCATCACGATGCGCTGGGAAGCCGCATCCAGTTCGATCTCCAACATGCCCTGACACCCCGCAGCAAGGTTTGCTGCACGCCGTTCGGGGCGTCCTGCCGTACTGAAATCCAGCACTTCTCCCCGACGAAAACAGGCTGAAAACTGGGCCTGTATGCTACTGCATGACCTTAGTCTGCGCAACGGAAAAGGTCTGTTAATCAATCACGGATCACCGTGGTTCTTATCCGACAGATAGCTGAATGTACAGGGATTTCACTCAGGAAAGCTGTTGCGCGACAGTAACAAGATACTTGTCCACGAGCCCGTTTTCCGGCACGGCCATATAGGGCACTGTACCCAACAGGGGCGCCGGCAGTCCCTCACGCAGAGTCGCCAGATTCTCATCTGCACGCGGAAATTCGGACTCTACCCGGTTGGCGATCCAGCCGGCGAGTCGCAGGCCATCGGCTCGGATCGCGCGCGCAGTGAGCAACGCATGATTGAGACAACCGAGCCGCATCCCGACCACCATCACCACAGGCAACGCCAGCGCCCGCGCCAGTTCCGGCAAGCTTAATCGCTCCGCAAGCGGCACCTGCCAGCCGCCCACCCCTTCCACGACCACCGCGTCGCCACGTTCACACACCCGCCGGTAAGTATCGAGCAGCACTGATAACTCGATTTGCACGCCCGCTTCTGCAGCCGCGATGTGTGGCGCGATCGGTGGTTCGAATGCATACGGGTTCACCCATTCGTAAGGTAATGGCACGCTCGCACTGCGCTGGATAGCCAGCGCATCGTCATTGCGCAGACCCTCCGGGGTGTGTATTGCACCGCTCGCCACCGGTTTCATGCCGACGCTGCGCAAGCTGGCCGCGGCGAAACCGCGCAACAGACCGCAACTCACCAGCGTCTTGCCGATGCCGGTGTCGGTACCGGTGACGAACACGCCGCGCATCAGCCCGCCCCCCCAGCCCGTCCCCTCTCACCCATGACAATGCGCAGTTCGTCAGCAGTCAACATGTCCGCAGGGATATAGGCGGGGGTCCAGGCCGTGCCATAGACCACTTCATAGGTCGCGGGCAAGCGCCCCTGATGGCGGAACTGTTCGTATGCCGCCGCGAGCTTGTCGATACGCCGGCGTCCGCCGAGCGAATGCGCACGTCCGGCGGTCACGTTGTGGGCGCCGATGTCTTTCAGGTCACGCATCAGGTGGCGCACGTCCGCATAAGTGAGTGTGATGTGCTCCACATCCATGACGGGTTCCACAAAACCGGCCCGGATCAACGCATCCCCGATATCGTGCATATCGATGAATCGGTTCACGTGATTGAAGGCATCCACATCGCGCCAGGCGGCACGCAATTCCCTGAGCGTATCCGGCCCGAAACTGCTGAACAGCAGCAACCCGTGTGGGCGCACTATGCGACGCAATTCACCGAACACCTGATCCAGGTCATCACACCATTGCAACATCAGATTGCAATTCACAAACTCGAAACTGTTGGCAGCGAACGGCAGGCGCATGGCGTCGGCACACACCAGCGGCTTGCGTCTGAACCAGCCCTGGCGACGGCGTGCAGCCGAGAGCATGCCCATCGCCACGTCGAGACCCAATACCTGCGCCCGCGGATACCGCCTGGACAGCGCATTCAATTGATGGCCCGTACCGCAACCCAGATCCAGTATCCGGGCAGGTGTGAGCGTGGTGAGTTCGAGACGCTCCAGTAACCGGGCACCGATCTCACGTTGCAATACTGCGGCCGCATCGTAACCGCGTGCAGCATGATCGAATGCCTTGCGTATCTGACGCCGATCGAGCCGGAAAACATCTTCTTCAGTTAGCGTATTCATGGACCGGTCCCGGAATTTTCCTGCCCGTAAAAGTATTCAGGGCCTGAACGAAATCGAGCGAGTGTGAAATGAATGGTGCATGCGCGGCACGTGGCAAACAGATGAATTCCGCGTCCTTGATGGCCGATGCCATGAATTCACCGGCCTGTGATGGGGTCACCCGGTCATACGCACCTGCCATCACCAGAGTCGGCGCAGTGATATGCCTCAGGTCATCACGCAGATCGCTATCCCGCAGGATCGAAAGTCCTGCCGCCAGACTGCCGGCGTCCGGGTCGCCGCGCGACAGCACGCTGTCACGCAAGGCGCGCAAGGTGGCGCGCGCATGCTGATCGCCCATCACTTGCAGGGCAAGAAAGCGCCTTACGGTATCGGCAAAATCCAGCGTCAGTTCCGTGGCGAACACATCCAACTGGGCAGGCGGCATGGCGTGCGGCCAATCCGCTGCGGTGATGAATCTCGGCGTGGTGTTGCTCAGTATCAACCCACGCACGCGCACCGAAAAATGCGCGGCGATTTGCAGACAGACCAGCCCACCCAATGACCAACCCAGCCAGATCGCGAACGACGGCGCGACTTCGAGCACCTGTTGCGTGACCGCAGCGAGCGAGACCGGCATCGATACTTTGCTGCTGGCACCGTGCCCGGGCAGATCCACGCTGGTGACGCGATAATGCTTTGCGAGCAGCGGTACTATCGGCTGCCAGACACCGCTGTTCACGCCCCAGCCGTGCACCAGCACCAGCTCCGGCCCGCTGCCCCGCACTTCCGTATGCAATTTCATGCGTGCGGCTCCCGCATCACTTGTTGCAACCCTGCCAGCAACCGGTCCACCTGCTGTTCGTCGTGTCCCGCAGTCAGCGTGATGCGCAGCCGCGCGCTGCCCGCCGGGACCGTTGGCGGACGGATCGCGATCACCAGTAATCCGAGTGCGCGCAGCCTCTCCGAAAGGATCAAAGCCTGTGCGGCATCGCCGATCACCAGCGGTTGGATCGCTGTCGCCGATGGCGACAGCGGCAAGCCTAGCTGTCGCGCACCGTCACGGAAACGCTGGATCAGGCCATGCAGTTTTTCGCGTCGCCAGGTCTCGGTCCTTGCCAGACGCAATGCCGCCCGCGACGCTTCGGCCAATGCCGGTGGTGGCGCCGTCGTAAATACATAAGTGCGGGCGCGCTGGATCAGGGTCTCGATCAGGGCCTCGCTGCCAGCCACGAATGCTCCGAAACTCCCCAGCGCCTTGCCGAGGGTACCCATCAGGATCGGCACTTCATCCATGCCCAACTTAAAGTGTTCAAGACTGCCGCGCCCGGTGGCGCCCAACACACCCACGCCATGTGCATCGTCGACCATCAGGAATGCCCCGGCGGCTTGCCCGCACTCCGCCAACTCCGTTAACGGCGCTACGTCGCCATCCATACTGAACACGCCATCGGTCATCACCAAAGTGGGTCTGTCATCAGGGACAAGTTGCCTGCGTAGTGTGGCGACGTCCGCATGCGGATAGCGTTTGAAACGTGCGCCACTGGCAAGTCCGGCATCCAGTAATGAAGCGTGGTTCAAGCGATCCTCGAATACCCGATCCCCACGTCTGAGCAGGGCACTCGCGATCCCGAGGTTAGCCATGTAGCCGCTGGAAAACAGCAGCGCCCGCGGGCGGCCGGTGAATTCTGCCAACTCTTCTTCGAGCGAGTGATGGGCGCGAGTGTGTCCGGTGACCAGATGCGCGGCCCCGGCACCCAGCCCGTACTGTTCCAGCGCATCGTGCGCCGCCGCAGCGAGTTGTGGATGTGCCGCAAGTCCGAGGTAATCGTTGCTGGAGAAATTCAGGCAACGGCTGCCATCGATCGCAAGCTCGACCTGTTGCGGACCTTCGACGATACGGCGCAGACGATACAGTTGCCTGGACTTCAGCGTCTCGAGTTCGTCACGCAGACTCGCATCAAGACGTTGCGCGGCGTTCATGTTCCGCTGCGTGCAAATCGATGTGTGCGTGCCGTTCATCCGCGTGATACGGTTCGGGCCGGATGCCGAGCCGCGCGAACAATGCCTGGTCTGCTTCCGTATCCGGGTTACCGGTAGTCAACAACTTCTCGCCATAGAAGATGGAATTCGCACCAGCGAAGAAGGTCAAGGCCTGCATCTCGTCACTCATCTCGCTGCGCCCGGCTGACAGACGCACATGCGCCTTGGGCATCAGGATGCGTGCCACCGCAATCACGCGGATGAAATCGAAAGGATCGAGACCGGCGCTGCCGAACAGTGGCGTGCCTTCCACCTGCACCAGCTGATTGATCGGTACCGATTCCGGATGCTCCGGCAAGGTCGCCAGCGTGTGCAACATCTTTGCACGGTCGCGCTTGTCTTCGCCCATCCCGACGATGCCGCCACAGCACACGTGCATGCCGGCAGCACGCACATGCCCGAGTGTGTCGAGCCGATCCTGGAAACTGCGCGTGGAGATGATCTCCTGGTAATACTCTGCGGAGGTGTCGATATTGTGGTTGTAGTAATCGAGTCCGGCATCTGCCAGACGCTGCGCCTGTGCCGGAGTCAACATCCCGAGCGTCGCGCAAGTCTCCATCCCGAGCCCGCGCACCGCCACGATCATCTCGATGATCGAATCAAGATCCTTGTCCTTCGGTGCCCGGTAGGCAGCACCCATGCAGAAACGGGTCGCGCCGCTGTCGTGCGCCAATTTCGCTTTCTCCAGCACTTCCGAGACCGGCATGAGTTTTTCCGCCTTGAGGCCGGTGTGATATCGCGCGCTCTGCGGGCAATAAGCACAATCTTCCGGACAGGCTCCGGTCTTGATGGATAACAAGGTGGAAACTTGTACTGTATTGGGGTCGAAATGATGCCGATGTACGGTATGGGCCTGGAACAACAGGTCGTTGAACTGCAGTGCGAACAGAGCCTGGACCTCGGCAAGCGTCCAGTCATGACGGATATCAACAACTGACATGGGGAATCCTCGTGGCACATGGGTTGCATCAAATGGCATGGACATCCACCATGCCCTGCAAGCTATTCAAAATCCGGGACTCGATTTCCTGCTTGGATAGCCCGGCAGTTTAGCCGCAGCCGGGCGTCTGTCAACTCAAGTGCTTATTTATGCTGCACAGTTGGTTAAAAAACATACAGGACACCTTTTACTCGCCGACATGTCTGCTGTGTGGCCGGCAAACCGGGGCGAAGCGGGATATCTGTGCTGCGTGTGAACGGGATTTGCCATGGAACCGGCATGCCTGCCAGCGTTGTGCCGCACCTCTACCGGCTGACGAGGAGTCCAGAGTCTGTGGCCAATGCCTGCGCCATCCGCCAGCCTGGCACGCTGCGGTTAGCCCGTTGCGCTATGCCTGGCCACTCGATCAACTGATCCAGCGGTTCAAATTCAAGGCCGATCTGGCTACGGGCAATTTGTTGGGTTGCCTGTTGGCGGGGTATCTGGCCGCAGATCCCGCCCCCCGTCCAGACTGTCTGATTCCAGTCCCGTTGCACCCTGCCCGGCTCAAGGAACGCGGCTTCAATCAAGCCTTGGAGCTGGCGCGGCCTGTGGGCCGCCGGTTGCGGGTTCCCCTGGTGCCGGAGCTCTGCCGGCGGCTCCGCCACACCGAAGTGCAATCTACCCTCGACGCAAAATCGAGGCAGCGAAACTTGCAGGGGGCATTCGAAGTCTTTCCCCGGGTGCGGGGGCTGACCGTCGCTATCCTTGATGATGTGGTGACCACTGGCGCCACGGCTTCGGCTCTGTGTCTTGCCCTGCACGAGGCGGGGGCCAGGGAAGTGAGGGTCTGGAGCCTGGCTCGTGCCGCTGGCTGAACGGCCCTGAAAATTCTTGCAAAGCTGGCGGACTCGGTTAAAATGGGAACTTATTGTTAAATCAAATTCTTAAGCAGTGTTTAGCGACCACCCCGTGGTCTGCGGCTCTGGCCCGGCATATCCCCCATAATTTCTGTAGCATGATGCAGGCCATGTACAACCTCGATAAAAAATCGTCATGGAGCGGACGTGAGTAACCCCAATCAAGTCCGTGTCGATGCTGACAGCCTTGAGGTTGGCATGTATGTGACGCGTCTCGACCGGCCGTGGACGGAAACCCCATTCCTGTTTCAGGGTTTCTATATCCGCAGCTCCGACGAGATCGAGGAGTTGCGTCGCTACTGCAAATACGTATTCATCGACACCGAGCAGAGCGGCGGCGGGAGTGAGACCACCGCCGCGCGCGCGGCCAGCAAGACCGGACCCAGCAGCGAACACACCATCACGGGTGTGACCAGTCTTCGCTACCCCTCGCCACGTACAAGTACCGGCGGAGCGGCTCGCAACCGTACTGTCTATACCGCATCCGTACCGGTGGAACAGGAGATGAAAGCCGCACGCCGCGTGCATGCCGAAGCCACCGAAGCATTGCAGGAAATCCTCACCGCGCTGCAGAACGGCGAGCAACTCGACATGGAGCTGGCCAAGCAGACCGTTGAACCGATGGTGGAAAGCGTGTTGCGCAATCCGGATGCGATGATCTGGCTGGCACGCATGAAACAGCACGATTCGTACAGCTATCACCACTCGGTCGGCTGTTCAGTCTGGGGCATCGCTTTCGCCCGCCATCTTGGCCTGGATCGCCAGGCGCTCTACGAGATCGGTCTGGGCTGCATGCTGTTCGATGTGGGCAAGACCCGGCTACCGACAACCCTGTTGATGAAGCCGCAATCGCTGACCCCTACCGAGATCCATGTGGTACGAAATCACGTCGATTACAGTGTCGCGATCCTCGAAAACAGCGACGGCATAACTCGCCGTATCATCGAGATGGTGCACAGCCATCATGAACGTTTCGACGGCAGTGGCTATCCTGACAAGCTCAAAGGCAACCAGATCCCGACCTTCGCCAAGATCGCCGGCATGGTGGACTGTTACGATGCCATCACCAGCATCCGTCCTTATTCGAAACAGCGTTCGCCCTATGAAGCGGTGCGCGAGATCTATACTTGGCGCAATACCTTGTTCCAGACCGAGGTGGTCGAGCAATTCATGCAGGTCGTCGGGGCATTTCCCACCGGTTCACTGGTGGAATTGAACAGTGGCGCGGTGGGCATAGTCGTCTCCCAGAACGAAGCGCGTCGACTCAGACCGAAGATCATGGTGGTGCTCGACGAACGCAAGAAGCGTCTGCGGAATTTCGAGACTATCGATCTTCTGAACAATAATGAACTGGAAAAAGTCGAGAAATTGTGGATCGACAAGTGTCTGGAACCAGGTGCGTACGGAGTTGATCCGCAGGAACTGTATCTTTGAATTCCGGCAGCTGGAGAGCAGGCCATGACTGACAAGATTCTCTCGCTGCGGCCCAACCGCCCTTCGCTCAATCGCTACCTCGCGTCTTATATCCGGCGTACCCAGGATAGCGATCGTCTGCTGGCATTACTGGCGATACAGATCAAGCGTGGCCAGGAATTCAGTGCCCTGTTCGGACACAACCGCAGCGAGGCGTTGCTGGAATACATGGCGGAACGGCTGGACAACGTCTGCCGTCGCGATGACCGCATCATCCGCACCGGCGACTACGAATTCACCATGATATTGCCCGACGTCTTCAATGAAGGGCACGCCATACTCGCTGCCAACAAGATCCTGCGCTCGCTCGAGACGCCATTCGAGATCGATGGTACGGCAATTACGACCGGTATCCATATCGGCATCGCGCTGTACCCCGAACATGCTGCAACCCCCGAGAATCTGGTGCAGCACGCTGCGCTGGCATTGACCTCTGCAGAATCCAACAATCAACCATACGCGGTGTACAGCGCTGCAGCACCGGATGAGATCAGCGACGCCTGGGATATCGAAGGTGAGATGGATGTCGCGATGCAGAACGGCGAGATGCAGATCTACTATCAGCCCAAGATCAACCTGCGTGGCGGCTTGCCTTGCGGCGCTGAAGCCCTGTTGCGCTGGCAAAGTCCGCGGCGCGGTCTGGTGCCGCCCAGCATGTTCATCCCTATCGCCTTGCGTACCGGCCAGTTGAAAGCCCTGACCTGGTCAGCACTCAACATGTCGCTGGAACATGCCGCCAACTGGCCGATGCGTTTCGGACCGTTGTCAGTGGCAGTAAACATCTCACCTTCCCTGCTGGATGATGATTCACTGATCAACCGGGTGGTGGATGCGATGGCGATCTGGGGCACCAAACCCAACCGCTTGATCCTCGAGATCACTGAATCAGCCGTGATGCGGCATCCGGAACTGAGTTTCGACACCATCCGCGGCCTCAAGGACAAGGGTGTCGGCGTCTCCATCGACGACTTCGGCACCGGCTATTCCTCGCTGGCAAACTTCAAGAGCATCCCGGCTACCGAACTGAAGATAGATAAAAGCTTTGTGATGAATCTGCTAACGGACAAGGCCGATGCGGGCATCGTGCGTACCATCATCGGCCTGGGACAGGCCTTCGATCTGCAGGTCGCCGCAGAAGGCGCCGAAGATCTCGAGACGCTGAAGATGCTGAAGAACATGGGCTGTCACAGCGCACAAGGCTATTACATCAGCCAGCCGCTGCCGCCGGATGCCTTCGTGAAATTCATCAACGAATACACTCCCGCTTCGTTCTGAAATCGGGTCTCAACCCGTCGTGAAGGTGTAATGCAGCAGGATGCCGGCAAACACCGCCGCACCGAACCAGTTGTTGTTCAGAAATGCCTGGAAGCAACGTTGTGGATCACGACGCCGTATCAGATATTGTTGATAGACGGCAAAACCCGTCGCAAAAGCAAGCCCGGCATAATATGCACCGCTGAGTTGCAGGCGATGTCCCACCAGCAATAGCGTCAGCAGCAACAATCCCTGCAGGATCCCGACTATCAGCCGATCCAGTTCACCGAACAGGATGGCGGTGGATTTGACGCCGATCTTGAGATCGTCAGGACGATCGACCATCGCATACATGGTGTCGTAGACCGTGGCCCAGATGATGTTGGCGATGAAGATCAACCAGGCCACGGTCGGCACGCCCCCCGTGGTGGCCGCGTACGCCATCGGGATACCCCAGCCAAACGCCAGCCCCAGATACGGCTGTGGCAGATAGGTGTAACGTTTCATGAAGGGATACGACATCGCCAGCACCAGTCCGATGACCGCCAGTCCCACGGTGAGCCAGTTCAAAGTCAGGACTAGTGCAAACGCCACCAAACCCAACAATACAAACAGTGCCAGTGCTTCATAGACATTGACTTCGCGGGTCGCGAGCGGCCGCGCGCGGGTGCGTTTGACATGCGGATCGAAATTGCGATCCGCAAAATCGTTCATGATGCAACCGGCCGAGCGCATGATGAACACACCGATGACGAAGATGACGAACAGTTTCGGCGTGGGGTGTCCGTCCGCGGCCAACCACAAGGCCCACAAGGTCGGCCATAACAACAGGAAACTGCCGATCGGCCGGTGCAGCCGCATCAGGCGCAGGTACGCCCATGCACGTTCGATGACTTTCGGCAGCCAGCGTTTCATCAACCGGCTGCGACGCAGCTGTTTAAACCAGGCTTCGATCCGTGCATCCATCAGGTATCCACTCCCGGCAAGAAACATTCATAGATCAACAATCGCGCAGTCTGTACGCTCAAGACCGAGCGCCGCGCCCATAACATGCTCGGCGGTTCCGGCAAATCGCATACGGCTGCCTGATACAGCGCTTCGGACGCTGTCACCTGTCTCACTTCGATCTCGCCGCGCATCGCGTCCTGCTCCGCGAATACCCGATCTCCCAGCGGCCGGGCACCAAGCTGCTCCAGCCACTGTACAGCCGCATGCTTCGCTGCCAGTGTGCGCCCGAAGACCAAAGGCTGGGCACCGCACAGATAGACTTCCCGCAACTGTGCCGCGCTACCGGGCGGTACTCCCAACAACTGTGCGTCCCCGGTAGCAAGCTCGATGCCGGTTTCTTTCAACACCTGAACATGGAATGCATCTTTGGCCAGCGCGCGCAATTTCTGCGTGAGCGAGCCGGTATGCGTCAGCCATTCCCAAAGAGCCGGCGGCCGTTCGACGGCTGGCCACGTTGTCACCGGGCGCCAGCCGTCAACCGCCAGGCCGATGTTCGAAGGTTGCGCCATGGATGGATCAGACTCGTCCATAACGGCCATTGTCGCCCAACCAGCGCCGGATTATCTGTGCGACATGTTCCGGTTGCTGTCCCAGCAAGTGTGCTGCAGCACGCTGTACTTCCGGGACCAATGCAGCATCACGGGTCAGGTCAGCGATCCGCAGTTTCAATTCGCCGGCCTGCCGGGTGCCCAGCATCTCACCGGGGCCACGCAACTCCAGATCGCGACGTGCGATCTCGAAGCCATCGTTGGTCTCGCGCATGGCCTTGAGGCGCGCGCGCGCGGTACTCGAAAGCGGTGCGTGGTAGAGCAGTACACAACTTGATTCGACCCGGCCACGTCCCACCCGGCCGCGCAGTTGGTGCAACTGCGACAAACCCAAACGCTCGGCATTCTCGACGATCATGAGACTCGCATTCGGGACATCCACGCCCCCTTCGATGACAGTCGTCGCGACCAGCAACTGGGTATCGCCGGACTTGAAGTGCGCCATGGCGCGTTCCTTGTGCGCGGCTTGCATACGTCCGTGCACCAGCCCGACGCGCAGTTCAGGCAGCGCCACGGTTAGCGCTGCCGCAGTATCTTCAGCGGCCTGGCATTGCAGCACATCCGATTCTTCAATCAACGGACACACCCAATACACCTGCCTGCCTTCGAGGCAGGCATGCCGGACGCGTGCGACCACTTCATCGCGACGCGCCTCGGTTAACACCACAGTCTTCACCGGCGTCCGCCCCGGCGGCAATTCGTCTATGGAAGATACATCCAGATCCGCATAGGCGGTCATCGCCAGGGTGCGCGGGATCGGCGTCGCTGTCATGATCAGTTGATGGGGTCGATACCCCCCAGCCGCCCCTTTCTCGCTCAACGCCAGGCGCTGATGTACACCGAAACGATGCTGCTCATCGATGATCGCCAGCGCCAACGACTGAAATTCCACCTCCTCCTGGAACAGGGCATGGGTACCAATCGCGAATGTGGCCTTGCCCTCCTGCAACGCGGCAAGCGCTTCGCGGCGTGCACCCGCTTTCATGCGTCCGCTCAGTAGTAACGGTTCGATGCCGAGCGGCACGAACCAGTCCCTGAAATTGCGGTAATGCTGTTCGGCAAGCAATTCGGTGGGCGCCATCAGCGCCGCCTGGAATCCGTCTCCGATGCAGGCCAGGGCCGCTATCGCCGCGACTACCGTCTTGCCGCAACCGACATCGCCCTGCACCAGTCTCAGCATCGGATGCGCTTGCGCCAGATCATGCAATATCTCCGCGCTGACCCTTTGTTGCGCATGGGTCAACTGGAACGGCAAAGACTCGCGAAAACGTCGCGACAATCCCGATTCCTTGCCGATGCTATGTGCATCGCTGCGTTCGGCATTCAGCCGCAATTGCCGCAGGCTCAGGTGATGTGCAAGCAGTTCCTCGAACGCGAGGCGTTGCTGCACCGGATGTGAGCCATCCATCAACAGGGCCACCGGCGCATCCGTCGGCGGCCGGTGTACATAGCGCACCGCGTCCGCCAGCGCCGGCATGGTGTTCTGCGAGAGGACAGCAGCGGGCAACAACTCCGGCAATAATCCTGGATTGGATTCCAGAATCTTCAACGCCTGATCGGTAAGCGCGCGCAACTTTAATTGTGCGATGCCCTCGGTCGCGGGATAGATCGGAGTGAGCGCGGATTCATGCGGCATCGCAACCCCGGGCATCACCATCCGGTATTCCGGATGGATCATCTCGAGCGTGACTGCGCCCGAACGCGCTTCACCGTAACAGCGCAGGCGCACACCGCGCGCCAGCGCATCGGCTTGCGCCTGGTTGAAATGGAAAAAGCGTAAAGTGATCGCGCCGGTCCCGTCGCTGATCCGTACCAGTAGCATCCGGCGGCGGCGGATCACGATCTCGGCCAGTTGCACTTCACCCTCGATCGCAGCCGGCAGTCCGGGGCGCAACGCACCGATGGGTGTGATCCGCGTGCGGTCTTCGTAACGTGTGGGGAGATGAAACAGCAGATCGGACACGTTGTAGATGCCCAGCCGCTCCAGCCGCTCTGCAACCTGCGGCCCGACTCCACGCAAGCGCGTGATCGGCACCGGCCCTGAGTATGTCTTGCCTGCGGCCTGCATCCGTGCTGCCGTCACACCACCATCACCGCGTCCACTTCGATCTTCGCGCCACGCGGCAGCGCGGCGACCGCCAGCGTCGCGCGCGCAGGATAGGGTTCCTGAAAATACCCGGCCATGATCTCGTTGACCTTGGCAAAGTCGCCCAGATCAAGCAGATAGATATTCAGCTTCACTACTTGCCCAAGCCCCGTACCGGACGCTTCCGCCACCGCTTTCAGGTTATCGAACACCCGTTTTGCTTCAGTCTCGATGCCGCCCTGTACCAGTTCGCCACGCTTCGGATCGAGGGCGATCTGTCCGGAGAGATAGACCGTATTACCGACCCGGATCGCCTGTGAATAAGGTCCGATGGCGCGCGGAGCCTGGTCTGTAAAGATAGCTGTACGGGTCATGGCAGCCTCGATTGAGTTGAAAGTTTGAACGTGATGCAATGATAAACAACCACGCCGGTGTCGTCTCGACCGAGACCCTCAGGCGCGGGTTCGCTGGATCCGGATCACCTGCGGCAAGCCGCGCAACTTGCGCAGGATACGCGCCAGATGCACCCTGTCCTTCACCCCGAACACGAAGGTCAGCACCGAGGTGAGTTCGTCACGGTCCTGCTGATTGACATGCTCGATGTTGGAACGCATCTCGGCGATGGCTGCCGCCACCGTCGCCAGCACGCCGCGCTGGTTGGCGACATCGGCGCGGATCTCGACCGGGAACTCGCGCTTGATGCGTCTCTCCCACTGCACCTCGATCCACTTGTCCGGCTGGTTGCGGTAATCGTTGAGATTGCCGCATTCCTCGCGGTGGATCACGATGCCTTTGCCGGCAGTCAGCACGCCGACGATGCCATCACCCGGAATCGGGTGGCAGCAGCGCGCGAATGTGACTACCAGCCCTTCGGTACCGCGGATCGCCAATGGCGCGCCGGGTTTCCCGGCTTCAGTTCCGGTATTCTGAACAGGCATCAAGCGACGCGCGACCAGTGGTGCCAGATGCTGGCCCAGACCGATGGCTTCGAACAATTCATCCTGATCCTGCAACTTGAATTCGCGGATCACCGTTTCGATTCGTTCGTCAGGGATACGATCGAACTTGAGTGAGAGTGAAGCGAGCGAACGCTCCAGCATGCGCCGCCCCAACGCGGCCGCCTCATCGTGCTGCAGGTTCTTGAGGAAATGCCGGATATTGGCGCGCGCCTTTGCGGTGACCACAAAATTGAGCCAGGCTGGATTGGGACGGCCCTTGGGCGCAGTGATGATCTCGACAGTCTGGCCATTTTCCAGTTGCGTGCGTAACGGCACCAGCCGCCGGTTCACTTTCGCCGCGACGCAGGCATTACCGACATCGGTATGCACCGCGTAGGCGAAGTCGACTGCGGTCGCGCCGCGCGCCAGACGATGGATATCGCCCTTGGGCGTGAATACATAGACTTCATCCGGGAACAGATCGACCTTGACGTTCTCGAGGAATTCCAGCGAATTGCCGGCACCTTCCTGCATCTGCAGCACACCCTTCAGCCATTCCCGTGCGCGCACTTCCGGTGCAGTTGCGCCACCGCCACTGGTCTTGTACATCCAGTGTGCGGCGATACCAGATGAGGAAATTTTTTCCATGTCTTCAGTGCGGATCTGCACTTCCAGCGGCACCCCCTGTGGCCCGATCAACACCGTGTGCAATGACTGATAACCATTGGCCTTGGGGATCGCGATGTAATCCTTGAATTTGCCCGGTACCGGCTTGTACAGACCGTGCACCACGCCCAACGCGCGATAACAGGTATCGGTCTGATCCACGATGATGCGGAATGCATACACGTCCAGCACTTCGTTCAGAGACAGACCCTTGACCCGCATCTTGCGGTAGATGCTGTAAAGATGTTTCTCGCGACCGGCAACACTGGCCTGGACTGCATGACGTTCCAAAGCCTGATTCAGACTGGTCGTGATCTTCTGCACCATCTCCTTCTGGTGGCCGCGCGCGCGTTTGAGATGACGCGACAGCACCTTGTGGCGCAGCGGATGCAAGGCTTCGAAACCCAGATCCTCCAGTTCCATGCGCATCGCGCTCATCCCGAGCCGGTGCGCGATAGGTGCATAGATCTCGAGAGTCTCACGCGCGATCCTGCGGCGCTTGGGTGACGGCATCACGCCCAGTGTGCGCATGTTGTGCAGACGATCGGCGAGTTTCACCAGGATGACGCGGATGTCCTCGACCATGGCAAGGATCATCTTGCGGAAATTCTCCGCCTGCGCCTGTTCACGGCTCTCGAACTTGATCTGGGTGAGTTTGGAGACGCCGTCGACCAGTTGCGCCACTTCGCCGCCGAAATCCTTGATCAATTCTTCCTTGAGTGTCGGCGTATCTTCGATGACATCGTGCAGCAACGCCGCTTCGATGGTGTGATAGTCCATACGCTGATCGGCAAGGATCATGGCGACGGCTAGCGGGTGTGAGATATAAGGTTCGCCACTGAGTCGGCGCTGACCTTCATGAGCGTGTGCGCCGAATTGATAGGCGCGCTGGACATCGTCCACCTGCTCCTGTGGCAGGTAGGTACGGAGTTTGGCGAGTAGCGCTTCGAGTCCGGTAACCCGCTTCCCCCGGACGCGATCAAAGATGGAAGCGGTGTGTGACATGTTGTGGCGGGTCGTACCGACCCCGTTACAGGGCGCCGCTAAAAATCAGGGATTTTGGTTTCTGGGTAGGCAGAAATGACCGAGGAACCGGAGTGTACACGCTAGTACATGAGGATTTCGAGGTCATTTCTAACACCCCCAGAAAGCAAAAGAGACATTTTTAGAGGTGCCCTACAGTGGATCCTCCGCGTCCATCACTACGACCGGTTGCTGTTCCACCGGCTCTTCGATGATCGGTTGTTCGATCTCGTCGAGGATCGCGGGACCGACGTTGCCGGCTGCAACTTCACGCAACGCAACCACCGTGGGCTTGTCGTTTTCCCAGGCTACCGTAGGTTCGACCCCGCGGGACAATTGCCGTGCCCGCTTGGTGGCGACCAGCACCAGCTGGAACAGGTTATCGACGTTATTCAAACAGTCTTCGACGGTGACGCGGGCCATGGAAACTCCGTAATGCTGAAAAAGCCAAAAAAATCAGGGCCTTTCAGTTTACCTGAGCGGACGGCCTCACGCCAAGAGCGCAGCCACGATGGACGCCAGATCCGGGCGTCCGGCGCGGCTGGCGTCGCCCTGACCGGCCAGGATGGCATTGAGCGCAGTCAGGGCATGGCTGAATTCGTCATTGACCACCACGTAGTCGAATTCCGGCCAGTGAGACATGTCCGCCACCGCGTCCCGGAGCCGGCGCGCGATCACCTCGTCGCTGTCGGTACCCCGATTCCGCAGGCGCCGTTCCAGCTCGGGCAAGGAAGGCGGCAGGATGAAGATGCTCACCGCCTCGGGCATGGCACGCCGGACCTGCTGCGCACCTTGCCAATCGATCTCCAGCAACACGTCCTGGCCTGCACTCAGGCTGGTCTCGACCGTGTGTCGGGCGGTCCCGTAGTAGTTATCGAACACCTGGGCGTGCTCCAGAAATTCGCCGGCTTCAACCATGCGCCGGAACTCGCCCACGCTCACGAAATGATAGTCCCGGCCTTGTTCTTCCCTGGGGCGTTGCGGGCGGGTGGTGTAGGAGATGGAAAACTTCAGTCCCGGGTGCTCGCGGACCAATTCCTTGACCAGGCTGGTCTTGCCGGCCCCAGAGGGCGCGGTGATCAGGTACAGGTGGCCATGGCGCTGCAGGGAATTACTCAAGATTCTGTACCTGTTCGCGCATCTGCTCGATCAACACCTTGAGCTCGACCACCCGTTGGGTGATAGCGCTGTCCTGGGATTTGGAACCGAGAGTATTGGCCTCACGGTTGAATTCCTGCATCAAAAAATCCAGCCTCCGCCCCACCGCATCGCCCTTCTTCAGGATCGAGGCAAGTTCAACGAGATGGCTGTCGAGACGATCCAGTTCTTCCGCCACGTCCAGCCGCTGCAGCAACAGGACCAGTTCCTGCTCCAGCCGGGTGGGGTCGGCAGCGAGTTGCAACTCCTCGAAACGGGCTCGCAACTTCTCCTGCAAGCGGGCGCGGATACTCCCTGCATGCTCGCGGACTTCGCGGACGATCCCGGCGATGGCCTGGGCCCGTTCACGCAGCATGGCCGCAGTGCGCTGCCCCTCGTCCGCCCGCATGGTGGTCAATTTTTGGAGGCTCGAATCCAGTAGCCGCAGCGTTTCCGACCCCACGGTCTCGATATCCAGGGCGGGCTGTTTCACGACCCCCGGCCAGCGCAACAGATCCAGCGGATTCACGCCGCTGCTGGTTCCTGCCAAGGCCGCCGCCCGCATCGCGGCAGCGGCTACCGCCTGCAACTGGGTCTCGTCCAGTTGGAGTTCACCCCCCGCACCCGCGGCCGGCTCGAAGCGCAGCTGCGCATCCAGCTTGCCCCGGCGCAATGCCGCCGCGATATGTTCGCGGCACTCGGGTTCCAGCGCGCGCAGCTCTTCCGGCAAGCGCAGGTTCATGTCCAGATAGCGATGATTGACCGTACGCAATTCCCAGATCAGCGTACCGAATGCACCCCGCGCCTCGCCGCGTGCAAACCCTGTCATGCTGCAGATCATGCAGATTCCTGTGCCCGAAGGCGGTGGATGGAAGGCGGAATGGTAAGCTAAACGCCTTGTTCCTCGAAAGCTAATATTACAAAGAGGCTCATTGGCTTGAACGTCGAAACCGCCCAAGTGAGCCGTCAAGGCAATCGTAGCGAGAATCAGGACCGTGCCAGCGTGGTGGTCACGGATTCCCTGATTCTGTTGGCGGTGGCCGATGGCATGGGCGGGCACGCGGCCGGCGATGTGGCTGCCGAAAGCGCAGTCGATTCCCTGATCCGTGCTTTCAAGCAGACCCGTGGCAACATCCACGATCCAGCCGAATTCCTGCGCATGAGCATCGTGGATGCCCACGAAGCCGTGGTCTTGCTCGGCAGTCAACTGCCGCCCGAAGTGCGTCCTCGCACCACCATCACCGCCTGTCTGATTACCGATGGCGTGGCCGTCTGGGCACATGTCGGCGACAGCCGCATCTATTTGATCCGTGACCAGCACGTCCTGGCCCGTACCCGCGATCACAGCGCGGTGGAGATCCTGGCCCGGCAGGGTCTGCTGTCGGATGAAGACATGGCGCGACATCCGTTACGCAACTTCGTGGATCAATGCCTTGGTGGTGATCCCGAGCTGCCCACCATCGCGATCGCGCCACCGCACCCGCTGCTTGCTGGCGATGTATTGCTGTTGTGTTCCGATGGGTTGTGGGCGCCGTTGGAAGACAGCTACATCGCGAACGAGCTGGGTACGAACCTGGAATTGCAATTGTCACTGGAGCTGGTCGCGGGCGAAGCGGAATCACGCGCTTCACCTTCGAGCGACAACGTCACCGGCGTGGCGCTGCGTTGGCAAGACTGAAATATCAGGCACACAATATCCGTATAATCTCTGGTCCTTCGATTCCGACGCTACAGGTAACCATTTCAATGAGACACGACAACCGCGCCACCGATGCGCTACGCCCCGTCACGCTCACGCGCCATTACACCAAACATGCGGAAGGTTCGGTGCTGGTAGCATTCGGCGATACCCGGGTACTGTGCACCGCGAGCGTGGAAGAGCGCGTGCCGGGTTTCCTGAAAGGTGCCGGCAAAGGTTGGGTGACAGCAGAATACGGCATGCTGCCGCGTGCCACGCACACGCGTTCGGATCGGGAAGCCGCGCGCGGTAAACAGGGCGGCCGTACCCTCGAGATCCAGCGTCTGATCGGCCGCGCCTTGCGCGCGGTGGTGGATATGGAAGCGCTCGGCGAACGCACCATCACCCTCGATTGCGACGTGTTACAGGCTGACGGCGGCACGCGTACTGCCGCGATCACCGGCAGTTACGTCGCCTTGACGGATGCGATCCACGCCTTGCGTAAGCGCAAGCTGATCAAACGCGATCCGATCCACGGTGCAGTCGCAGCGGTATCGGTCGGCATCGTCGCCGGTGAACCGGTGCTGGATCTCGACTATCAGGAAGATTCGCACGCCGAGACCGACATGAACGTGGTGATGAACGATGCAGGCGCGTTCGTGGAAATCCAGGGTACTGCCGAAGGTCATGCATTCCGGCGCGATGAACTGGACCGGTTATTGGCACTGGCGAGCAGCGGTATCGAAACCCTGATCGCAAAACAACGCGCGGCTTTGGACGGATGAGACGAGTCGTCCTCGCCACCGGCAATCCCGGCAAACTGCGCGAGTTGGTTGCGATGTTGGTGGGCAGCAATATCCAGGTCATACCGCAGACCGAATTCAAGGTCACCGAAGCCGAGGAAACCGGCCTGACATTCGTGGAAAACGCGATCCTCAAGGCGCGTAATGCCTCACGCCAGACCGGCCTGCCCGCAATCGCCGACGATTCCGGTCTGGAAGTGGACGCGCTCGACGGCGCGCCGGGAATCTATTCCGCACGTTATGCCGGCGAACACGCCAGCGATGCCGAAAACACTGGGAGATTGCTGTCCACATTGCAGGCTGTACCGCTCGAACGTCGCAGTGCGCGGTTTCGTTGCGCGATGGCGTTCATGCGGCATGCGTCGGACCCGGCTCCCATCATCTGCGAAGGTGTCTGGCAGGGCCGCATCCTCGCTGCACCGCGTGGCGACAATGGTTTCGGCTACGACCCCGTGTTCCTGGTCACCGAACGCGGCTGCTCCGCAGCGGAACTGTCGTCGGAGGAAAAGAACCGGCTCAGTCATCGCGGTCAGGCGTTGCAAAAACTGGTCGCTGCGCTGACCCAGATACCCGACTAATAGCGCCGTTCGTGTATTAACCGCGTGACTGCCTTGCCTCAACTTTCTTTGTATGTGCACTTGCCCTGGTGCGTGCGCAAATGCCCTTATTGTGATTTCAATTCACATGCGCTGAAGACGAGCTTGCCCGAACGTGAATACGTCGATGCGCTGCTGCGCGATCTGGATCTCGATCTGCCGCGGGTGAGTGGGCGGTGCATCGAGACCGTGTTCTTTGGTGGCGGCACGCCGAGTCTGTTCAGTGCGGAAGCCATCGCCCGCTTGCTGGATGAAACCCGACAGCGGATATCTTTTGCCGCCGGGTGCGAGATCACACTGGAAGCCAATCCCGGTACTGTGGAGCATGGCCGCTTCGCGGAATACAAGGCAGCTGGTATCACTCGCCTGTCGATCGGCGTACAGAGTTTCGATCCGCAGCAACTGGAAAAACTCGGCCGCATCCACAGTACGGATGAAGCGGTCCGTGCAGCCGAAGAAGCTCACGCTGCGGGTCTCGACAACTTCAATCTCGACCTCATGTACGGGTTACCCGGGCAGACGCTCGCACAGGCCGAAGCGGACGTGCGCAGCGCGATCGCGCTCGCGCCCGCGCATCTGTCCCATTATCAGCTCACACTGGAACCCAACACCTTGTTCTATGCACAGCCCCCGTCGCTGCCGGAAGAGGATTCCATCTGGGCCATGCAGCAGGGTTGTCAGTCGCTACTCGAAGACAACGGCTATCTTCAATATGAGATATCCGCCTACGCTCGCTCCGGTCGGCAGTGCCTGCATAACCTGAACTACTGGCGATTCGGCGATTACCTGGGAATCGGCGCGGGCGCACACGGCAAACTGACAGATACCGACGGTAGCCGCTGGCGTCTCTGGAAAGTCAGGCATCCAGCAAGCTACCTGCGGGATGCCGGCAGCCCGGCAGGTATCGGCGGGGTCAATGTCGTGACGGCCACCGAGCTGGGTTTCGAGTTCATGCTCAACCGGTTGCGGCTGATGGCTGGATTCACCGAAGCAGAATTCGCGATTGGCACTGGACAGGACTTCGACAGTGTCCGCCCGTCGGTTGAACGAGCGGTGGTACTGGGTCTGCTAGCCGGCACAGGTGACGGCGGATGGCGAGTGACCGATCGGGGACATGCCTATCTAAATGAGTTACAACAGCTATTCCTGCCCGCCGCCGGAAAATCCTGATCCCGCCGCTGGCAACCCCGCCTGAACCAGGCAAAACACGGAGCCGCGATGGCCGGTTACCGTCCTGCCCCCTGCGCGCCCCGCAGTCGGTACCGACTGGCGATCCTGCATCACACCAGCCTGCGGTTGCGCTGGCCGGATAGAGACAGGGTCGCCGATCTGGAAACACTCACCCCTGAAGACCTCGATACCCGCGGCGGCAAAGAGTTTCTGTAAGCTCGCAACACCGCCCGAGATTCCGGCTGGACCGGATCATGACGCTACCACCAGCCGTCATGCCATCGGCCTCATAAAATGGTTTTTCCGCCCCGAACAAGAGGTTATGCACACATGCTGGTTCTGGACTTAATCCGTGGAACCGCCGTGCATGTTCCGCAACGCCTGACTGGAGAATTTCTGTAACCTATTGTATTAATAGATTTATTTTCCTGTTCAAGAATTCACCGTTTTGAAACAAATCAAGCCCGGACAGGGACTTGGCAACACCCGGTAGCATTCCATCCACAGAGTTATCCACAGATTTTGTGGAAAAGCTGTTTTCCTCTGTGACAGCAATCAGTTAGTGAAATTGGATGAAGTAAATCCTGATGAATCACCTGTAACTGTCCATCGTGACCCCGATACATCTATATCTGTATCGCTACTTGCCCGGCCAGAGGCTGCGGAGTATCATGCGCGGCTCTCAAAAATGGCTTAAGGCCCGCGATCCAGAGGTTTCCATGAAAGCCGGCATCCACCCTGAATACACGCAGATTAACGTCACCTGCAGTTGCGGTAATACGTTCCAGACCCGCTCCACCCTGGGACATGATCTGCACGTGGAAGTATGCTCAAGCTGCCACCCGTTCTTCACCGGCAAGCAGAAGATCGTCGATACGGCCGGCCGAGTGGACAAATTCCGCAAAAAATACGGCAACAAATCCGCATAGTCGTATCGCACGACGTGCTGACGATTGGATGACAGCGAGGCGCCCACGGCGCCTCGTGTCGTTAAGGGAGCTGCTCTCAGGGAGTTACCCGGCCCGGCAGGGCGATGACTTGCGGTCAGCGAAGATTCGGGACCGCCAGTGATACAATGCACTGTCTGGCCATGTGCCAGACACCCTCAAAGGGCCATGTCTCATCTCCATGAGCATGCTCTTTTTGTCGGCGCCCATATTTTTCAGGACTGCCTGCCCCTTGAGATAAACTGCGGCCTGCCGCCTGATCCTGTGGGCACCTTCCTGTTCGTGCGCCAGCCCGGGCGGCTTGGTTCGTATCCAGCCCCCGTGCCACGTTCGTGACCCCGCCTGCCTGTGGCGCCGGCGGATACCGGAGATTCATGCGATGAGCAGCAAGCTGTACAAAATCACTGCCCCGGATAACAAGACCAGTGAACTTCCGCTCCGCGAAGGCACCTTGGGCCCGGCCACGCTCGACATCGGCGGCCTGTACAAGGATCAGGGCATCTTCACCTTCGACCCGGGCTTCGTCGCGACCGCAAGTTGTGAGAGCAAGATCACCTACATCGACGGCGACAAGGGTGTGCTGCTATATCGCGGCTACCCCGTGGACCAGTTGGCCGGGAAAAGCAGCTTCCTGGAAGTCGCCTACCTGATCCTGTACGGGGAATTGCCGACCCAGCCCCAGCTGGATAACTTCGTAAATATCATCCAGCATCATTCCCTGGTGAACGAAGCCATCCTGCGCTTCTTCAACGGTTTTCATTACGACGCCCACCCCATGGCGATGATGACGGCGGTGGTCGGTTCGCTATCAGCCTTCTACCACGACTCCACCGACATCCATGACCCCAAACACCGGGAAGTGTTCGCACACCGGATCATCGCCAAGATGCCGACCCTGGCGGCGGCGGTGTACAAGCACAGCATCGGGCAGCCGTTTGTGTATCCGCATAACGATCTCGGTTACTGTGCCAATTTCCTGCACATGCTGTTTTCGGTACCGGCGGAGCAATACCGGGTCGATCCGGTCGCAGCCGAGGCACTGGATCTGCTGTTCATCCTGCACGCCGATCACGAACAGAATGCCAGCACTTCTACCGTACGCCTGGCTGGCAGTTCCGGCACCAATCCGTATGCCGCCATCGCAGCGGGCATCGCCACCCTGTGGGGGCCGGCGCACGGCGGTGCCAACGAAGCCGTGCTCAACATGCTGAAAGAGATCGGCGATGTGAAGAACATCGACAAGGCAATTGCGAAAGCCAAGGACAAGAATTCCGGATTCCGGCTGATGGGCTTCGGCCATCGTGTCTACAAGAATTACGATCCGCGTGCCCAGATCATCCGCGCGACCTGCCACAAGGTCTTGAAGAAACTTGGCCGCGACGACGATCCGCAACTGGAACTCGCGCTGCGTCTGGAAGAGATCGCGCTCAAGGATGAATACTTCATCGAGAAGAAACTGTATCCGAACGTGGATTTCTATTCCGGCATCATCTACCGGGCACTTGGTATCCCGGTGCACATGATGACTGTGATGTTTGCCATCGCCCGTACCGTGGGTTGGGTGGCTCACTGGCAGGAGATGATCGCTGACCCGCACATGAAGATCGGCCGGCCGCGTCAGCTCTACACCGGCGCGGTGAAACGCGACTACACGGAAATCAGCAAGCGTAAATAGCGAAGATTCGGATCTCTGCATCTTCAGTAATAAAGAAGCGGCTCCCATGGGAGCCGCTTCTTTATTACTGAGCAGCAAATATCCCGTGTTCTTAACCGCTCACTGCAAGCAACAGCTCAAGATCGCGCAGTGAGGCACGCCGCATCGGCCGGCCATCGACCGGACTGGCCGGTGCTTCGCGGATACCGTCCACGCCGAACACCGTGAGTTCGATCGGGATGTCGCCTGCGACGAACCGGTACACCGGATATTCATGCACGACACCGCGGCCCGATTTCAGTTTGCGCGCCGACACTTCGTAAGGGATGTTCTTTTCCATCAGGAATATCGCCACTTGCTCCGGCATATCACTGAATACATGCAGGTAGATGACGGCGTGTGCGGCCGCGGTACCGGCCAGCACCGGCCCCACCAGACGCGCATTGAAACGCTCCAGCAACTGCATGGCTTCACGTGCGGTGCGACGCAGATTGCGCAGTTGCAGGGGTTGGGAGTCGGATTGAAACAGCCGCTGTCGCTCCACCAGCGCCTCTTCCACTTCAATGTTGGTCGGCATATGCAGGCTGCGAGGGTCGAACCCCAGGCGCTCGGCAGCTTTGCGTTTCGCAAACAGGAAATCGCGCACGCCTTCTTCGGCCATGATGCGGGCGGCTTCCTGCGTCAACAGACGCCGCGAATCGTCACTGCGTAGCGAGGGGCGTCGGGTCATCATTGCTCTGCCAAAGGCGCCTCGAAAAAGAGTAGCACATCCTTCTTAAAACAGATCGGAGCCGTTGCTCTGTTTCTTCTTGTCAGGTGCTTTCTCGGGCAGATGTCCCGCTTCGAAGTATTCCCAGATCGAGCCGGGTGAGGTGGCACTGACCAGCAAACCTGTCACCGGATCTATGCGTGCACGTACCAGTCCGGGCGGCTGAGGATAGGGATCGGCTGGTTGCGGTACGCCCTGCAAGGCAGAACCCATGAAACTCGTCCAGATCGGCAATGCCGCACGGGCGCCCTGCTCGCCGTTGCCCAGCGATTGCGAAGGCTGGTCATTACCTACCCAGACCACGGTGGCGATGTCGTTGTTGAACCCGTCGAACCAGGCATCGGTCCAACCGTTGGTAGTCCCTGTTTTGCCGGCCAGATCGTCACGGCCCAGCGCGCGGGCCTGCTGTCCGGTGCCGTAATTGATAACATCCTGCATCATACTGGTCATCAACCAATCGTTCTGTGGCGAGATTACCTGTGGTGCAAATTGCGGCATCACAGGTGGCGGACCTGCTGTCGCGGGGGCGAGCGTCTTGATAGCGCCGCTGGTATCCACACTGCAGGTGTCACAGGCCAGGGTCGGATCGGCTTCGAAGACCGTCTTGCCCGAACCGTCCTCGATACGCTGGATGTAATACGGCGTGACACGAAAACCGTGATTCGCAAATACCGCGTAGCCGCGCACCATCTCCAACGGCGTAAGGCTGGCACTGCCGAGTGCCAAGGTAAGGTTCTGTGGCAGTTCAGTCGGATCAAAACCGAATTTCTTGACGTAATCGATCGCGTAATCGATCCCGATCTGCTGCAATACCCGGATCGACACCAGGTTCAACGAATGCACCAGCGCGTTGCGCAAGCGCGTCGGACCGCTGAATTCGCCCTCCTCGTAATTGCCCGGCCGCCAGGCGCCGAGCGCCGGATCTTTCACCACCACCGGCGCATCATTCACGACGCTGGCCGGCGTAAATCCGTGTTCCAGCGCAGCCGAATAATAGAAAGGCTTGAATGAAGAGCCAGGCTGGCGATGCGCCTGCGTGACGCGATTGAACTTGCTGGTATTGAAATCGAAGCCGCCTACCAGCGACACGATGGCGCCATCGAATGGATCCACCGATACCAGAGCGCTCTGCGCCGTCGGCACCTGGGCCAGACTCCAGTCGCCTTTGTCATCCTGATGCAGGTAGACGATATCGCCGCGCTTGAAGATATCCGAAGCCTGTTTGGGGCTGGCCCCGACCGAGTTGATGTCGAGGTATTTACGCGCCCACTTGAGCCCGTCCCAATCCACATGTACCAGGCCGATGCCATCTGCATACAGTTCGGCACTCTGGTCCTGCACCGTGATCACCAGTGATGGATACAAGTCGCCGACATGATCCCGGTTATCCACAGCCTGTTTGAACTCTGCCTCTCCTGCCGTGCTTGGCAGATCCACGTGTGCGATAGCGCCTCGCCAGCCATGGCGCCGGTCGTAATCGAGCAAACCTTGGCGCAAGGCCGCGACCGCTTTCGGCTGCAGGCGGCTATCGATGGTCGTGATGACTGAATAGCCGGCGGTGTAAGCGTCGTCGCCGTACTTGGCGACCATGTCATTGCGCACCATCTCGGCTAGATAAGGTGCGCTCACGGCCGCGGTTGGCTCATGGTAGGTCGCCGTAAGCGGCGCTGCCATCGCCTGGTTGTACTGGTCCTGGGTGATATAGCCGTCGGACAACATTCGCCCCAATACATAGCCACGCCGGGCCAAGGCGCGCTGTGGGTTGGCGAGCGGATTCGCTGCCGAAGGCGCCTGGGGCAGACCGGCAATCATGGCGATCTGGGCCAGGGTCAGATGGCTGACATCCGTTCCGTAGTAGACCTGCGCTGCCGCTCCCGCGCCATAGGCGCGGCTACCGAGATAGATCTTGTTGATATACAAGGTGAGGATGTCCTGTTTGGACAGCTCACGCTCGATCTTGAGCGCCAGGAACGCCTCGCGGATCTTGCGGCTGAAGGTCTTCTTGCGGGTCAGGAAGAAATCGCGCGCCACCTGCATGGTGATGGTGCCGCCGCCCTGACTGCGCTCGCCGGTGAGCGCCAGGTGGATAGCCGCCCGCAACACCCCCTCCACGTCGATACCGGGATGCTCCCAGAAATGCTCATCCTCGGCGGCCACGAAGGCATTCACCATCGGTTTGGGTATCTGCTCGAAGGACAGCGGAATCCGGCGTTTTTCCCCGAATTGGGCCAACAGACGCCCGTCCCGGGTATAGACCCGCAGCGGAACCTGGAGGCGGATATCCTTGAGAACCGCCACCGAAGGCAGACTGGGGGCTACATAAAGGTAGGCGATCACTACCCCCAGCACCCCCAATCCAAAGAGGGCCAGACCGGCAGCAATCACAACATATAGTGCTTTTGGCAAACGGGGCATGCGATACCTGCGACAAGGCCCTCAGGGCCGGGTTGGGGTGCTCGCAAAGCGCACACCCGAAAATGGAAAAACTATATTTGATTTAATCATTTATTGATATATATTGAAGCTGTGACTTAAGACCTGGAGAGGCCCCAAGGGGACCCGACCACAGAAAATTAGCGAAGGGTAAACGCGTGCTTTTCAAGCCATCGTCACATCCTCTCGTGGGAATTGATATCAGTACTTCCTCGGTGAAGCTGATCGAACTCTCCAAGAGTGGTGGAATCTACAAAGTAGAGAGCTTCGCTGCCGAAGCCATGCCTGCCAATGCTATCACCGACAAGGTGATCATGGACGTGGAAGCGGTCGGCGATGCCGTGCGCAAGGCAGTCAAGCGCGCCAGCCCCAATAGCAAACTTGCCGCCGTCGCGATCGGCGGGCAGGTCATGACCAAGACGATCCAGATGCCCATCACCCTGTCTGATAAAGATCTGGGTGAGCAAATCGAGCTCCAGGCCGACCAATATATCTCCCAGCCACTTGAAGAAGTGGCATTCGACTATGAAATCCTCGGTGCTTCGGAAAACGACCCCGATCTGGTGGACGTCCTGCTGGTCGCCGCACGCCTGGAGAACGTTCAGAAACTCCAGAGTGTGATGGATGTCGCCGGGCTCACCGCCAAAGTAGTAGACGTCGAAGTCTTCGCGCTGGAAAACGCGGTGGAACTGCTTATCTACCAGATGATGGATGAAGGGCTCGACCGCACCATCGGCCTGGTGGATTTCGGTGCCGCGACCACTACCTTCAGCGTGGTCCATGACCGCAAGATCATCTACAACTACAACAGCGATTTCGGTGGCAAGCTGCTCACCGAAGAAATCATGCGTCATTACGGCCTGACTTACGAAGAAGCCGGCAAAGCCAAGAAGGAAGGCGGACTACCCAATAATTACAAAGTCGAGATTCTCGACCCCTTCATGGATGACATGGCGCAGGCCGTGAATCGTTCACTACAGTTCTATCAGTCCTCCACCAGCGAACACCAGCACCTCGACCAGATCATCGTGTGTGGTGGTTGTGCCTCCATACCGGGGGCTGCCGAACGTATCAGCGAACGTCTGGGTACACCGGCACTGGTAGGCAATCCGTTCGGCAAGATGAAACTGTCCTCACGCGCCAAGGCACAGCTTGCCGAGAATGAAGCCTCTGCTCTGCTGATTGCGTGCGGCTTGGCCTTACGGAGCTTCGACTGACATGCCACGTATAAACCTGCTCCCCTGGCGCGAAGAACGGCGCAAACAACGTCAGCAGTCTTTCAATCTGCTGGCCGGTGTCGTGGTAGGCGTTGCGGCGTTCGTGGTCCTGTCCATGTATGGTCTGGCGAGTGCGGCAATCTCAAATCAGGATGCGCGTAACGCATACCTCAAAGAACAGATTTCCGGCCTCGATAAACAGATAGCCCAGATCAAGGACCTGCAGGACACCAAGCAGCAACTTCTGGCACGCATGCAGATCATCGAACAATTGCAGCAGAGCCGTCCCACCGAAGTCCACGTATTCGATCAACTGGTCCAGACTCTGCCGCCGGGCGTCTATCTGACACACGTAGTGCAGAAGGGATCCGAGCTCAGCATCGACGGTATCGCTGAATCCAGTGCACGCGTCTCGGCTTACATGCGCAATATCGATAGCTCGATGTGGTTGAGTGATCCGAATCTGCAGGTGGTACAGAAAGACAGCTCGGTGAAACCCAACGCGCATGTCCAGAAATTTTCGGTCACCGCAAAGATTACAGATAAGGCTGCCGCAGCAGCCAAGAAAAACGCCAAGGGGGGCAAGTAGCCATGAACCTTGACGATCTGAATAGAAAATTCCAGGAACTGCAGAACCTGGACCCCAAGAACATCGGCAGCTGGCCGCTGTTTGCTCGCATCCTTACTTTAGTCATGATCTTCGTCGTGGTGGTAGGCGCCGGGTACTGGTTCCTGATCCGTGACCAACGGGATCAGTTGGCCCAAGACGCCAAAAAAGAGATCGATCTGAAAAAAGAGTTTGAAGACAAAGCTTCGAAAGCGGCGAATCTTGATATCTACAAGAAGCAACTCGAAGACATGACCAAATCCTTCGGCACCATGCTGCGCCAATTACCCGGCCAGACCGAGATTCCCAGCCTGTTGCAGGATATCTCGCAGACTGCACAGGTTGATGGCCTGAAGCAGGATCTGTTCCGCCCGGAAGGCGAGATTCGCAAGGATTTCTATGCCGAGAAACCGATCCGTATCGTGGTGGAAGGCAGTTATCACTCCTTCGGCAAATTCGTCAGTGACGTGGCGGCTCTGCCACGCATCGTTACCGTACACGACATCGATATCAAACCCCTGTCTGGCGACGCCAAGGGGGATAACCTGATCATGACCCTGACCGCCAAGACGTATCGCTACCTCGAGGAAAGTGAAAGCGGGCCAAGAAAACCCAAGAAGAGAGGCCGGTGATGAACTCTTTTCATTCCAATCATCGCGCCTGTTTATTGTTGGCCCTGGCCACAGTCCCCTTGCTGTTGGCCGGTTGCGGCGATCGCATGAGTGATCTGCGTCAGTACGCGGATCAGGTCAAGGCTCGCAAAGGCGGCTACGTCGAACCGCTGCCACAAGTGAAACCATTCGAAACCTACATCTACGCGGATGCCGATAAACGTTCGCCATTCGATCCACAGTTGCAAAGCCTGAACAATCCCAATCTTCACGCGGGGTCCAATTCCGGTATTCATCCCGATTTCAATCGGAATCATGAGTACCTCGAGCAATTCCCATTGGACAGCCTGAAGATGCTGGGGACGCTCACCGAAGGTGGAACCCTGTGGGCATTGATTCGTGATGGTGACGGCATCGTGCATCGCGTCAAGACAGGTAATTACATGGGCCAGAATTTCGGAAAAATCATCAGTATTGACGATTCCGGCCTGACGTTGCGTGAAATCGTGCCGGACGGCCAGGGTGGCTGGACCGAACGGACGACCAACGTGCAACTGGGCGACTGAACGGCAAGGTGAGGCAGCAAGCCATGAACATCAAACACAATCATCCCGGGATCAGCATCGGCAGGGGGTTCGTTGGCGCATGCGCCATGACATTAGCCCTGCTCAATATGCCGTTTGCGTTCGCGCAAAGCACTGGTACCGGTCAAAACCAATTGCAATCCATCAGTGCGACCAAGTTGACCGGTGAGCGGGTCCAGCTGGAACTGAAGCTGAGCGGCCCGGCTCCGAAACCATTGACGTTCACGGTCAACCAACCTGCACGCCTGGCACTGGATCTCAACGACACCAGCCTCGCCCTCAAGAACCGCAAGACCAACATCAGTGTTGGCGCCGTTAACAGCGTGGTTGCCGCTGAAGCGGGTGGTCGTACCCGCGTAGTTGTCAATCTCGGCACACTGGTGCCTTATAACGTCACCACCCAGGGCGATACCGTCTACGTGATCATCGGCAGTGGCCCCAATGATACGAGCGTGGCACAAGCCAACCCCACCAGTTTCGGACCCGCCAGCACTCCGCCGGCAGCAGCCGTCGCGGTGCCCGTCCCGGCTCCGACTGTTTCGGCACCGACGCTGGCTTCGGCGTCTGCCAAGGCGGCGACTACTCCCGCACCCGCAGCAGCTTCATCTGCGGCAGCAAGTACAACTTCGCCAGCGCCGGATACCGGCAAGACTCTAACCTCGGTGGATTTCCGTCGTGGCAGCGGCGGTACCGCACAGGTGATGATCGATCTCAGTGATCCGAGCATCGTCGGCAATGTCCATAATGCCGGCGCCGATGTCGTGGTTGATTTCGCCAATGCCCATCTGCCTGCCAGGCTGGTGCGGCGCATGGATGTCTCGGACTTCGCGACTCCGGTCCAGTATGTCGATGCTGAAAATACCCCGACTGGTGCACGCTTGGTGATCCATCCGACCGGTAAATACGACAAACTCGCCTATCAGAGCGACAACACGTTCTCGGTCGAATTCAAACCTGTCTCGGAGCAGGCCTCTGCACAGGCCGGTGGTCTCGGTGGGACGTCCTACAAAGGCCAGAAGATCAGTCTGAACTTCCAGAACATCGATATCCGCGCCGTATTGCAGATACTCGCGGATGCCAGCGGCAAGAACATCGTGGTGTCGGACAGCGTACGCGGCAACATCACCTTGCGATTGCAGGATGTACCGTGGGATGAGGCACTTGAGATCATCCTGCACAGCAAAGGTCTGGCGGTTCGTCAGTACGGCAACGTCATGATGGTGGGGACCGCGAGCGAGATAGCTGCCCAGGAATCAGCTGAATCGGCCGCACAGGAAGCTGAGCCACTGGAATCCGCTTTCATCCAGATCAATTATGCGAAAGCGGCAGACATCGCGAAACTGTTGCAGAACAACAAGGCGATCATGTCCAAGCGTGCCAGCGTCTCCGTAGACACGCGCACCAACACCTTGTTGATCCAGGATACCTCCGCGAATCTCGACAACATCCGCCGGATGATCGCCAAACTCGACATACCAGTGAAACAGGTACTGATCGAATCACGCATCGTCATCGCCAACGATGATTTCAATAGCGCCCTGGGTGTGAAGTTCGGTGCCACCGGCGTACGCGCTATCAATGGCAATAACGGCTTGATCGCCGTCACCGGCGATGCCACCGGTGCCAACACCATGATCAATTCCGCGATCAGTAATATCGGCTCGACGGGGCAGCAATTCCCGGTCACGTTGCCTTCCCTGAACGACCAACTCAATGTCAATTCGCCAGCCGGTGCGCCGTTGGGCCAGATCGGACTGGCGATCCTGAAGAATAATTATCTGATCAACCTGGAGCTCTCTGCCTTGCAGGCAGAAGGCAAAGGCGAAGTGGTTTCAAGCCCGCGCGTGATCACCGCCAACCAGAGCAAGGCGCATATCGAACAGGGTGTTCAGATCCCGTACCAGCAGTCTGCTTCCAGCGGTGCGACTACCGTATCGTTCAAGAATGCGGTGCTGAGTCTGGATGTGACGCCACAGATCACGCCGGATGATCGCATCATCATGGATCTGGATGTTCACAAGGACAGCGTCGGTCAGAACGTCTCGACCGGCACCGGCGGCAGCGTACCCAGCATCGACACCCGTGATGTACAGACCCAGGTGCTGGTCAATAACGGCGACACAGTCGTGCTCGGTGGCGTGTACGAGACCACCAAGAACACCACCGTCACCAAAGTGCCGCTGCTGGGCGATATCCCCTTGCTCGGCTGGTTATTCCGCAACACCATCACCGCCAACAACAAGGATGAGTTGCTGATTTTCGTCACCCCCAAAATCCTGATGGATCAGGGTGTCAACAGTAGCGCTGGTGAATGAGATCCGAGCGTATCCAGGTGGGCCAGAGTGACTCAATGAGGATTACTGCCATGAAACGCACCGTTAAAAACATCGCCCTGATGGCGCTCATCGCCGCACTGGCTGGCTGCGGTGGTGGTGACAATTCCAATTTCGCTGGCAGTGGTTCAGGCACCAGCGGCGGTACTAGTGGCAGCGGTACTGGCGGCAGCACTACTGGCACCGTACCTCAGCTTGGCAGCGGTACGCCCTTCGTTGCAGGCGGTATTACGGTCAGCCCCAGTAATATCGGCTCCAATACCAGCGCTACCGTTTCGGTCGCCCTG
>DASSKW010000015.1:0-14688 GCA_035690065.1 Gammaproteobacteria bacterium
CGGCGCTTCACCGAACCAGAACGGGATGTTGGGTGGCATGCCTTTCGCGTCTTCCACCAGCACCCTGCCCTGTTCGATCTTGAGGATACGGTAACTGGTGTTGCCGAGCTGGAAGATGTCGCCCGGGATACTCTCGAAGGAAAAATCCTCGTTGAGCGAACCGATACGCAAACCGGAGGGCGACAAGATCACGTCGTAATCGAACTGGTCGGGGATCGCGCCGCCGTTGGTAACGGCGATGAGTTTGGCGCCACGCCGGCCGCGCAGCTTGCCGTTCACCGCATCGCGATGCAGATACGCGCCACGCCGCCCGCGCCGGGTCGCGTAACCTTCGGCCAGCATCCGTACCACTTCGGTATATTCTTCGCGTGTCAGCGCGCGGTATGGCCAGGTGTGACGAATGTGTTCGAACAGTTCCGCTTCGTCCCATTCGCGACACGCCACGTCAGCTACGATCTGCTGTGCCAGCACATCCAGCGGTGCATCCGGCACCCGCAAGGCATCCAGTTCGCCATCCTGCACGGCACCGAGTAACGCCGCGCATTCGACCAGATCGTCACGCGACAAGGGAAACAAGCGGCCTTCCGGCAACGCACTCAAGGCATGACCGGAACGGCCCACCCGCTGCAGGAAGGTGCCGATACTGCGCGGCGAACCGAGCTGGCACACCAGATCCACCTCGCCGATGTCGATGCCCAATTCCAGTGAAGCGGTCGCCACCAGGGCTTTCAGTTCGCCACGTTTCAAGCGCTGCTCGGCATCGAGCCGGTGTGCACGCGCCAGACTGCCGTGGTGCGACGTGACATGCTGTTCGCCGATGCGTTCCGCGAGATGCCGGGCAGTACGCTCCGCCTGGCGCCGGTTGTTGGCGAAGATCAACGTCGTGTGATGTGTCTGGATGAGTCCGGCGAGCCGGTCGTAAGTTTCCGACCAGACTTCGTTGGCCATCACCGGCGTCAGCGGCGAGCGCGGTAATTCCAGATGCAGACTGCGTTCGCGTATGTGACCGGTATCGATGATGTTGCAGGCTTCGCCGCCAGTGAGGAATTGAGCAACTGTTTCGATCGGTTTCTGGGTCGCCGACAGGCCGATACGTACCGGCGGTTGCGGTGTGAGCGCCGCGAGACGTTCCAGCGACAAGGCCAGGTGCGCGCCACGCTTGTTGCCGGCCAGAGCATGGATCTCGTCCACGATCACACTGCGCACCGTGGACAACAGTCGGCGGCCGGAATCCGAGGTTAGCAGGATATACAGCGATTCCGGCGTGGTGACCACGATGTGCGGCGGGGTGCGGCGCATGCGCTCGCGCTCGCTCTGCGGGGTATCGCCGGTACGCACCCAGGCGCGGATCTCCACATCCGGCAGGCCGGATTCGAACAGTTCGTTGCGGATGCCCTCCAGCGGGGCCTGCAGATTCTTCTGGATGTCGTTGGACAGGGCCTTGAGCGGTGAGATGTAGAGCACCTGACAGGCATCCGGCAAGCCGTGTGCCACGCCTTCGCACACCAGGTCGTCGATCGCGGACAGGAACGCCGCCAGGGTCTTGCCGGAACCGGTGGGCGCCGCGATCAGCGTATGCCGGCCCTGCTTGATGACCGGCCAGGCCTCGGCCTGCGCGCCGGTGGCGGCGGCGAAAGTCTTGCGGAACCACGCAACGGTGGCGGGATGGAATGAGTTCAGCGCCATCGGGGCATGATACTGCGTCCGGTAAATCCGTGGGGTGGCCCTAAAATTCCGCCGACCGCCGGTTAAATGTTACAGAATTATTATTTACTCTATGCGATGATGTTCCCCCGGCTGATGAGCGGAAGATCTCTGTTGCAGACGCCTGTCCCAAACTGGACCACTTGTTGAACATGGTCAGTAAGATCAATCAGTTATGATCAAAAAGAAAGTATTGGTGGTCCACTACGCTTCGCCCAGTGGGCAATTGAGCGAGGTGGTCCGGAACCTGGCAGCCCCGCTGACCGAGGCCGCCGGGATCGAGGTCCAGCATCTGGTATTACGTTGCCGGGACCCCTATCCGTTCCCCTGGCCGATCCTGCGTTTCTTCGACACCTTCCCGGAGGCGATCTATCTCGACCCTCCCGAGCTCGAACCACTGGATCTCGCCCGGGACCATCGCTTCGACCTGGTGATCCTCGGTTATCAGGTCTGGTTTCTGTCGCCGTCACTGCCCACGACAGCGTTCCTCAAGGACCCGCTGGTAAAGAACCTGTTGCATGACACGCCGGTGGTAACCGTGATCGCCTGCCGCGATATGTGGCTGCTGGCCCAGGAACGGGTCAAGGAATTGTTGTCCGCATGTGGCGCTCGTCTGGTCGGCAACATCGCGCTGGTGGACGAAGCCGGCAGCATCGGCAGTTTCCTCGCCACGCCGCTGTGGATGCTGACCGGGAAACGCGGTCCGCTGCTGGGCGGACTGACGCCGCGTGCCGGAGTCAAGCCGGAGCAGATTGCAGGTAGCCGACGTTTCGGCGCGCGCATCGCGCAAGTGCTGAACGACGATCAGCCGCTCGATACCGATCTGTTACGCGGTCTCGGCGCAGTGAAGATCAACACTAACCTGATCGCGACCGAAAAAGCCGCGCGCCGCAGTTTTCTGGCCTGGGGAAAATTGTTGCGCGCGCTCGGCAAACAGGGATCCTGGGCACGGCAACCGGTGGTGATGATCTACATCGTATTTCTGATCGCACTGCTGATCACCGTGCTGCCCATCAGCGCCCTGTTCAAGACACTTCTGGCGCCGCTCATGCGTAACCGTATCGCGGCCCAGCAAACCTATTTCAGTCAACCATCAGGCGAATAAGACGGAATCTCACGATGACAGGCAAGGCATATATCACCAACCTTTCGGCGTTCCTGCCCAACACCCCGATTACCAACGATGAGATGGAAACCGTGCTGGGTATGGTCAATGGCCGCCCGTCACGTGCGCGTCGCATCATCCTGCGCTCCAACGGCATCAAGACCCGCCACTATGCGGTCGATCCTGCTACCGGCAGCGCTACGCACAGCAATGCGCAACTGACCGCCGCCGCCGTGCGCGGACTCGTCAACAGTCATTTCAAACTGGAACAGATCGATCTGCTCGCTTGCGGCACCACCTTCGCCGACCAGCTGGTACCGAGCCACACCAACATGGTGCATGGCGAACTCGGGATACCGCCCTGTGAAAATATCAGCACCTCGGGCGTCTGCATCAGCAGCACCACCGCGCTCAAATACGCCATGTACGGCGTCGCCGCGGGCGAATTCCAGCATGCCGTGAGCGCCGGTTCCGAGACGCCGTCGTCGGTGATGCACGCGCGCAACTTCCAGGCCGAGAGCGACGCCCAGGTCGATGCCCTCGAAAGCAACGGGATCCTCGCGTTCCAGAAAGATTTCATCCGCTGGATGCTGTCGGACGGCGCAGGCGCGGCGCTGGTCGAACCGCAACCAGCACGTGAAGGTTTGTCACTGCGGATCGACTGGATAGTCGAACGTTCCTATGCCAACGAACAACCCGCCTGCATGTATGGCGGTGCCGAAAAACAGGCAGATGGCAGTCTGAAGGGCTGGCCGGCCTATCAACCGGCAGAATGGGCCGAACGTTCGGTATTCACGCTCAAACAGGATGTCAAACAGCTCAACGAACATGTGATGTATTACACCGTCGAGCGGCCGTTGCGCGAATTACCGAAACTGAAGGATCTCAAACCGGAACAAGTCGATTACTTCCTGCCGCATTACTCCTCGCATTATTTCCGCGAACGGGTCCGTGAGCACATGTTGAAGGCCGGTTTCGATATCCCGTTCGAACGCTGGTTCACCAACCTCTACACCAAGGGCAACACCGGTGCAGCCTCGATCTACATCATGCTTGAGGAGTTGTTCCATTCCGGAAAGCTGAAACCCGGCAACCGCCTGTTGTGTTACGTGCCGGAAAGCGGCCGCTTCAACACCGCCTGGATCCATCTCACCGTCTGCGATGCTGCCGGCAACATCCGGCCCTGAGATCAAGATGAAAAGAGAAGAAGTCCCGCAGCAGAATGCCAAGGCCTTCATGGGCCACAGCAAACTTCTGTATGCGCAGGACCAGGACGGTCGCTATGTGCCCGCACCCTGCAACGGCTGGGAAGCCGAGGAGATCGTGCTCGATCAGGCGATAGCGGAATATGAACGTCAAGCCGTCGATGCCTGGACGCGCGCACGACAAGGGCAGGCATCCACGCTGGAATATCACATGTACCGCCAGCGCATGGACCTGGTACTGCTCGCACAGAGCACCGGCTTCTTCAAATGGCGGGTACGCAGACATATTCGCGTTGGCGCATTCCAGAAGTTGAGCGAAAGCTGTCGGCAACGTTATGCCGATGCGCTGGGCATCGCTCCCGGGCAGCTCGATACTCTCCCGGAAAAACCATGAATACAGCACTTTTGAGCGCTGCCGTTCCAGCATCCGATATTGAGATCCCGTTCGATCATCAACAGAGTGCGCACTGCGAAAGCGGCGTCATCTCCTCCCTGTTGCGTCACGCAAAGGTTCCGATCTCAGAACCCATGGCGTTCGGCATCGCCACCGGCCTGTGCTTCGCCTATCTGCCATTTGTGAAGTTTGGCGGGTTGCCATTGTTCGCCTATCGCATGCCCCCCGGCAAAATAATCCGCAGCCTGACACGGCGGCTCGGTATCAGGATGCATTTCGAGACCTTCAAACAACCTGAAGCTGGCATGCGGGCGCTCGATCGATATCTGGCCCAGGGGCGAGCGGTCGGTATCCAGACTTCCGCATACTGGCTGACGTACTTCCCGCCGGATATGCGTTTCCATTTCAACGCCCACAATCTGGTGGTGTACGGCAAGCGCGACAACAACTATCTGATCAGCGATCCGGTGATCGATATCCTGGTCGAATGCAAAGTCGATGATCTCAGGAAGGCCCGTTTCACACGCGGTGTGATGGCGCCCAAAGGCATGCTCTATTACCCTGAATTCATTCCGTCACAGATAGACCTGCCACGCGCCATCCGCAAAGGGATACTCTCCACTACCGGCATGATGCTGTATGCGCCGATACCGATACTGGGCGTACGCGGCATCCGTCTGGTATCGCGCAAGATCCGTAAACTCGATCCACGCAAGGAACATCACAACAAACTGCTGCTCGGCCATATCGTGCGGATGCAGGAAGAGATCGGTACCGGTGGAGCCGGCTTCCGTTTCCTGTATGCCTCGTTCCTGCAGGAAGCGGCCAGTCTGCTGGGCAAGCCCGGACTCGCCAGGATCGCAAACGACCTGACAGCGGTCGGTGATGAATGGCGCCGGTTTGCCTTGCATGCCGCCAAGATGTGCAAGGACCGGATGCCGATGGATTACGGGATGCTGGCCGATCAGTTGCTGGATTGTGCGGAGCGTGAAAAGCGTATCTACAAGCAGTTACGCGCCGAGATGAAATAAGCTCCAGCCACGTTCCGTATCCCCGTCCGCCAGAAACAGATTCTTCTGCCTGCCTTCGACGACAAACTCCGCAAGCGAAACGGTCTCCAGACTGTCGTGGAAGCCCCGCTGCGAAGCAGGTAACGTGCTGCTGCCATAGTCCTGTTGCAAGGTATCCGCCATGGGTTGCTCCATGCTGCGGGCACAGCACACGGTATCGCCGTCACACCACGCCGATTTCAGAACCGTCTGCAGCTCCACAAATGCCGCGAACCGTTGCAGGTGTAATTGCCGGCCACCTTCGCCAGCAGTCTGCAGCAGCAGCCAATCGCTGCCTTCTGCCATCAGCATGCCGGCAGCCAGCCCCTGTCGTCGCCGATGTTCTGCCAGCGGCAGCGTGACTTCTTCGACCACGCCGACCAATGCCTGACTGACGACGCCGAGCGTCAGATCCGCCATCGCCATGCTCAGTACCGCTTGCAGGCTGGCACCGCGCCGGGAGATGAACAGGTTCTGACCCTGCAGGTCGAGATTCTTCGCGACGTAATACCCGGCTGCACTGCCCAGAGTATTGATGAAATTGAATGGTTTGGGAATCTCGTGATCGTGTATCAATCGTTTCTGAATTACTGCGTTGTTGCCGATCGGGCCGAGCCCGGAGCCGAGATAGATACCGCAGTCCGCTCGCAGTGACTGGCTGGCAGCACATCGGGCCGAACCCAGCAGTGCCAGCTGGATGAAACGGTCGATACGACGAAACGGCTCGCGGCACAGTTGCTTCAGGGTCGAATCCAGCGTCGGCAACCCTGTGTCGTCAGGGACGGTCTGCAGATAATGGCTGGCTGAGATGACTTGAATCACGGCGTGAACTTCTCTACTGCCAGCACGGTATTGTTGCCGCCGAAACCGAAGTGGTTGAGCAGATAGTAGCCATCCGGCGCTGCCACAGGCGCAGTGAGCGGAGATACCCCGAGTATCGGATCGGGGGTCTCGACCGCGGTTGAGGCAGGCAGGAATCCTTTCTGCAGCGCGCCACCGAACAACACCAGCTCATTGATACTGCAGGCGCCCATGGTGTGCCCGATGAACGGTTTGAGTGCCGATACCGGCGGCAGGCTGTCGAACACCTGATGCATCCCCGCCGCTTCGGCGGTATCCCCGGTGGGTGTGGCAGTGGCATGCGCCTTGATGCCGCGTATCTGACCTGCTTGCAGCTTGATCTGTTCCAGAGTACTGCTCAGCACCGCTGCGACAGAATCACCCTGTGGGTTGGCGGTGGTAACACTATGGGTATCACAATTATTTGTGCCACCGACCACCCGCAAACCACCCACATCACCGGGATGTGTGGACAGCACCACCGCACCGATACCTTCACCAAACACCATGCCTTTGCGATTCGCATCGAAGGGCTGGATGGTGTCTGCAACAAGTTGCAATCCGGAAAAACCAGTCAGCGTGGTGAGGTTGGCCAGCTCCACACCCACGACCAAGGCATGTCTATACCAGCCCATTTCAAGCATCCGCAGTGCACCGAGCAGCGCATTGGCCGATGCGGTGCAGGCAGTATTGTATGCATAGGTATCGCCCGCGCATCCCAGCGTACGCCGGATGATCTCACCGATATCCTGGTATCCGCATAATGGCATCGGCAGCGCGGCACCTGATCCCTCTGCCAGGGCTTTCGCATACTGCACTTCGGACGAGCCGATCGAAAAACATGAAGAGCCTGTGAACAGTGGCAGCCTGCGAAGCTCCACGGCACTCAATCCTGCTTGTACGATCGCTGCACGTACCACCGGTACGAGCAGACGTGTGAAACGGCTGTCATCAAACAAGTCACCGCCATCCGGGATACGGTAATACGGAATCCGCATCGGCTCGTCGAATCCATCCAGCTGTACGTGCACAGGCCGGATCTGCATCTGTTGCATGGCTGTGATGCAAGTTTCCACGTCTGTGCCCAGCGCACAACTCAGACCCATGCCACGGATATAAGCGCCAGACATCGGTATCTCAGGAGGCGTTATCTGAAAGAATGAAACTGGCCAGGGTATTTATCGAGGTGAGCGCCGCACGCGTCTGGTTGTTGCCGTCGATGCGCTTGCCGTATTTCTGCTTGACAGCCAATGCAATCTGCAAGGCATCCAACGAGTCCAGCGCGAGACTGCCTTCACTGCCGATCAGGATCGCATCATCCTGGATCTGTTCCGGCGCCACTTTCTTCTCACATTCCTTGACGATCAATTGTTTGAGTTCGAGTTTGAGTTGCTCTCTGTCCATAACTTCCTACCTCCTTTTCTGCATCCGGATCAACAGACCAGCCGCAGCCAGACAGACTAATCCGAAGCCGGTCAACGCGGCGGCTTCCGGTATCACCGCCTTGAGCCCACCCTGACGCAGGAATACGTCGAGAAACCCCTGCAACCCCCATGCCATGGGAGAGTAGTGACTCACCGTCTGCATGAATGGCGGCATCACGAAACTCGGCACCATGATACCGCCAACTGCCGCCATCAGCAGATTGGTGATGCCGGTAAAGATAGTCGCCTGTTCGCTGGTCGATACCAGGTTCGCGACCAGCAACGCATAAGAGACCGAGGCGAAGCTCACTACCAATGCCATCAGGCAGAGTGCGAACGGCGCATGCCCCAGGGTCAGGCTGTCGCCGCCAAACCACGGCACCACGAATACCCCAACCGCCAGCATCAGGATAACTTGCAGGAGATTGATGCCGATATACGGCAGCAATTTACCCAGTAACAGCGCACGTGAACCCAGCCCCATGCTGCGTAATCGTGCATAGGTCCCCTGTTGCCGCTCCTGCACCCAGGTAGTAGACAACGGGATCGCGATGAAGAACATCGCGAACAGCAGCCAGGCAGGGACATTCTGTTGCACCGACGATGGCCGCTGGTTCTGTCCATTCACTTTATAGAGCGATTGGTCGTCGAGTAACTTGTTCGCGGTATCGAGATCGAGCCCCCCGCCACCTGCCAGCGCCATCTGTGCCTGGAACGGCGCCATGGCGACCCGCAGATAGATATGTGCCAGCGCGCCCCGCAGTGCAGCCACGAATAACTGATATACAGCCGGTTCCACATCTGGCCCCGCCTGCATCTCCACCGGTATCGGCTTGTCGCCGCTCATGGCCTTGCCGAAGCCAGCCGGGATACGCACGATGAACTGAACCTGGCCACGCCGGACTCGATCGATCAACTCCGACTCGGGGTCATCGGCTGATATGCGCTTGAAGTCTTGCATTGCTTCAAGTCGCTTGACCAGTGACGCACTCTCCGGACCGCGATCCTGATCGAGCAGGTAATAACTCACGCTGACGCCTTCATGCGCCGCAAAACTGCTCTGCGTTGCAAGTGACATGACCAGGATGAACACCGCGGGCATTACGAACAACAGCAAGAGTGCGTGCCAATCGCGCAGCAGCAATCTCAATTCTTTATTGACCAGTGCGAACAACTGCATGTGTGACTAATCCCTCAGTTGCCGACCAGTGAAATGCAGGAATAATTCTTCGAGGTTGCCGTATCCATACTGCAGACGGCTGATACCCAGTGCTTCACGGGTAAGCAGCGTCATCAGTTGTTTCAGATCGGCTTCGCTGCAATCCTTCAGTCTCAATTCCCTGCCATCGATCTCGATGCCAGCGATGGCATCCAATATCTCCCGCTGCCCTGCCGAAACCGGTTCTACCAGGGTCACCGTCAAGGCTTGACCTGCATTGTCATTCAACAACTGTTGCAGGGTACCGTGGGCCAGCAGGCGCCCATCGTCGAGCACGCCAATCTCGTCGCACAACATCTCCACTTCTTCCATGTAATGTGAGGTATAGATTACGGTGGTACCGGTGCCGTTGATCCGTTTGATCGCTTCCAGGATGAAACGGCGCGACTGCGGATCGATGCCGACTGTCGGTTCATCCAGGAATAACAGCCGTGGTCGATTCAACAAGCCGATGGCGAGATTGAGACGCCGCTTGAGTCCACCGGAAAGATGTTCGGCTCGGGATTTCTCGAAGGCTTCAAGTCCTGCCACCGCCAGCGACTCGCCGATGCGTCCACGCGCTTCAGCAGCAGGAATCTTCAGCGCGCCAGCGAAGAAACGCAGATTCTCGATTACATTGAGACGCGGATAGAACGCGTAATCCTGCGGCACCAGCGCGCTGAAGGCCTGGATCTCGCGAACTTGTGCGGGCAGGCTCCTGCTGTCGATGCGAACCCGCCCCGAGGTGGGAGTCAACAGTCCGGTCAGGATGGAGATCAGCGTGGTCTTGCCGGAGCCGTTCGGGCCCAGCAGTCCGAACAAACTGCCCTGCCGGACTTGCAGGGACAACTCCCGGATAGCCTCACGCCCGGCGCCCGGGTATCGGAAACTCAAGCCCTCGATCTCGATCACGCGCCGTTCCCCGTCATGAATTACCCATTTGTGCATCAATCCGCGTGATTATTTCGACAAATGTAACATGACTGCTCTGACCGAACGAGACCGGACCCCGCGGCGATCGGGAAAATAGCGCGCACCGCCGGCATGGCCTATGCCTTCTGCTCAGCCTGCCAGTTTCTCCAGTGCCTGATACAGCGCACGTATCCGGGTATGCCAGGGATGACCGGTATGTGAGACCAGTGGCTTGAGGAGGGCCAGCGCGGCCAGGTCCTGTTTGCGGTATTCAGCCAGATAACGCGCGTTCAGGAACTGCAAAGCCACGGCTTCATCGCTGTGCGGATGCCGTGGCGGCACATCGGCGACGATCTTCTCGAACAACGGCCAGCGCCGGTTGTTCAATGCCGTCTCTGCCAGCGAGACACAATCCACCAGTGGCTCCGGCTCGAAGCGCCGGTTTACATCCAGGCACTGCTCATAGATATCCAGCGCACGCTCCAGCCGCTTCTGCACGACCAGACAGCGCACCAGTTGCTTGCCCTGCACCAGTGACAGATCATACTGCCCGCGTATGCACAGTGCTTCATACAATTCTTCGTGGTACAGACGCAGATCCGCGACTTGTCCCGGCTCCCGGCGCAGCAGATCACGCGCTGCATCCCAGTCGCCGGCATCGGAAAGCGCGCCAGCCTTGTCGAGGACATCAGCGAGCCTGTGCTGCTGCGCCGCCATTCGTGCGCGCTCCTCGGTGGGCCGTGTCACCATCACCTCGATACCCAGACGTTCGTGACGATGGTAAGTGACGAACCCCAGCAGGTGGGCACTCATGACCAGGAAATAGACCACGATCATGTGCGCCAGCAGGGACGACACTGCCCCGCTCAACGCGGCGAGCGCCACGTAGCTGAGACTCAACAAGGCCACGGCCAGCAGATAGCTGCTGCCCGTGTGGTAGATGAAACGCAGCAGGTTGAGCGGGTTGAGGGCCGACAAGGCACTGCCCTCCAGTGCCATGGTGACCAGAAAAGCTGGAAATACCAGCACCCCGAACAACATGCAGATATGCGAGCCTTGGGCGATACCCCTGTGCATCAGGTAACTGCCGAGTGCGGCGACCCCGAGCCAGAAGGCGATCACCAGTACCAAGCGCCCATAATCATTATGCTCCAGCACTTCAGTACCGAGCGGCGGCGCGATGGCATGCCCGAGCGCAGTCTCCTCGACGATCATGAACATGTATATCGCAAGCCAACCGAGCGTGATCGGCGCCATGGCCGCAGCAAAGATTCCCGCCATATCGAACAGCCAGAACATCAGGCCGATGACCACGACGACGCCCAGCGCATAGCCCCGCAACGGGTACTTGATTATCGACGGCAGATATCGCCAGACCGACGCGGTCGCAACCATGCGCGCATCGGCTTCCGGATCATGCAATCTGAGGTCGCGGGATTCTTCCGTCATGCGCCATCACCGGCAACCGGGCTGGCCCGGGACATGACGGTATCGTAGCAGGTTATAAAATTGCCGAGGATGCCGCGATCGTCAGGCGGCCTTGCCCTTGAGTGCATGGTAGAGCGCGGTGATGCGCGGATACAGTGGATGTGTCTCCGCCGTCAATATCGGACGCAAGCTCGCGAGTGCGGCGGATTCATCCTTTACCACTTCAGTCAGATACCGGGCCCGCCGGAACTGCAGAGTGATGGTTTCCGGACTATCAGGGTATTGCAGCACGACACTGGTTACGATCTTGTCGAAACAGGACAGCCGCCGTTCCTGCAATGCGGATTCGGCGAGCTGCAATACCCCGCTCATGTCCCAGGGCTTGAAGAAGGTCGAGATGTCGAGACATTGCTCGTATACCGTCAAGGCCCGGCCCGTATGTTTGATCTGCATCAACAGATGGATCAATCGTTTGCCCTGTACCAGCGTCAGCACATCCTGATCCCGCGCACGCAGCGCCTGATAGAGGTCTTCATGAAATTGAAGTGGGTTGGAAAGCCCGCTGTGTTCACGGAACATGATGTCGCAGGCAGTGCGTGGATCTCCGGAGTTGGTGAACGCATCGATCTCCGCCAGCAAGCTCGTCAGTACATCATGCTGCGCATTGCGACGGCGTGTCTCTTCACCCTGTCTGAGCCAGTCCGATCCGGCATTCAGTTCCGCATAACGGTGACAGCCGACGAAACCAAGCAGATGGCACACGGCAATCAGAAGATAAGCGGCGACGATATAACACACCAGGCCCGCAATCCCGCCACCGGCGGCATAACCGATCCAGACCAGTACCACCATGGGCAGACCGAGCGCGAAATACCCACCTTCGGTCTTGAAGATGAAATGCCGCAAGCGCAGCGGGTTACCGGCTTCACGGAAATCATCGACCATGGCGAGTACCGCAACGAATGCGGGCAGTAACGCAACTCCGGCGCCAAACAACAGATACACCAGCAAGGCCATACCTGACCGGAACACCAGCCCCATTAAACCGGCAACCACCGCTATATATATGAACAACAGCACCGGGCGCAGATAACCCGGTTGCGTGACGATCTCCTCCAGCACTGCCGGCGGATGGGCATGTCCGAGCGCCGTCTCCTGCACCACTCCGATCAGGTACTGCGCCAGGAAACCAAGACCCAGCACCGCACCCAAGGCCCCGACCCAGTTACCGTAAGCGGCCGCCCAGGGCAGGACGCCCAGCAACACGGTAGCCAACAACGCTTGCGGATAAAGCGGATAGCGCGCAATCTCACGCCAGTACGCGCGTACCGATTTGACAGATTGCATGTATTCATCCGGATCGTAACTCTCACCAGACAACTTACGATCCAGTCGCCGACTGTCATCCGCCATCATGATCCACCGCTCTGTACGTACCAGAGGCGATGCTGCCCTGCTCGGATGCATCCGACAGTGATGCGATTCACGTTTTGGATCGAATGGAATCCATCTGGAAGATTATTGTCAACTCGTAATCGCTGATTACCGACGAGCGTAGATCGGACTCACAATGTGCAACTCACGCCGGTACCGCGCAAGCCGCAATAACCACTCGGGTTTCTGGCCAGATACTGCTGATGATAATCCTCGGCATAATAGAACTCCGGCGCGGCACGTACCTCGGTGGTGATCACCGGGTAACCCGCCGATTCCAGTTCCTGTTGGTAATGTTGTCGCGATCGCTCTGCCAGATGTTGCTGTTCGTCGCCAAACGTATAGATGCAGGAACGGTATTGAGTCCCGACATCGTTACCTTGTCGCATCCCTTGCGTGGGATCATGTGCTTCCCAGAATGTCTTCAGCAATTGCTGGTAACTGATCTTTTCCGGATCGAATATCACCCGCACCACTTCCGCGTGACCGGTACGGCCACTGCAGACTTCATCGTAGGTCGGGTTGGGCGTAAAGCCACCGGCATAACCGGCGACCGTCACATACACGCCCGGTAATTGCCAGAACTTGCGTTCTGCACCCCAGAAACAACCGAGTCCGAACACCGCTTCCTGCAGGCCGGCCGGGAACGGCGCTTGCAGCGGATGACCGTTGACGATATGTCGATCGACAGTGACCAACGAGGTGGGGCGCCCGGGAAGGGCCTCGGCATGGGTGGTCATATGACCTTTTTGAGCCTGTCTGAACATGGTGTGATCCTGAACTGTGCAAAATCCGGTTGGATGAATAACAGTATGACCTTAAGATAGGGACTAATATTTCACATTTCCAGGGCAGCAGACAGCATGGACAAACAAAAGATTGCGGTCGTGACGGGAGCCAATCGCGGACTCGGTTTCGAAATAGCACGCCAGCTTGCACAGGCTGGTGTCCATGTGATCCTGACCGCACGCGACCGGCAGACCGGCGCCGAAGCCCTGCGTAAACTGGAGCAAGAACACCTGCCGGTCGAATTGCGCAAACTGGACGTGAATTCGAGCGAGGATGCGCAAGCTCTGGCACATTATATCGGCGAGCAACACGGTCATCTGGATATCCTGATCAATAACGCCGGTATCTTTCCAGAATCCTCCCGCGATACCGGAGTGAAATCCGGCGATCCGTGCAAGGTATCGCCGGCGACAGTGATGGAGATATTCAACACCAACACCCTTGGCGCCGTACGTCTGATCCAGGCAGTGGTACCGCTCATGTCCGAAGGCGGCCGTATCGTCAATGTCTCCACCGGGATGGCGGCATTGCATGACATGGGAGGTGCGTATCTCGGCTACCGGCTCTCCAAGACCGCACTGAATGCAGTCACCCGTGTGTTCGCCGCCGAATTGGCACCACGCAGTATTACCGTGAATTCGGTCGATCCCGGTTGGTTGAAGACCGCCATGGGTGGCGATGCGGCCACGCGCTCCGCCGCACAGGGGGCCGCGACGATCGTCTGGCTGGCGACTGCAGCCGAAGCCACTGAAAGTGGCTACTTCTGGCGCGATCAGCGCAAACTTGCCTGGTAAACCCGGACCACGAACCCCTCCGATTTAAATCTTTCCGGTCCAGGCTGCGATTTGCTGGCAAGCCCCGAATCTTTGACTATGCTTTGTAGTAATGCAGGTATCGGAGGGTGGCCATGTATGTTTCAGACGTGCTGGGCAACAAGGGGACGGGTACCGTCGTCAGCGGCGAGAATGTGGATGTCGCTACTGCAGTCAAGATCATGTGTGACAATCGTGTCGGTGCGATCCTGATCACCGACCCGAAAGGCAAGGTAAGCGGAGTGCTGACCGAGCGCGACATCCTGCGGCGTTTTGCCGAATTCGGTAATGCCCTGGGCAGCATGTCAGTATCGAAGGTCATGTCCCGTAACGTCCGCACTACCGAACCGGATGCGACACTGGAACAGGTGCTGGAAACCATGACTCAGCTGCG